>JAAVZW010000061.1 GCA_022791835.1 Clostridia bacterium | reverse complement strand
TATTTTTAATTTAAAACTAAAAATATTAAATCTTGAGCCTGCCTCCGCGGCGAGCGGGACTACTCAAGATTGTACATAGGTGAAATTTTCGCTAATAAAATAAAGTTATTTTTTAGGGAAATTTTCAAAAATTATTGACACGTCAATATATAAGAAAAGTAGCTTCGCCAAATTCCACTCACTTCGTTCGGGCGAATCAATGTAACTTAACCTTTTTACTCCAGAAATTACTAGCAAAACTAGTAATTTCCTACGTAATAAAAAAAATGGCGATTTTGTCGCCATTTTTTATTCAAATATTACTGTTTTAGTCTCATTTAGGTTTACTTGTTTTCTATCTACTCTTACATCATCTATATATAGTTTTATATCTACTGTTCCTACTCCTGAGAAGTTTACTTTTATATTTGTTTCATTTTCTTTATGAGTTCCACTATATACTATGTCTTCTCCTGCTACTACTTTAATGTTTAAGCTCTTTGGTGGATTTGTTACACTAGTATTTCCTAATGATGTATTTCCTGTTGTGTTTGTTCCTGTATTTGAGTATTGTGGTTCATATTTTCTAATTGATTTTAGGTTTATTGTTACTGTTCCATTTACTAATTGTTGTATTTGATTTACTGTTATTGTTATGTTTGAACCTTTTTCTACTGTTTGACCACCTTCTATACTTTGTTTTAATACTGTTCCATCATTTTTTGTTTTGTCTTCTTCTGTTAATGTTGCACTTATTGTTAGTCCTGCTTCTTGTAACTCTTTTATCGCATCTTCTTTTGATTTTCCAAGTACACTTGGTACTGTAGTTTCTTCTATTCCTTTACTTACTTTTATTGTTATTGTTGTTCCTGCTGCTATTTCTTTTTTTGCTTCTATATCTTGGCTTATTACTATGCCTTTTTCTACTTTTTTATTAAATTCTTCTTCTACATTTACAATTAAATCTGCTTCTTCTAGTAGTTCTCTAGCTTTTGCTTCTTCTTCTCCTACTACTTTAGGTACTGTTACCATTTTTTGCCCAAGGCTTACTACTAGTTCTATCTTTGATTTTTCTTTTATTTTGAAATCTGCTTTATATTCTGGTTTTTGTGATATTATTTTGTCTTTTTCTATTTCTACATCATATTTCTCTTCTGTTGTATAGGTTAGTTTTGCTTCGTTTAGTATTTTTTTAGCTTCTTCTAGTGTACATCCTTCTAAATTTGGTATTTGTACATCTTTATTTCTTGTTAAGTTGAAGAATAATGATGTGCCTCCTAAGCTTAGTACAAATAATAAAATTAGAATTAGTAGTACTGCTAAAATTGTGTGTTCTTTGAAAAAGCTTTTCTTTTTCTTGCCTTTTTTCTTATCTTGTTCTTTTATTTTTTCTTCTATGTTTTTATTTTCTATTGTTGGTATTACTTGCGTTGGAAAATCTTCATCTGCATTCGTAAGGTTCACAAATTCTCCATCTGGATTTTTAAGTGCTAATGTTAAATCTTTTAGCATTTCAGTTGCTGTCTGATATCTGTGATTTGGATCTTTTCTCATTGCTTTCATTATTATTTTATTTACTGCTAGTGGGATTCCTGGATTTAGTTTTATTGGCTCTTTTGGAGTTTCTTGCATATGTTTTAGTGCCACTGATACTGGTGTATCTGCATCAAATGGTACTTTTCCTGTTACCATTTCATATAGTACAACACCTAATGAATATAGGTCTGATTTGGCGTCTGTAAAGCCTCCTCTTGCGTGTTCTGGTGAAAAGTAGTGTACTGACCCTAGTGTTGTTCCAAATGCTGTTATAGTCGAATTTGATACGGATTTAGCTATGCCAAAATCTGTTACTTTTGCTATTCCGTCTTCTGTGATTATTATGTTATGTGGTTTAATGTCTCTATGAATTATATTGTTTCTATGGGCTGTTTCTAAGGCTGATGCTATTTGTATCGCTATATTAATGCTCCATTTCCAATTTAATGTTCCATCTGATATAATTATGTCTTTAAGTGTCTTTCCTTGAATTAATTCCATTACTATATAATACAAGTCTCCTTCATGTCCTACATCATATACTGACACAATATTTGGATGTGTAAGGCTTGCTACTGATTGTGCTTCTGTATTAAATCTTTTTATAAATTCTTCGTCTGTTGTGAATTCGTCTTTTAGTATTTTTACTGCAACATAACGGTTTAATACATGACATTTGGCTTTATATACTGTTGCCATGCCTCCATTTCCTACTTTTTCTAGGATTTCATATCTATTACCTAATAATCTTCCTTCTAAGTTCATATTTCTTCACTCCCCTAGTTTTTTATTATGACAACTGTAATGTTGTCTACACCACCTGCTTCATTTGCCATTCTTATTAATTCTTTATCGCTATTTTCTATGTTATTTGTAACTATTTCATATATGGCTTTTTCTTCAACCATGTTTGTTAGTCCATCTGATGTCATTATTATGATATCGCCTAATTGGAAATTTTTTACCATGATATCAGGTTCTGCTGTTTCGCCACATCCGCAGTGCTTTCATTAGCATATTCTTTTTTGGATGGTGTTTTGCTTCTTCTTTTGTTATTGTACCGCCTTTTACTAATGTTTCTACATAGCTATGGTCTGTTGTAAGTTTCCTCATAAATTTGTCTCTAATTCTATATATTCTACTATCTCCTATATGTCCAATATATGCTCTATTATTATATATTAAACATATTTCCAAAGTAGTACCCATTCCTGTAAGTTCTTCTGCACTTTTTGATTTTTCAAATACTACTTCATTTGCATACTCCATTGCTGTCTTTATTAGTTCTAATATTTTTTCTTTGCTATGCTCTATTTCTTCAAAGTGTGAGTCTATGTATCTTCTTGCTGCTTCTATTGCAAGTTTGCTTGCTATTTCTCCACCTTTATAGCCTCCCATTCCGTCAGCTAACATGTATATATCATAATTACTAAAACCATCTGATACATAATAATAGTCTTCGTTTTGTTCTCTTCTTTTTCCTTGGTTGGTATTTGCTAGAACTTTCATCCTACTTTCTTTCACCTCTTTTTCTCCTTAGTTGTCCACATGCCGCATCTATGTCACTTCCTAATTTTCTTCTTATTGTGGCTGTTATTCCTCTACTGTTTAAATAATCTCTGAATTTTATTATATTTTCATTTGTACTCTTTGTATATTTGCCGATTTTCTATTTTGTTTATTGGTATTAGATTTACATGGCAAAGCATTCCTTTTAATAGTTTTATTAGCTCGTCTGCTGTTGCTTTATTATCATTTTCTTCTTTTGCTAAAGCATACTCAAATGATATGCGTTTGTTTGTTTTTTCTATATAGTATTTACAAGCTTTCATTAACTCTTCTATATTATATTTGTTATTTATTGGCATTAGACTACTTCTTTTTTCGTCTGTTGCTTGATGGAGTGATATTGATAGTGTACTTTGCATGTCTCTATCTGCTAATTCGTATATTTTAGGTACTATACCGCAGGTTGATATGCTTATGTGTCTTGCGCCTATTTCTAAGCCTTTAGGGCTATTTATTATTTCTATTGCTTTCATTACATTATCAAAATTGTCAAGTGGTTCTCCTATTCCCATAAATACTATATTTGATATTTTTATATCCATATCTTTTTCTACTGATAAAATTTGCTGTACTATCTCTCCTGATGTAAGGTTTCTTATGAATGCTATCCCTGTAGATGCACAAAATTTGCATCCCATTTTACATCCTACTTGAGAAGAAACGCATATTGTTCTTCCATGTTTATATTCCATAAGTACTGTTTCTATTGCATTTCCATCTAGTAAATCAAATAAATATTTAACTGTGCCATCTTTTGAAATTTGTTTTTCTATTATTTCAAAGTTCGATAAGGTATATTCTTCTTTTAGTTTTTTTCTTAAATCTAATGATAAGTCAGTCATATCATCAAATGTTTGTACATTTTCTTTGTATAACCATTTATATATCTGTTCTGCACGATATGGCTTTTCACCTAAGTTTTCTAATTCTTTTTTTAGTTCTTTTATATTATAGTCTTTTATATTTTTCATAAATTATTCTTTCTAAAGTTTATATGTTTACAATTATCTTTATACCACAACTATAATTTTTTTTCAATATATTTTGTCAAAAAAAGTTATAATTAGTTGAATTTAGTTTATCAAATACTAGTATTTTTTGATACAGCAATGCCAAAACCAGTAAAAACTGATTTTGGCATTTTGTATTGTAGTATTTATGCAATTTTCCTAAGCGTTTTCGCATGTTCAATAGCTATTTCATTTACATCCCCACTAGCTATTCTTGCTATTTCGCTAATAGTCTCTTGTTCTGTTAATTTCTTTATGCTTGTTTTTGTCCTTTTTTCTTTTACTTCTTTGCTTATATAGTAATTATAGTCCCCTTTTGCTGCTATATTTGCTAAGTGTGTTACACATAGAATTTGATGCACTTTTGAGATTGATTTTAATTTTTCTCCTACACTATTTGCTGCTTTTCCACTTATACCTGTATCAATTTCGTCAAATACCATTGTTGATCCTCTGTCTACATCTGATAAAATGTTTTTTATTGCAAGCATTATCCTTGACATTTCTCCTCCTGATGCAATTTTTGCAAGTGGTTTTTGGTCTTCTCCTATGTTTGTGCTTATCATGAATTCAGTTTCATCCAAACCATTTGGTCCAAATTTTTTGTCCTCTTTATAATCTAACTTTACAGAAAATTTTGCATTTTGCATTTCTAAGTCATTAAGTTCTTGGTTTATTTTCTTTTCTAGTATTTGTGCATGTTTCCCCCTAATTTCATGCATCTTCTCTCCTTGCTTTTTCATTTCTTCTTCTGTTTGCTTTAATTCTTGCTTTAGTTTTTTTACATATTCTTCTGAATTTTGTATTTTTTCTATCCTTTCTTTTATTTCTTCATTATATTTAAGTATTTCTTCTATGCTATTTCCATATTTTCTCTTTAGCATGTATATCATGTCTAAACGTGTTTCTATTTTATTTCTTTCTTCTTCGTCAAAATATATTTCTTCTTTATAGTTCTCTATATCTCTTGATAGTTCTTGTATGTCATAGTAGATACTCTTTAGGTTATTTAGTGTAGTTTCATATTTCAAATCTATACTTGATATTTTCTCTAAAGCTCTTACTGATGTACTTATCCCATCTATACTTGTGCCTGAAATCTGCTCGCAGGCTATTTCTAGGCTATTGATAATTTTTTCAGAATTTAAGATTTTTTGTCTTGTTGTTTCTAGTTCTTCTTCTTCTCCTTGTTTTAGTTCTAAGTCCTCTATTTCTTTATTTTGATATCTTAGTAGGTCTAGTTCTCTTTGCTTTTCTTTGTCATCTCCAAAGTTTTTATCTATTTCTTCTTTTAAGTTTAAGTATTTTTTGTAGTTTTCTTGATACTTCTCTTTTATTTCTATTATCTCATTATCTGCATAGGTATCTATGTATTTTACATGTGTGGTCTGGTCTAATAATGAGACATTTTCATGCTGTCCATGTATATCTATTATGTTTTTCATATAATTTTTTAGTTCTGCTACTGTTACTAGGCTTCCATTTATTTTACAAGTGTTTCTGCCGTTTTGATTTATTTCTCTTGTTACTACTACGTCTTCATTGTCTATATACAATGCTGCCTCTACTCTTGAGTATTCTTGACCTTTTCTAATCATTTCTTTTGAAAATCTGCCTCCTGAGATTATTTGTAAAGAGTCTATGATTAGTGTTTTCCCTGCTCCTGTTTCTCCTGTTAATATGTTTAGTCCGTCATTTAGATTTATTGTTACATCATCTATTATTCCTACGTTTTTTATATGTAATGTATTTATCATATTCGAACCTCCGTTCTCGAAAGTATGTTTGTATTATATATAGTATTTTAGAATTTGTCAATAGTTTTTTGTGAAAAAATTAGTTTTTTATTTAATAGCAAAAGGACTTATAAATGAACACTCTTTTTGTGTTTATTTATAAGTCCTTTTGCTTCTCCGTTTTTTGGATTATATATCTAATTTTGAATTCAAATTTGCTTTAAACTAATTTGTTTTTGATACAAATTTTTTTAATCTTGCTTTTGCATCTGCTATTATAGCTGATGGTTTGTGTTGTAATTTTTTAATCTCTTTTGTATGTTTTGTGATTACTCTGTCTCTTAATCTAAAGTTGTGTTCTAAGGCAAGGTCTAATCCTTTCTTGAATTCTTTGTGCTCTTCTTCTATTTTATCAAATCTTTCTTTTGTTTCTTGTCTGAATTCTTTGTGATCTTCTTCTATTTTATCAAATCTTTCTTTTGTTTCTTCTCTGAATTCTTTTTGTTCTTTTTCTATTTTGTCGAGTCTTTGTCCGAATTCTTTTTGCTCTATTTCTATTTTGTCAAATCTTTGTCTGAATTCCTTATGATCCTTATCCATTTGCCCCTGCATCGTATTCATTTGTTCTTGCATGACATTTATCTGTCCTTGCATTGTTTTTACTTGTCCTTGTATTATTGTCATTTGTCCTGAAATTGTTAGTACTTGACTTAGTACTTTGTCTAGTTTTGTTTCTTCCATTGACTTTCACCTCCTTTGATTAATTTTGTAGTTAATATTTTATCATTTAATCAAGTGGTTGTCAATATTAATTTGCAAATATCTCTATATAAGGCTGGAAGGCAAAGATTTGATTTCTGCCTTGTCCTGTTAGTTCTTTTAGCGTGTTTGTTTCTAGTAAACAGTTTATGATAGTATTTAGCGTTGATGGCTTCATTTCGCTTTGTTCTAAAATCTTTTTTCTTGTTGTAATAGGTGTTTTATATAGTGTTTCAAATATTCTTCCGCCATTTATGTCCTTTACAGGTAATTCTTCTATTATTTTGTTTGTTTCTTGTTTTAGTTCTATTAATTTTTTTATTTGAGTTAGTTGTTCATTAGATACTGCTATTACCGCTTCTAGAAAGTATTTTATCCATCCTATTATATCACTATTTGTTCTTACTTTGGCTAGTTTGCTTAAGTAAACTGGTTTGTATTTTTCAAAAAAAATTGATAGGTATAAGTTTGGTTTTTCTAATATTCCTTTAGTTTGTAGGTATAGTGGAACTATTAATCTTCCTATATTTCCGTTTCCTGCTGTGAATGGGCGAATGGATTCGAATTGATAGTGCAATATAGCTGTTTTTATGAGTTCTGGTATACTATAACTGTCATTTTCTATAAATTTTTCGAAGTCTGTTAAACATTCTACTATTTCTGTATTGGCTGATGGTACAAAATCATTATTTTGTCTGAAACTTTCTTCTATACATTCTTGTGTGTTTCTAAGCTTTCCAGGATTTTTGTTGATTCCTCTTTTTCCTTGCATTAGAATTTTGTGCATATCTCTTATTAGATTTGTAGACAGACTTCCCCCTTCTTTTATTTTTTCTTTTCCATGATTCATTGCTTGTATGTAATTTTTTATTTCTTCTATATCGTCTTCTTTTTCTGTTTTTGTTTCTATTTCTTGTTTTAATATTTCTTCTAAGGTAATTTCTATTCCTTCTATTTTACATGAACTTATTGCTTCTTGTTTTTGCCATATTTTTGAATATATGTCTATTTCTGGTATTAGTTTTGTGTATATATTTAGTTCCCCTATTAATCTTGAGGCTTCTGCAAGGAGTTTACTTGTATCACAGTCTTGCCATTCCCATTTGTAGTCTATTTTAGTTAGTATGAATGCTCTTTCGTTGTTGATTTTTGTATACATTCCTGATTTATATTCTTCAAGTTTCATTCGTTTCTCCTTTTTTTACTACTTTTCTTCTAAATTTACATCATAAATAATATCATATTTTTTTATTTTTCTCAAGATGTTTTTTTAAATCCCATTCCATATACTTCTCTAGCATTGAAAATAGACATGAATGAGCTTTTGTCTATTTGACTGGCTATTTGTCTTATTCTTATTATTTCTCCTTTTGAGGCTACACACCATAGGATATTTCTTTCTGTTTCTTTATACATTCCGTATTGCTTTGATTGCTGTGCTTCCTCTGCCTAGTTTTTCGCTTATTTCTTTAGCTATTTCTTCGTACTTGTCTGATACTATGAATATCATTTTTGTAAAGTTTATTCCTTCTGCTAAAATTTCTATTATCTTGTTTATTATATATATTGAGATTGCTGAGTACAATCCTATTTCTATTTGTTTTAGTGCTACCATATTTATACCTACTATTGCTATATCAAATATTGTCATTAATCCTCCTGTTCGAAAGCCTGGAAAAGTTCTTGATATTATATTACTTAGTAATTCTGTGCCTCCTGTTGAAGCATCTGTTCTTAAGATTATTGCTGTTCCTATACCGTACTACCAGCCCCCCATATATACTTGAAAGTAGTTTATCTTCGGTAATCATTTTCATGTCTTGAAAAATCATTTCAAATGTGTTTAATAATACTGATAAGACTATTGTTCCGTATGACTGCTTTTGCAAAAAATCTTTTTCCTAGTTTGAAATAGGCTATTGCAAATAGTGGTATATTTAATATTAGAGTTGTTGTTCCTATTTTAAAGTTAAATATATAGTATAAAAGTGTTGCTATTCCACTGAATCCTCCTGATGATAATTGGTTTGGTAATAAGAATAATACTACTCCCAATGCCATGAAGGTACAGCCTATTATTATGAATATTATATCTTTTGCAATTCTTTTCATTAATTTCTCCTAAAAACTGACTTGACAATTTCTAAATGATAAAATCATTAAGAAATTGTAACACTTGCCATAATTATCTAGTATGGAACTTCTCACTACTTACGTAGCGAAAATTCCTACTATATAAAAAATCCTATATTTGTTATTGTTTACAAACATAGGATTTTTATTCTTTTTAGTTACTATATACTTCTAGAATTGTAATTTTTGATTTTCCGCATTTTTATGTCTGGATTTCCTTCTGCTTTTATTTCTACATCATAGTATTCTTGCAGTTTTTTTGCATTTTCATTGTCATGTCCGTAGATATTTGGCAATTCTTTTGGGTTTACTTCAATATTTACTTTTTTTACTTTTACATTGAATGCTTTTATTTTGTCTACTATGCTGTCATACCAAATGCTGTCTGCTACTAACTGAGCAAATTGTTCGTGATATGCTCCTGCTACTATTTCTGTTTCTTCTGATTTGTTTAGTTCATTTTGTTTTACTATGCTGATTTCTCTCACTTTGTATCTATTGAAGGCATAGATTAATTCTTTGCATCTTTCTATTGCTTGATTTAATGTTAATGGTTCGAAACTTCCTTCGTTATATTCTTCTTCTATTTTTGTATTTTTTACAACTAATAATGGATATATCCTAACTAGGTTTGGTTTTAGTTTTGCTAATTCTTTTGCTGTGTTTAGTTCATCTATTTTTGTACTATCAGGAAGTCCTACTCCTACTTGAAATGATACTTTTAGTCTATTCCATTTAATTAGCTTTGTTGCTTTTTTGATATCTTCATAGGTATATGTATATCCACATTTTCTTAATATGTACCCATTTGTTGATTGTATTTCTAGTTCTATTGCTGTTACTCCATATGCCTTTAGTGTTTTTAGTAAGTCTTTTGTAACTAGATTTGGTGTAATCGAAATTTTTATTTTATCTTTTCTGTTTTCGTCTCTAAAGTTACTTAAGAATTCTTTTTGTTCTTTGTCTGTCTTGGCTGTAAGACTTCCTATAAATATCTCATTTATTAGTTTCATTCTTTTTCCTCCTCTATTTTTGCATTCCTTCTAGTGCTCCTTTTGCGGCTTCCATTTCTGCTGCTTTTTTGCTTTTTCCGCTTCCGTGTTGCTAGCGAAATACCATCACATTTCACTTCTGCTACAAAGTATTTGTTATGGTCTGGTCCTTTTTCTGCTATTATGTTGTATTCTATCTTAACATTTCCATGAATTTGTAGTTTTTCTTGTAAAACTGTTTTATAGTCTTTTATTCCTACATTCTTACTTGCTATTTCTATTGCATCTTTTAGATTATCTATTATGAATTTTTCCGCTGTTTGTATATCACTATCTAAATATATTGCTGCTATTATTGCTTCTACTCCATCTGCTAGGATTGCTTTATTTTTGACATTTCCATAGCTTTCTGCTCTACTTGTTATTAGGTATTTTCCTAGATTTAGTTTTATTGCAACTTGGTGCAAACTTTCTTCACATACTACTGTTGCTCTAAGTTTTGTCATTTCTCCTTCATTTAGTTTAGTGTAGTTTTGATATAAATATTTGCTTGATATGAATTCTAATATACTGTCGCCTAGATATTCTAGTTTTTCATTACTCTCTACTCCATGTGTATGTGCATATGAAGTATGAGTTAGTGCTGTTTTTAGCAGTTCTTTATTGTTGAATGTGTAATTTATATCTTGTTCTATTTTTTCATATTGCATTTTTTGCCTTCTTTCTTAATTCTTTTTCTTACATCTATACTGTATACTACTTTTTAATTTTTTTCAATATTTTTTTGGTTTTTTTCGTTTATTTTTCTTCTTACATATTCATAAAGAATTACTCCTGTTGCTATTCCTGCATTAAGACTTTCAGTTTTTCCTATCATTGGAATTTTAGTTTTTCCATCTGATACTTCTAGAATTTCTTTTGATACTCCTTTTGCCTCGTTCCCAATTACGATGGCCTTTTTATTCATATCTATCTCATAGATATTTTCTGTTCCACTTAGTGATGTTGCTATTATTTTATATTTATGTTTTTTTAGGTTTTTTAAGGTTTCTACTAAGTTTTCTGCTTCTATTATATTTACTCTGAAAATTGCTCCCATTGTTGAGCGTACTACTTTTGGATTATATGCATCTACACTTGTTTTTGATAGGATTATTTGGCTTAGTCCTGTGCTATCAATTGTTCTTATTATTGTTCCTAGATTTCCTGGGTCTTGTATTCCGTCTAATACTATTATTATATCTTCATTGTATTTTATTTCGTCTTCTCCGGCTTGTTTTTTCTATGATAGCTAACATGCCTTGTGGATTTACTACGTCCGTTAGAAGGCTAAATATTTTGCTTGTAACATATATACAATCATACTTTGCTATTTGATATAATAATTTTTGTTCTGTGCATCCGTCTTCTTTTAGACAATCCTCACATACTACTATTTGTTTTATTTTAGCATTTTCTTCTATTGCTTCTTTTATGAGTTTTGTGCCTTCTATTAAATAACTGTTGGTTTGATCTCTATACTTTTTTTCTTTGAGTTTCCTTGTGTTTTTTATTATTTCATTATCTTTGCTAGTAATTACTTGCATTGTTTTATCCTTTCTATATTTGTTTTATGAATTCTTTTACTTGTTTTATTATTGACTTATTTTCTTCTATTTTGTAGGTAATATATGGTATTGCTGATGGGGAAAATTTTATTTTGTTTTTGTAAGTTTCTATTACCCTCTTTAGTCCTTCTTCACTTAGTCCTGTACTACTTAAATAGAAAACTATTCCATTTGGTCTTTGCACTATTTTTGTTATGCCTTTTCCTTTGCTTAGATTTTTTATTCTTGCTATTTCTAGTAAGTTTTCTACTTCTTTTGGAATACTTCCAAATCTATCTATGATTTCATCTGTTACATCTAGTATTTCTTCTTCTGTTTTACATAGTGCTATGTCTTGATATATCCCTATTTTTATATCACTACTTTCGATATATTCATCTGGGATATAGCTTGATACATTTAGGTCTATTTGTATGTCTTCTTGTTTTTCTTCTGTTTGTACTTTACCGCCTTGCATTTCTTTCATTACTTCGTCTAGGAGTTTGCAGTACATATCATAACCAACTTGTGCCATGTGTCCATGTTGAAATTCCCCTATTATACTTCCTGCACCTCTTATTTCTAGGTCTCTTATGGCTATTTTAAATCCCGAACCAAATTCTGTAAAGTCTTTTATTGCTTTTAGTCTTTTGTCTGCAACTTCTGATAATAGTCTATCTCTTTTATATGTTATATATGCAAACCCTTCTTTTGAGCTTCTTCCGTACTCTTCCTCTTATTTGGTATAATTGTGCTAGTCCTAGTCTGTCTGCATTTTCTACTATTATAGTGTTTGCATTTGGTATATCTATGCCTGATTCTAAGATTGTTGTACATACTATGATATCTATTTTCTTTTCTATAAAATCTTGCATTATATCTTCTAGTTCTTCTCCACTCATTTTCCCATGAGCATATGCTACTTTAGCTTCTGGTACTAGTTCTGAAACTTGTTTTGCTTTCTTTTCTATTCCTTCTACTTTGTTGTAAAGATAAAATACTTGGCCATATCTTTCTAGTTCCTTTGTTATTGCTTCTCTTACGACTTCTGAATCATATTCTAATACATAAGTTCTAACTGGTTTTCTGTCTTGTGGTGGCTCATATATTACTGACATATCTCTCACACCTACTATTGACATATGAAGTGTTCTTGGAATTGGAGTTGCTGTCATTGTTAATACATCTATGTTATTTTTCATTTCTTTTATTTTTTCTTTATCTTTTACACCAAATCTATGCTCTTCGTCTATTATTAAAAATCCTAAGTTTTTGAATTCTACGTCTTTGCTTAATATTCTATGTGTACCTATTATTATATCTATTTCACCTAATTTTAGCTTTTTTATTATTTCTGTTTGCTCTTTTTTCGACCTGAATCTGTTTAATAGTTCTACTTTGATTGCAAATTTGTTCATTCTTTCTTTAAAGCTTTCATATTGTTGGTTTGCAAGTATCGTTGTTGGTACTAGGTATGCTACTTGTTTGCCTGACATGCATGCTTTGAATGCTGCTCTTATTGCTACTTCTGTTTTTCCATATCCTACATCACCACATAATAATCTATCCATCGGTTTTGATCTTTCCATGTCTTGTTTTACTTCTTCTATACATCTTAGCTGGTCTTCTGTTTCTATATATGGAAATGTCTCTTCAAATTCTTTCTGCCATGGCGTGTCTTTTTCAAAGGCATATCCTTTTACTTTTTGCCTTGCTGCGTAGAGTTCTATTAAGTTTCTTGCCACTTCTCGTAAGTTTGATTTTACTTTATTTTTTGTATTTTCCCAGTCTTTTCCTCCTAATTTATTTATTTTTGGGGCTTTTTCGCCTCCTCCAATGTATTTTCTTACATTGTCTAGAGAATTTGTTGGGATATATAGGATATCTTCTCCAGTGTATTTTATTTTTATATAGTCTTTGGTTATTCCTTCTGTTTTTATTGTATTTACTCCAATGTATTGACCTATTCCGTTTGTTCGATGTACTACATAGTCTCCTATTTTTAGGTTGCTGAAGGTTATCTTTTCTGCTTCTTTAAATTCCGATGTACGTCTTGTTCTTGGTTTGTAAGTTTGCTTTTCTTTTTCTTGTTTTGTTATTTCGTAGAAAAATTTTTCTATTTGTTTTATTTCTTCTTGTTTTATACTTATTTTATTTTCTCTTGATTTTATTATATCTTGTGATTCCAAATGTATTATTTTATATTTATTTATTTTACTTTGAATTTCTTCTTTTGTATACATATGTTCTAAGATATATGGTACATTTTTATCTTTTTCTATTAAGTCTTTGATTAGTAGTTTATTATCTTTTTGAATACTGTCTGCTCTTAGTTCTACTTTGTTTATTTCATCTATAATTACCCAATCTTTTTCTTGTAGATATTCTATTATACTTCCTTTTGGTTCTTTTTCTATTTCTTCTGATAATGGATATATTTTGGCTTGGTTTAGAGTCTCTGTTGATCTTTGGCTTGAAGTTTCGAAGCATCTAATTTGATCTACTTCATCTCCAAAGAATTCTATTCTAATCCCTTTTTTTGCTTCTGTTCCTATATCTAGTATATCTCCTCTTACGCTAAACGTTCCCTTGCCTTCTACTATATCACATCTTTCATAACCTAATGATACTAGCTTTGCTTTTATTTCTTCGATATTGTATTCATTTGCACACATTATTTTTAGTATGCTATTTTGCATTGTTTTTTTTGTTAGAATTGGTTGCATTATTGTTTCTGTACTTACTATTATTATAGTATTTTCGCCTTCATATAGTTTTTTTATTCCCTCTAATCTTTGATATAGAATGTCCATACTTTGGGCGTCGTATTCATATGTGATTATATCTTTTTTAGGAATATATGTTACATTTTTTATTATCTTTTTTAGATTTTTGTGCAGGTTTTGAGCTACTAACTCATTGTATGTTATTAGTAAGATGTTTTGTTTTTCTTTTTTTTCTGTTAATGCTGTTATACATGATTTGGACACGTCTGATAAACCCAATATTGTTATTGGGTTTATTTTTTGTTTCAGGTTTTCTAAATAGTCTTGAATCTCTTTGATGTTTTCTAGTTTTTCTGTAATTTCACTCACTTTTTTACCTCTTATTTTTTATATTCTATGAAAGTATATGCATACCATGTAATTAACATAGAATATAATTATGCGAAACTTAGATTTTGTTAGCGAAGGATAAGCTTAGAAAATATTAGTTCCGTTTTTTATTGTTTTATATTATATACTATTTTTTGGAAAATTGAAATAGTTTTTATATAAAAAGTTCAACCTCAGAGCACTGAGTTTGAACTTTTTGAAGGTTTATTTCTTTTTGATTTTTTTGACAAGTGATATTTCGCAAGGAACTGGCATTAACTTTTTAACTTTGCCTTTTTTCTTGATTATGACATATATGCAACTGAAATTAGCATCTGCATCTAATATAACTTCTTTCCCTGCAAGTTCGCTTACGTCTTTTACTTTTGCTTGATCGCACAGGAAATCAATTGCTTTATTACATATAGTCACTTTAACAATGCTACAAGTACTTTTTATTATAAGCACAAGTTTCCGTTCTTCTTTGATTTCCATTACGAACAAAATCACAGCATCTATCATTCAGAACTATCCTCCTTTGTTTATTTCCTTTTTAGGTTGCTAGATTATTATATCATAATTATGTAAATTTTACAATAGTTTGCTTGAGTTTATTGTTGATTATAAAATGTTTTATGTAATATTTGGATTTTCATTTATATATGAATTGTAAATTAATCGAAAGTTTCTTTTTGCATGTACTATAAAGTGTATGTAGACTATATTAAGTTTTTTATAGACACTGTAAACAATTCGATAATTTTTGTAAAAAACTTCTAAATAGTTTTTGTTTGAAATCTCTGGAACATATCGCCCTAAATATGGTGAAAGTTCTAAGTAAAATATGGTTGAATAAAGATTTTTAATAACTTTATTTGCATATACTAAGGAGAATTGAGATGAATATTTATAAATAGAGTCGATATCTACTAGTGTCCTAGCCGATATTAAAACCTTCATACTTTTTTCTCATTCTTTCTATCGATTCTTCTATTGTCATCACTCTACCATTTTTAAAATCTTCTTCGCTTTGTTTTATGCTTTCTAGTAAATATTCTTTCCATACTTCTTCTTTTGTTTTTAAAGTTTTTGTTTTATTCATTTTGCACTCCTTTTTTATAATATTTTATGTATGAATTCATATAAATATACTATACAATCTCTGTCGAAAAATGTCAAGAAAAATCGTTCGACATTTTTCGACAGTATGAAAGAAATGTGATAATGTCTTAAGTAATGAAATGAAAAAATGTCCCAACTAAAAAATATATGTTCTCTTAAATGATATAATAAAAATATTATTTAAATCTAAGGAGGACATTATGAGAAAGGTGGAACTCTCATT
>JAAVZW010000060.1 GCA_022791835.1 Clostridia bacterium | reverse complement strand
TTTCTCATTTTTTTATCAAATTTACACCATATTCATATAAACTTTCACTTCAACTCGGCTAAACTTTTCTCTCTTTTTCTCTTCTCTCACATGGCTTTCAAGCTCTTTCCTCATATCGAACGCATTTCCTACTAATAGCAAGAGCGATTAAGGTTATCCCTTTTTCGCTTGTGTGATTGGTTTGCATTTGTTTTTTCTTCCTTTCCTTCTTTTGATTTTTTGGGTATACTACCTTATGGCAAGAAACAAAAATAGCCAAAGTCAAAACCAAACAAACCCAAAACTATTCTTATTTCCTCCCACAAAGTTGTATCTCATTATGAGATACTGTGATTATTATATATCACATAATGAGATAATTGTCAATATCTCTTTTTGAGATATTTTATAATTAATCTATATATTTTAGATATTTATAGCAAAAGGTGATATTTATGAGATTAAAAAGTATTAGAGAAGATAGAGATATAACTCAAACAGAAATTGCAAAACTTTTGAATTGTAAGCAAAATACTTATCAGCAGTACGAATCTGGGAAAAGGCAAGTTCCTATAGAAGCTCTGATTAAGCTATCTAAATTTTATAAAACTAGTGTTGACTATTTACTCGAAGTCACAGATGACCCAACACCTTATTCTGTATCAAAGAAAAATAGTGATTTTTTAAGCACTAATAAATAACGATATAGGTCTTATAAATAGACATTACTTTTAATGTTCATTTATAAGACCTATATCGTTCCTCCGATTTATTATATATCAACTTAATTTGTTTTTGATACAAATTTTTTCATTTTTGATTTTAAATAATCAAATATTGATGTTTTATTTTGTAGGTTTTTAATTGCTTTTGAATGTTTTTTTAGTGTTTTTTCATGTTTAGTATACATTGTCTCTAATATTTTGCTCATATCACTTTTAAAATCTTCGTGATCTTTTTTTAATATGCTAAAATTCTTTTCCATTGTATCAAATCTTTCATTTGTTTCTTTTTCAAGTTTATCAAATCTTTCGTTCATTTGGCCTTTTAGTATTGTAAATTCCCCTTGAACTGCTAGTATTTGACCTTGCATTGTTTGCATTTGATTTTGTGTCTTTTGCGCTTGTTCTTGCATTGTATCTACTTTGTCATTTGTTTTTTGCAATTGTTCTTGCATTACGTCTACTTTGTCATTTGTTTTTTGCAATTGTTCTTGCATTGCATCTACTTTGTTATCTGTCTTTTGTAATTGTTTTTGAACAGCTTGTACTTGGCTTAGTATTTGGTCTAATTTGCTTTCTTCCATATCTTTCGCCTCCTTTCGTTTACTTTGATGTGTCTATTTTACCACTTATTCAAAACAATGTCAACTGCTTTATGTTATTTTTATACTATAATCATAGCATCTCCAAAACTGAAAAATCTATATTTTTGAGCAACTGCTTCTTTGTAGGCTTTTAGGACAAATTCTCTTTTTGCTAGGGCTGAAACTAGCATTATTAGTGTTGATTTTGGAAGGTGGAAGTTTGTTATTAAGGCATCTATGCATTTGAATTTGTAACCTGGATATATGTAAATGCTTGTGTCTTGTTCACATTTCTTTACTTCTCCTTTTTCGTCTGCTATGCTTTCTAGGACCCTACACGAGGTTGTTCCTACTGCTATTACTTTTTTTCCACTTTGTTTTGCTTTGTTTATTTTTTGTGCATCATCTTCCTTTATGTAAAAATGCTCCGAGTGCATTTCATGTTCCTCTACATTCTCCTCTTTTACAGGCCTAAATGTTCCTATTCCCACATGCAAAGTAACTTTTGCAATTGACACTCCTTTTTTTTCTATTCTCTCAAGTAACTCTTTGGTAAAATGCAACCCTGCTGTTGGTGCTGCAGCTGAACCTTCATGTTTTGCATAAATTGTTTGATATCTGTCCCTTTCCTTTAATTCTTCATGTATATATGGCGGTAATGGCATTAGTCCTATTCTATCTAGAATTTCATTAAAAATACCTTCATATTTGAACTTCACTTTTCTTGTACCTTGTTCTAGTATTTCTAGGACTTCTGCTTTTAAAAGTCCATCTCCAAATATTATTTCTGTACCTGGTTTTAATTTATTTCCTGGTCTTACTATGCATTCCCATGTGTTTCCTTCTATTTGTTTTAGGAGTAAAAATTCCACATTTGCTCCTGTTGTCTTTTTTCCATATAACCTAGCTGGAATTACTTTTGTCTCGTTTATTACTAGGCAATCTCCTTCATTTAAATAATCTATTACATCTGTGAAAATTTTATGGTCTATCGTTTGTTTTTCCCTATCTAATACCATCAGTCTTGAAGTATCCCTTTTTTCTATCGGTGTTTGGGCTATTAGTTCTTCTGGTAATTCATAATCAAAATCTGTAACTTTCATATTTTATTCCTCCATTTTATAGTCATCTACTGGTTCTTCATATACCTTTTCTAATATATTTTTTATTTCATCAAATCTTTTTAGTACTGCTTCTGGTACGCTTTTTTCTATATATGCTCTATCATTATTCAAAAATGCATTTCGTATTTTTGTAGAAGATACATCTTCAAACATGTTCTTTCTTTCAAAGATTTTTAGTGTTATTCTTTTTCTTATTTTTTCGTCTTGAAACCAGTTTTCTATAATTGCAGGCTCGTCCGAAAAATACATTGTAAAATTCTTTTGTCCTGATAATGATACTATATTATAATATAAGTATCTTCCCCATTCTAGGTTAGACTCTACGTCTGTCTCTGTCGACCAATCTGGTAGCTCTTTTAAAATTAGGATTTCTTCATGGTTTTCTCCATATTCTTGTTCTAATGTTTCCTTTAGTATTTCTCGTCTTAGATTTAATCCTAGTGGGTTTCTGATAGTGTTTTCTTTGTTTGTGCTTCCTATTAAAATTATAACCTTATCATTTTCTGATAAGGCTTTATTTATCATTCCTATGTGTCCTAGGTGTAGTGGTTGCATTCTTGATAAAAATACTCCTATTTTTTTGCTCATCTTTGCTCCTTTTATATTATCTTTGTTATATCATTCCACATTACAAATACTGATAATCCTATTATAAACATGAAACCTAGCATTTGAATTCTAAGAGAAGTTTCTTCTTTTAATGGTTTTCTCTTGATTGCTTCTATAATGTAAATTAGTAATTTGCCTCCATCTAGTGGTGGAATTGGAATTAGGTTCGTTATTCCTAATGATAGTGATATTACTGATAGTAAATATATAAAGTCTGTTAATCCAGAAGTTTGTGAAACTATATTTGCTATTCCAATAGGTCCAGCTAAATCATCTATTTTTGCTCCTCCTGTAACCATAGTTTTTACACTGTCAAATAATGCTCCTATGAAATTGATTGTATTTATCCCGGCTGTTTCTATTCCATAGTGTACTGCAACTAATATGAAGTATATTAAAAGTCCAAAAACTATATTTACAATCGGACCTGCAAGTACTACAAATAGTTTCTTCCAAAATCCAGCTTTACTAAAAGATCCTTCTGCTTCTGAATATTCTTCTTCTCCTTCCATATTTACATATCCACCGAAGTGGGATTAGTCTAAGGGAGTATTTTGTACCTTTGAAAGTTTTACTAAAGATTAGTTTTCCAAATCCTACAGAAAATTCGTTTACTTTTATCTTACAAAGTTTTGCTGCTAGAAAATGTCCACCTTCATGAAGTACTACTAGTACTCCTAGCATTATTAAAGTTTTGATGACCCCAATAATCATTTCCAAATTGTTTTCATTCCTCTCAAATGGTTTTAGATGTTTATAAGTAAAATATATGCAATTGGTGCTATAAATAGTATACTATCTATTCTGTCTAGCATACCTCCATGTCCTGGTATTAATGTGCCATAGTCTTTTATATCATTAAACCTCTTAATGCTCGATGCTGCGAAGTCTCCTACCTGACCTATTGCACTTAGTATTAATGCTATTAGTGCTATGTATATGTATGATATATTTGTGAAAAAGTATTTATTGCATACAATTGTGTATATTAGTGATATTACTATTGCTCCTACTGCTCCTGCTACACAACCTTCTATTGATTTATTAGGACTTATTTTGCTAAATTTGTGTTTCTTTTCTCCAAATATTTTTCCTGCTAAATATGCAAATATGTCTGTTGCCCAACCACATATTATTATGTACCAAATTAGTATTGCTCCATTTTTTGATGAGCGAAGCATTGGTAAAAACATTATTAGTACTGGTACATATACTATTCCAAATATTGTAACTGCTGCATCTGTTCCGTTTTTTTTCATTCCTGAATTTAGTATATGGAAAAACGTCACAAATAATGCCACTATTATTAATGCAAACATTATTAACATCATTTGTGAATTTACTGGCATTAGTGAAGAATTGAAGTGGAATAGTCTAAGTACTGCTATACTTATTGCTATCAAGTAGCCTATCCATTTTATTGGTCTTGCTCTTCTTCCTTTTTCAAAGGCATCATAGTATTCTTTAATGCTAATTAGTGCAATAATTGCGAAAAATATATCTATTATTATAGTATTTCCAAAAACTAAGATTGCTATAACTAATGGTAATCCTAAAATACATGTTAGTAGTCTTTTGATATCCATTTGTTTATTTTCCTCCAAATTTTCTATTTCTTTTCTCATATGTTTCTATGGCTTCTTCTAGGTCTTTTCCTTTAAAATCTGGCCAGTATTTGTCTATAAATATAAATTCTGAGTAGACTAATTGCCATGGTAAGAAGTTACTGAGTCTAAGTTCTCCACTGGTTCTTATTAATAGGTCTGGATCTGGTATTTCTTTTGTGTACATGTAACTGCTAACTAGTTTTTCTGTGATATTTTCTATACTTATTTTTTCTTCCTTCACGTCTTTTGATATCTCTTTAATAGCTTTTGTTATCTCGTCTCTACCACCATAATTTATAGCTACTGACAATGTTGTGCCTTTGTTATGTTTTGTTTTCTCCATTGCTGAATATATGCTTTCCTGTAAACCTTTTGGGAGTGCCTCTATACGTCCGAATATTTTTACTCTAATATCTTCAGTGTCTACTGCTGTTACTAAGTCATTTAAGTAATTTTTGAATAAAATCATTAGAGCTCCTACTTCTTCTTCACTTCTTTTCCAGTTTTCTGTGGAAAATGCATAAACTGTAAGATATTTTACTCCGAGCTTGTTTGCATGCCTTGTTAATTCTTTTAGATTTTCTGCTCCTGCTTTATGTCCTTGTTTTGTGCTAAGTCCTCTTTCTTTTGCCCATCTTCTATTTCCATCCATTATTATTGCTATATGCTCTGGCACATTTTCTATTGTTTCCACTTATTTATCACCTATTTTTCTCTATTTTTTATATATAGTGCAATTTCTTTTAGGAATTCTGTTTTTTCTTTGCAAAAGTCTAGTTCTTTTATTCCATTTTCTATTGTAACTTCTAACATTTGTTTTGCTTTTTCTATTCCATATTTTGTTACAAATGTGATTTTTTGTTTCTGTCTGTCGTTTCCAACTGGCTTACCTAGGATTTTTTCATCTCCAATTTCTGACAATATATCATCTTTTATTTGAAATGCTAATCCTATGCTTTCTGCATATTTTGTTAGTGCTTGCAAGTTTTTTTCATCTGCTTCTGCTAAGATTGCTCCTATTCTTACTGATGTCTTTATTAAGGCTCCTGTTTTGTTTTTGTGCATGTATTCTAAATATTCATTTGATATTTCTTTTCCCTCAAATTCTGTGTCTACATATTCTCCTGCTATCATTCTATCTACTGCTAATGCAAATTCGTTAAATGCTTTTATCTTTCTATCTCGCATTTCTGATTCTTTTGTTTTCATTATATCTTCACTTATTGTTATATATGCTAAGTTTAATAAACCATCTCCTGCAAGTATTGCTGTTGCTTCATTAAATTGTTTATGGTTTGTAGGTTTTCCGATGTCTTAGGTCATCATTATCTATTGCTGGCAAATCATCATGTATTAGTGAGAAGTTATGTATTATCTCCATTGCTACTGCGAATGGGAATACTGTTTCTATATCTGCTTTAAATAGTTGATATGAAGATACCATAAGTATTGGTCTTAGTCTTTTTGCTGAACTTATAAGGCTATATTCCATTGAAGCATTTAGTGTTTCTTCTGGACATTTTTCTTTCTTTAAATATTTTTCTAGTTCTTGGTTTATGATATCTGCATATTTTTTTAATTCTGATTTGAATTCCATATTTTTGCCTTTCTTTATAGAGTGTAACTTTAGAGTGTGGACGATGAGACATCGCCCCTACATTATATGCTCATTATTTCTTTTTCTTTTGCTACTAAGATTTCGTCTATTTTTGCTATTTTTTTGTCTGTTAATTTTTGTATTTCTGTTTCCGCATTTCTTAAGTCATCTTCAGTAATATTTCCGTCTTTTTGTTCTTTTTTTGCATCGTCTAATCCTTCTCTTCTAATTGAACGTATTGATACTTTCGCTTCTTCTGCTGTTTTTTTGATGTCTTTTACGATTTCTTTTCTTCTTTCTTCGTTTAAGTCTGGGAATGCTAATCTTATTACTTTTCCATCGTTATTTGGTGTTATCCCTATGTCTGATGCTAGAATTGCTTTTTCTATTTCTTTTAGGACACTCATATCCCATGGTTGTATTACTATTAATCTTGCTTCTGGAACTGATATTCCTGCTACTTGGCTTATTGGGGTAGGTGTTCCATAATAATCTACCTTTACTTTATTAAGTATTGCAGGGTTTGCTCTTCCTGCTCTAACTTCTGCAAAGTTTTCTTGTAAAACACTTATTGTTTTATCCATTTTGCTTTCTATTAGATCAAAATTCATTTTATTTCCTCCTTATTTTCCTATTTGTTTCAAACTCTATTCTACAACTGTTCCGATATTTTCTCCTTTTATTATTTTTACTATGTTTTCTGGTTCTGCTATTGCAAATACTCTTAGCGGTATATTGTTGTCTCTACATAATGATGTTGCTGTTGAGTCCATTACTTTTAGGTCTTGGTTTAGTATGTCTATGTATGATATTTTGTCATATTTTATAGCGCTTGGGTCTATTTTTGGATCTGCTGAGTATACTCCATCTATTGTTTTTGCAAGTAGTATTACTTCTGCATTTATTTCTGCCGCTCTTAGTGCTGCTGCTGTGTCTGTTGTAAAATATGGATTTCCTGTACCACATGCAAATATTACTACTCTTCCGTTTTCTAGATGCTTTATTGCTTTTCTTTTTATATATGGTTCTGCTATTTGTCTCATTTCTATTGCTGTTTGTAGTCTTGTTTTTATTCCTTTGGCTTCTAGTGTATCTTGTAGTGCTAAACCATTCATTGATGTTGCTAGCATTCCCATATAGTCTGAGGTTGTTCTTTCCATTTGGTGTCCATATCTTCCTCTCCAAAAGTTGCCTCCACCAACTACTATTCCTACTTGTACTCCCAGTTCTACTACTTTTTTTATCTCATCACATATTTTTCCTATTACTTCTGCATATACTCCTGTTTTGTTGTCTCCTGCAAGTGCTTCTCCACTTAGTTTTAATAAAACACGTTTGTATTTTATTTCTTCCATTTTAATTTTCTTCCTTTCTCTATAAAATATGATTAAAATATAATTGACATTATTGTATCACATATTATGAATTTTTTGTTAATTTTTTTTAAATTTGTATAAATTTTTTCTAAAATATCCTATAAATCTAATATATTTCTTTTTCTTTTATGTATTCTAGTACTTCTTTTGGAATTATGTCTTTGTTTTCTCTATTGCCATTTGTGCTTCTGAATTCGCTTGAGCTAGTGTCTTTATGTCTTTTGTTTTGTATGATTTTTATATTTTCTCTATGCTTTTTTATTTCTTTGTTTTCTTCTATGTATTTTTCTATGTCTATATCTTTTCTTTCAAATATGATATATTTATAATTTGCTATTAGCTCTTGATTTTGTTTCCATCTTAAGATGTTTATAAAATTATCTGCTCCCATTATGAAAAAGTTTTCACTTTTTTTGTATTTGTTTTGTATTAACTTAAACGCATCTATTGCATGTATTCTTTTTCCAAGCTTTAATTCTATATCTGATACTTGTAATCTTTTTTCGTTTGTGCTTTTGCATGCTATTTCTAGCATTTTTAGTCTATCTTCTGCTTTTGCCAATTCTTGCTTTTCGTATTCATCTCCCATTGGAACAAAGATTAGCTTGTCTAATCCACACTGTTTTAGTGCTTCTATTGCTAAATTTATATGTGCTTTTGTTGGAGGATTGAATGAGCCTCCAAAGAAACCTATTTTCATAATATTTCCTTTACCGCCTTAAATATTTCTTCGCCTATGTCTTCTCTTGTTCTAAGTTTTCCGTTTATAACACATTTTATTTCGTTCCAATTATACTCCTTGGCAACTTCACACGCAGATTGATGGCTGTCTCTTAGGTGTCCTTCATCTCTTTCATGTATGTCTTTTACTTGATTATTGTTAAATTTGTTTTTTCTGTTTTTTATTAATTCTTCTACAAATTCTATTGGCATATTTAGGAAGAATACTTTATCTGGCTTTGGTATTTTATATAAATTGAATTCTAGGTCCCATAACCATGTTAAAAACTTGTTTCTTTCTTCTTTGTCTTTTATTTTTCCTGCTTGGTGTACCATATTTGCTGTTGTATATCTATCTGCTAAAATTAGTCCTCCTTTTTCGTAATATTCTTCTAGCTCTTTTTTATATGTAGCATATCTATCTACTGCATAAAAGGTTGATGCTACATATGGACTTACTGATTTTGGGTCTGTTCCAAATTCTCCACTTAGATACATTTTTACTAAGCTTGATGATGGAGCATCATAGTTTGGAAAACTCACTTTTTTAAATTCTATATTATTTTTCTTTAGATTTTCTTGTAATATATTCATTTGTGTTTCTTTTCCACTTCCATCTGTTCCGTCTATTACTATTAATTTTCCCATTTGTATTTCCTCCTATTATTAAACACAGTACATATACATCTTTTAAAATGTACATGTACTGTAAAATATCAATCTATTTTTTCATTCTTTCTTTTATAGCTTCTACTTCTTCTTCTATTTCTAGCCTTACAAATAGTGGTTCTCCTTTTTCTATTACTTTAATGTCTTGTTTTAGCAAATTGTATTGTTCTAAGGTTTCCCATGAGATTATTTCTTCTTTTTCTATTCCTAGTTGCCTTAATATCTCTGTTGAAGTTTTTTCCATTACAGGTTTTAGCATTATTGCTACTTTTCTAAGATTTTCTGCTAGATGATACATTACAGATTCTAGTTCTTTTGTTTTTTCTTCTTTTGCTAAAACCCAAGGTGTTGTTTCGTCTATATATTTGTTTGTCATTGATATGATTTTCCATATCTCTTCTAGTGCTGTATTTATATGATAATTTTCAAATTGTTCTTCTACTTGTTTTATTGTAGCAATTGTCTGATTCTCAAAGTTTTCATCTGCACTATTTATCTTTCCAGTATATTTTGGTAATCTTCCTCCAAAGTATTTATTTATCATTCCTATTGTTCTGTTTAGAAGATTTCCTAAATCATTACATAAGTCGAAATTATATCTTTCTACAAATCCTTCTGGTGAAAATACTGCATCTTGCCCATATGAGAATTCTCTAAGTAAGAAATATTTTGTTGCATCTAGTCCATATCTTTCTATTAGCATTTCTGGATATACTACATTTCCTTTTGATTTAGACATTTTTCCGTCTTTCATCATTATAAATCCATGTGCATATATTTTCTTTGGTAATGGTAAATTTAGAGCCATTAGGAATATCGGCCAATATATTGCATGAAATCTTATTATGTCTTTTCCTACTATTTGTAAATCTGCTGGCCAATATTTTTTAAATAATGTGTCATCTTCTGTTTCATATCCTAATGCTGTTATATAGTTTACTAATGCATCTAGCCACACATATATTACGTGTTTTGGGTCTTTTTTTACTTTTATTCCCCAATCAAAGCTAGTTCTAGTAATACATAAATCCTCTAATCCTGGTTTTATAAAGTTATTGAACAATTCATTTTTTCTAAAGTCTGGCTCGATAAAATGTGGATTTTCTTCATAAAATTTTATCAATCTGCCTGTGTATTTCTTCATATTAAAGAAATACGCTTCTTCCTTCATTTTTTTTACTTTTCTTCCACAGTCTGGACATTTCCCTTCTTTTAACTGGGTTTCTGTAAAGTATGTTTCACAAGGGGTACAATACCATCCTTCATATTCACCTTTGTAGATGTCTTGATTCTCCATAAGTCTGTCAAAGATTTTTTCTACTTGATTTATGTGCCTTTCTTCTGTTGTTCTAATGAAGTCATCATATTTTATATCCATGATATTCCATAGGTTTTTTGCATATTCTGCAATAGCATCTACATGTTGTTGTGGCGTCTTTCCTTCCTTTTCTGCTACTTCTTGGATTTTTTGCCCATGTTCGTCTAGTCCTGTAAGTAGTCTTGCCTCAAATCCTCTAAGCTCTTTATATCTTTTTATTGTATCTGCAAGTATTGTTGTGTATGCTGTTCCTATATGAAATTTTCCACTTGGATAGTATATTGGTGTTGTAATGTAGAATTTCTTTTTTTCCAAAATTGTCTTCCCCCTCTATTTTGTTTTATACTATTTTGCTCCAGAACCAATCTAAACTATTATCTATACTTTTTTTGTTTCTATGTTTTGCTTCTATATCATCTACCCATAGGTATGATAGATATGTAATTAATACAAATATGAAATCATATATCATAGATACCGATAATACATGCTCATATCCTTCATAACTTCCTGTAAATATAAATAGTTGTAGAGTATGTATTATAAGTGATATTATGCATATTATTAGTGCTGCCGCTGGAACAATAGCTTTTTTTATTTCATGTCCTAAGTAAATTGCGCAAATTATAGATGCCAAACAAAGTAATATTACGAATGGCTGTGTCAAGTCTATAACTGGCATATCTACACCTCCCTTTTCATTTGTTTTGTAAAAATTCTTATGTTTCTTAATATTATATATTATATATGTTTTTTTATACTTTTGGCAATAGTTTTGATAAAATTATTACATTTTCTCTATTGTTTCAACAATTTCATCTACTATTTCTTCTGTTGTCTTTTCTTCTTGTATCTCTTGTTTCTCTGTTTCACCTTTTTGCATTTCTTCTGTAATCCATTTTACTAAATTTAGGTTTTGTGATTCTAGTACCATTTCATGCTTTGGCATTACTCTGAAGGTGTAGCCATAGTCTCCTCCTGTTCTTAGTGCTATTCTTGCCTTGTATATGTTGCTATTTTTTTGATCTTGTTCCATTTCTTTTATTTGAATATCTTCTAATGTACCATTTTCTAGGACTTTTCCTGAATATACTTGTACTTCTATATTTGCAGGATTTATATTTTGTAAGTCTACTTCACATTTTACTTCTATATTGTTTCCTGCATCGATTGTAATATTATTTAGGTTATCTAATTGTTTTAGTTTTATATTATCCCATCTATTTTTTAGGTCATCCACCCACTCATTTAGTCTTATGACATTTTCTAAATCTGAATAGTATTTATTGTATAGATTACATAGTGGTAGGTACATTTTTTCTGTATAATCCATAAGCATTCTAGCTGTGCTATACTTTCCTCCTGTTGATATTATAGAATTTTTCATTAGTTCTACCCATTCACTTGAAAATTCTTCTCCATTAGCTCTACTATAATATGCTGGAATTATCTTGTTTTCTAGGGTATCATATATGCTTTGGCAGTCTTCGTTATCTTGGATTTCGTATGAATCATAGTCTTTATTTTGTCCTATTATCCAGCCATTTTCTTTGTTATATCCTTCTACCCACCAGCCATCTAATATACTAAAGTTTAGCACTCCATTCACTGATGCTTTTTGTCCACTTGTTCCTGATGCTTCCATTGGACGTCTTGGGTTATTTAGCCATACATCTACACCACTTATTAGGTACCTTGACATTGCTATATCATAGTCTTCTAACAAGAAGATTTTTCCTTTGAATTGTGGTTTCATTGATATTTCATGTATTTGTCTTATTAAATCTTGTCCTTCTACATCTCTTGGGTGTGCTTTTCCTGCAAATATTAATTGTACTGGTGTACTACTATTGTTTAAAATTTCTGTAATTCTTTCTAGGTCTCTAAATATTAGTGTTCCTCTTTTATATGTAGCAAATCTTCTTGCAAATCCTATTGTTAATGCATTTGGGTTAAGTTTTGATACGATGTCCATAATTTCTTCGTATCTCATTCCGTTTCTTCTAAGTCTATCTATTGTGTTTTTTCTAACTAATTGTAGTAATTTTACTTTTCTATCAAAGTGTACATCCCATAGCTCTTTGTTTGGTATATTTCTTATTTTTTCCCATGTGCGGTCTACGTGTATATTGTCTTGCCAATATGGAGCTAGGTATTTATTATATAGTTCTTTTATTGTTGGTGCTAGCCATGTGCATGTATGTATTCCATTTGTTACATATCCTATTGGTGATTCGTTTGCTGCAATATCTGGCCATATATCTCCAAATAGTTCTCTTGATACTCCTCCATGTAATTTGCTTACTCCATTTTTCTTTCCTGCTATTTTTAGTGCAAATATTCCCATGTTAAATCCTGGCTCTAATTCTTCTTTTGGGTTCATTCCTAGTTTAAGAAATTCTTCTCTTTCTATTCCTAATCTTGGCCAAAAATTTTTGAAGTATTTTTCCATTAATTCTATTGGGAAGATATCATTTCCTGCTGGTACTGGTGTATGTGTTGTAAATACTGTTTTTGAAGCTACTATGCTTATTGCATTTCTAAATGATATTTTTTTGCTTTCTACTAGCCATCTTGAAAGTTCTAGTATTAAAAATGCTGAATGTCCTTCATTCATGTGATATACTGTTGGATTTAATCCAAGTTTTTCTAGCAAATTGGTTCCTGCCATTCCTAGTACTATTTCTTGTCTTATTCTAGTTTCTTGGTCTCCTCCATATAGATATTTTGTAATTTCTCTAAATTCTGGGTCTAGGTTTTCTTCTATATCAGAGTCTAAAAGGTATAATTTGACTCTTCCGACATTTACTTGCCATGCTTTTAGGAATAGTCTTTTTCTTTGTATCCTTGATTCTATAATTAAGTCATCTCCAAATTCATTTTTTACAGTTGTCATAGGAAGATTTTCTAGTTCTATATCTCTATATACATTTTCTTGTCTTCCTTGTGGGTTTATTACTTGGTGAAAATATCCTCTTTTATATAGCAAACCAACACCTACTAGAGGAATGCCTAAATCACTAGCAGCTTTTAGGTGATCTCCTGATAGGATTCCAAGTCCTCCTGAATATATTTGCATTATTTCATCAAGCCCATATTCAGCAGAAAAATATGCTATTAAGTCATTTTTATTATCTGGGAATTTTTTTGTAAATAGTGTGTTCCTACTATTCATATAATTTTCGAAGTTATTTACCACTCTATCATATTCTTTCAAAAAATCTGTATTTTTCGCATATTCTTCTAGTTTCTCTTGTGGTACTAATTTTAGAAATTTAACTGGGTTTTTACCAATATTCTCCCATAAATCTATATCAATGGTTTTAAATAATCTCAAGAATTCTGAGTTCCAAGACCACCAAAGGTTATTAGCAATTATCGATAGTTTTTCTATTCTTTTTGGTAGTTGTGGATTTACTGTTATTTTGTTGAATAAATACATTCTTTTATTCCTCCCTTGTATATTAAAAAAATTCTTTAGTTTAAGTTTACAACTTCATTTCAGTCAGTTGCATAAGATATCCGTAATTAGCTTTGCTAAAAACGGCTATCTTAATTATCTATTAAAACTAAAAAAAAGTCAATGATTTATGATAATTTTTTGAAATTAAATTTTATAATGAACTTAATACTATATTTTGTTAAAGTCTCACCAAAATTGGCGAGACTTCATTTTGTTATATATTCTTATTTCAATCCTGTTTCTTTTATTATTTTATCACTTATTGCTTTTACTGTTGGTGATACTTGATAGTCTACTTTGCCAAATAAATATTCATGTAATTTTATTACTTGTTTTTCTAGATTTATTGGTGCTCCATACCATATTTTCATTGGTTCATATACCCAATAATCTCCTACTTCCTCTGGCCAGCCTACTGTTTCTTCTACTTCATATGATGCTGCTTGTGTTAGTAAGTATAATATTTGTTTCTTTTCTATATTTGTAGATATTTGGCTCAATACTGTATCTGCTATTTTATTTAAGTTTGATAAATTTGTTGTTTTTATTTTTTCAAATACTTTGTTTAGTACTTCTCTTTGTCTTTCCGTTCTTTCCCAATCTCCCGTTCCTGTATATCTTTGTCTTGCATATGCTGTAGCTTGTATTCCGTCTACTAATTGCACTCCTGGTGTTGTTATATATTTTGATTTATGTCCTGTGCAATTATTCATTTCTGTAATATAATTTTTCATGTGTTTTGCTTCTTCTTTGCTGATGTCTAGTTCTATTCCTCCTACTGCATCTACTAAATCTATTACTACGTTAAAGTTTATTGCTACATATTCTTTTATATCTAAATCCAAATTTGTATTTATTGTATTGATTGAACGACTTGGTCCTCCTTTTAAGAAGGCATGTGTTACTTTATCACATTTTTTTGTTACTGGATCTTGTAGATATGTGTCTCTATATACTGATGCTATTTTAACTTTTTTAGTATCTTGATTTATGCTTACTATCATTATTACATCACTAAGCGATTCTGTATAGCTTTCATTTTGATCTCTTGCATCTACTCCAAATAGCAAAATATTCATGTATCCTGTTGTTTGTACTCCTTCGTTTATTTCTATATCATCTTTGTTGAAGCTGTCATCATATTCTACTTTATTAAATTTATCCTGCACATATCCATATACCACTGCTACTAAAAGTCCTATTATTATTAAAAGTACTAGCAATATTCTTAGAAATATACGTTTTTTCTTTTTTTTCTTCTTTTTTTGAGCTACTCTTTTTCCACCTTTTTTAGGAACTCTTCGCTTTTCTTCAAAATCCTCGTCATATCCATTATAGCTATATATCTGTTCTTCTTTTGATTTCATTCGTTTCTTTTCCACGTGTTATCTCCTCGTTTTCACACATTAAAAATTTACTTTTTTATTATATATTAGGTTTCGACAAAAATCAACAATCTACATAAAATATTAATAATTTACATTTTCTCTGGCATTTCTATACCTAAAATTTTTGCTCCATTTTTTAACACTATATTTGTCATGTAAGTCAAGCATAATCTTGCATTTGAAGTTTTTTTGTCTTCTGTTAGTATTTTGTTTTTATTATAAAATGCACTATAATTTTTAGCAAGTTCTATTAAGTATCTTGATAATAGATATGGTTCATTTTTTTCTGTTACACTTTTTAGTATGTCTTCAAATTCATATATATTTTTTAAAACTTCTATTCCTTCTTCATCTAAAAGTTTATCTATTTCAATGTTCTTTATGTCTGGTTCAAAATCTGCATTTTCTAGTACACTTTTTGTTCTTACATAGATATATTGCATATATGGTCCTGTTTCTCCTTGGAAGTTTAGAATTTGATCCCAGTCAAATATTTCATCTTTTATTCTGCTATTTGCTAAGTCATTAAAAATTATTGCTCCTATACCTACTCTTTTAGCTATTTCTTCTTTGTTTTCTATATTTGGGTTCTTTTCTTCTAATATTTTGCTTGCTCTATGAATTGCTTCATTTAATAAGTCTGCTACTTTTATTACATTTCCTTCACGTGTAGACATTTTACCTGATTTTAAATGTACCATTCCATATGATACATGTTCTAAGCCATTTATGTATTTTTCATCTATGTCAAGTAGTTTTGCTACTTCAAATATTTGTTTAAAGTGTAGGTTTTGTTCATATGCTACTACATATAGGCATTTGTCAAAATCATATGTTCTTGTCCTATATAATATTGCTGCTAAGTCTCTTGTTGCATATATACTAGATCCATTTGATTTGCATATCATGCATGGTGGCATGCCTTTATCTTCTAAATCTATTATTTTAGCTCCTTGTGATTCTATAAGTTTGCCTGTGTTTTCTAGCTTGTCTATTATTTCTTGCATTTTGTCTGCGTAAAATGCTTCTCCGATTCAATGAATCAAATTGTACTCCTAATAAATCATATATTTTATAGAATTCATTTAAACTTAATTCTTTCATTTTTTCCCATAGAGAGACTTCGTATTCCTTGCCTTCTTCAAGGTTTTTAAAGTTTTGTCTGCAAATTTCTAGTACGTCTGCGTCTTGTTTACATAGTTCGTTTATTCTTACATAAATTTTTGTTAAATCTTCAATTGGCTCTTGAAAATCATATTCTTCATGCCATCTTTTATAGCCTTCTATCATTTTCCCAAATTGTGTCCCATAGTCTCCTAAGTGATTTATTCCAATTGTATTATATCCTAATGTTTTGTATGTATTATATAAAGCATTTCCTATCAAAGTAGTTCTCAAATGTCCTATATGAAATGGTTTTGCGATATTAGGTGAAGAATATTCTACTATGACATTTTTTCCTTTTCCAAAGTCAGATTTACCATATTCTTCTTTTCTTTGGCTCAATTCTTTTGTAACTGTTTCAGCAAGTATTTTTTTATCTACAAAAAAGTTTAGGTATCCTCCTATTACTTCTGTTTTATCTATTAAATTATTTTCGAATTCTATATTTTGACTTATTTCTTCTGCAATTACTTGTGGTGATTTTTTTAATACTTTTGCAAGACGAAAACAAGGAAAGGCATAGTCTCCTTGTTTTTCATCTTTTGGTATTTCTATATTAATTATCAATTCTTCATAGCTTAAGTTAATAATTTTTGATATGCTTTTTGCTATTTCTTCTTTAAAATTTATCATACTAATCTCCTAATGATATTCCTATATTTCTGGCAGTTTTAACCAAATCATCATCCATTGTAACTTTTCTTAAGTTGCTTTCTTTAGTATTTCCTGAAACAGCTCCTATTTCTTTATTTTTACCAACTACTTCTTCTAGTGGAACACTATCTAGTTTTCCGTTTTTTAATACTGTAAGAACTCCAAATTTTCCTTCTAGTGCAAGTTCCATGGCTTTTGAGCCATATTTGGTTGAGAGTACTCTATCATATGCTGTTGGTGTTCCTCCTCTTTGCATATATCCTAAAGTTGTATTTCTTGCTTCTAATCCTGTAAGTTCTTGTAGTTTTTGTGCTACTTTTTCTCCAACTCCTCCTAGTTTTGTATTGTCTACTCCTTTTCCATTATCTCTTGTGTTTTGTACTGTAATTTCTCCATCTTTAGGAATTGCACCTTCGGCTACTACAACTAAGCTGAATTTTTTGCCTCTTTCCATTCTTTGTTTGATTTTTTTTGCTACTTTTTCTAAGTCGAATGGAATTTCTGGTATAAGTGCTACATCTCCTCCTCCTGCTATGGCAGATTCAAGTGCTATCCAACCTGCATATCTTCCCATTACTTCTAGTACCATTATTCTATGATGTGTTTCTCCTGTTGAGTGTAGTCTGTCTAATGCTTCCATAGCAACTGATACTGCTGTATTATAACCAAATGTTATATCTGTGCATGCTACATCATTATCAATTGTTTTTGGCACTCCTATTATATTTAATCCTTTTAGCGATAAATCTCTTGCAGACTTTTGTGTGCCGTCTCCACCTAAGGTAAATATGCAGTCAAATTCATCTTTTTTAGCATTTTCTACACATATATCTGATAAGTCTTTGTAAAATATTTTTCCATCTTCTTCTACTTTATAGTTAAATACATTAGCATTTGTAGAAGACCCTATAATAGAGCCTCCTTTATAAAGTATACCAGAAGCATTTGTATATGAATCTAATTCTACATAATTATTTTCAAGCAATCCTTTATATCCTTCAATTACTCCATAACATTTAACTCCATTTGTTTCTGCTGTCTTTACTATTCCTCTAATAACTGCATTAAATCCTGAAACATCTCCTCCATTTGCAAGTATTGCGACTTTTTTCATTTGCTTTTTCTTCCTTTCATTCGTATATTTTGCTAATAATATTATACCAATTATTTTTAGAATTACAAGGGTTTTTTTAAGAAAAAATATAAAATTCAAATAATCGACTATCACTTTTATATCTAACTTTAACAATAATTGCTCTATAACAGCAGTATTTCCAATTGACTAATTATGTCAAACGTGCTATAATTATATTATTACCTAGCCTAGAGCTAGAAGTAGGAGGAAACATTTATGGGAAATAACAACACTGTATCCTTGAAGCATTTGCATTCCATGGATGACGAAGCTCGTCGGTTAATCGACGATGTACTGGTGCCCGAGTTTAAAAAGCTCTGTGGTTTTTACCCTGAAGCAAAAAGCTGGAATGTCTCTATTGGGATTTACAACGATTCCCAAAATGACGATTATGAGGTTATCACTTTTGCCATGGTAGACCCTGAGCTTGGCGCAGATAATCCTGGTGCAAGTAAATTCAATGTTAATCCTTATGGCAACTTGCTCAATGAACTTATGCCCATCGTTTCTCACATCTTGAAAGATGAAGAGAAACGGTATGGAATTACCGTGGATGATGAGCCTCTCAAAACTGAGCGCCTGAACTTGTATTGCTATACTAAGTTCAACCACTCATAAGTCTAAAGCAGTTTCCAAAGCAATCCCCATCATGCATTGCATGGTGGGGATTGTGTTTTTATCCAAATATTCCTTTTTTCTTTACTGGTGGTTGTTCATTCATTGTTTTTGCTAGTTTTTCTAGTAAATCTCGTTGTTCTTTAGTTAAGCGTTTTGGTGTTTGTACTACTATTGTGAATATAAAGTCTCCTTTATATCTGCCATTTATGCTTGTAAATCCTTTTTGTTTTATTCTAAATTTTGTTCCTGTTTGGGTTCCTTCTGGGATTTTAAAATTCTCTTTGCTTCCATCTACCATTGGTATTTCTAGTTCTGACCCTAGAGTTGCTTGTGTTATTGTTACTGGAATATCACATAGCACATGAGTATCTTTTCTTACAAATACTGAATGATGTTTTATATGTACTACTATATATA
>JAAVZW010000059.1 GCA_022791835.1 Clostridia bacterium | reverse complement strand
CAATGGTATTACGTCGTATTCAACGTATTCTACTGGTTTGACTTCTTCTTTTATTAGTTTCTTTTTCTTCTTATTTTCTGTTTTGTAGCCTTCTTCTTTATCTAGGTTTAGTGTATCTGTTATTATTGCTATTGCTTGTATGATTAGTTGTTTTTGTGTTTCTATTACTTCGGCATCTTTATCACTGTACATTATTTGTTGTGTTAATCTTCTTGTTATACTTGTTAGGCAGATTATTATATCAAAAAATTCCTCCGTCAAAAGTGTTGGATGTTCCGTTTCTTTGTCTTCTAGCAACAGTTTTCTTTTTATTCCTGTTCCTACTTCTGTTAATGTTATAGGTTCATCTTCTTTCAAAATTAGACTTTCTTCGTCTATTACTTTATTTATTCTAAACATTTCCACATATCTCCTTTACTTATTTATTTAACAAATGGGTGTGTTTATGACTGGTTGTAAGTTGATCCAAAAATCTTGATTTCTTTTTATCCGTATCCAGTCATTTTTCTTCACTTCCTTTTTGTTTTTCTTCCTACTAATATTTTTTCAATTAGTTTTTATTCTTACTGGTGGAGAAGTTGGAGGGAAGAAGGTTATATTTGCCTTTTAAGGTCTTGTGTTGTCTTAACCTATATAGTATTCGCTTTTATTATCTGCAACGTTCTGTGATTATCCTTAGAGTTCACAGGCTATCACTTGATTACTTTATAGGAAAAGAAAAAGTCCAGTATTATTTTTATTACTGAACTTGATTATATTTTTTATTTCTTTTTTGCCACTATTGCAAAACGTCCATCTTCTTGACTGTATTCACAGGTTGATAATGTCAAAAGCTGTTCTCCGTATTCTGCTGTTGCTCCTGTATCATATATACTTGCTTTTTTACAGTTGCTTATGTATTCGTTGTATTCTGTTTCACTTTCTGCATTTACAAATTGGTAGTATCTAAAAACGTTCTGCTCGTCCTTGTAATATACTCTTGAAAAGAAAACTGCTATTATTTGGTATTCGGTATCTTCTTTTGTTGTTGTGAACTTTATTGTTGGGTGGCTCTTGAAAAACTGCTCGTCTTTATATTTCATTAAATCTTCAAACATTGTTCCGTTCTTGTTTCTGTGTCCGTATATTAGATAATTCGTGCTTGGTTTATCTAGGTTGAAATCTTTGTCTAGGAACAATGCTCCTGAGGTTGCTTTCTCTTTCTTGTAGTTATGGGTTAGATAGTAACTGTTGTCTTGTGCTTGACATACTGGTAGATTTATATTTGTTTCTGCTATTTCTAGCCAGCCGATTATTTCTTCGTTTTCTTTTTGTAGTTCTTCTAGCTGTATCATTTTTTCCGTTCTTTCTTCTGTTACTTCTGCTGTATCTATTTTTATATTCTCCAAAATGTTTTGGTTGTCTTGCTTTTCCTTATTCAAATTGTGGAGGTGGAGGAGGAGAACTGCTATACTTATTAGAAAAACTATTACAAGCATTGTTCTTATGATTATTCTTTTACTTTTTGACTTTGTGTGTTTTGATTTCTTCACTTTTTGCTCCTCCTTTAAAAATTGGACTGGCTTTATTCTTACCAGTCCACTTATATTTTAATGTTTTGATTGTTTCCTTTTTATTGTTGCTATTATTCCTACTGCTGATATTATTACAACTGCTGTTATGATATATGTTATATCTTGTATTCCAGTTTTTGGAGTTTCGTCTTTTTCGCCTTTGTTTACTGTTGGTTTGTTTACTGTTGGTGTTGTTTCTTGAGGTTTATTTGAGCCATTATTGTTTTGTTCTGTATTGTTATCTAGTGTATCTTCTAATGCTATCATAAATGGAGATAATTCGTTTACTTTTATTGTTACTTTTCCATTTACAACTTTTTGCTCAAAAGTCTCAATTTCATTATTTTGTTTTTTATGCAAAACAGTTACTTGCTTGTTATCATATTTTGTTCCTAGATTAAATGTAATCTGCAAATCTCCTTTATAGTTTCCTCCCACCAAGCTTATATCATAAGCGAATATTTGCAAATTATTGTTACTTATAGCAAGGGTATTTTTCATTTTTATATATGTTTCATTATCTTCTTTTATTGTATCTGCTTTTAAAGAAAGTCCTAACTCTGTTGTAGCATTTAAAGATATTCCAACTCCTGTTGTTTTATCGTTTACTGTATATGTTTTCTCTATTTCTCCAATAAAACTCAATTTTAGTGTGAAGTGCTGTATTTTGTTAGTATCTATGTCTTTTAGGTCAAACTCAAATTCCTCTACTTTTTTATCAATTTCTTTGACACTTTTTACTGCTGATTTATATTCATAATATTTTTCTCCGTTATCATCACTATAAGTTCTATTTAGTGTAAAATCTCCTAGCCCTTTTAGATTTATATTAGTTCCTAGATTTATTCCTGTATTTAATTGAAGATAATATTCGTCTGGAATATCTGTTACCATACAACCCAATTCTTGATACGTTCCATCTCCTTGCCCCATATTATCTATATTTCCTTTTGAAGATTGTATTGTAAAATTGCAAAATTCCTGTTCTTCGTCTGTTACTTCTACTGCATTTACTGTTGTTACTCCTATTAGCATTACTGCAAACAATGCTATCATTAAAGCTATTATGCTTTTTGTTTTTACTTTCATTTTAATACTCCCTTTCTTACTTTCTTTGTTATTTCATTTGTATTCCTTTTATTTCTTCTTCTGTCTTTCTATCCACCTCCTCATTACTTAGGAAACTATCATTTGGCTATTCTTACTTGCTTTAGTTCTTCTTGGCTGTATCTTTTCGCTCCTGAAAGGTATCCGTCTGCACTTCGTATTTAGGCAACCACTATGTCCTCGTGGGTCTTCCCATATTATTCTGCCACAATGGTAGCAAGTTTGTGTCCTTAGTGTTTTTACTGGTTCAGTTCCAGTTGTTCCTTTTATGCACATTTTTATTCCTCCTTATTTATATCATATTTACTTTATTATTTCAAGTGGTATTTGTACTTTTTCAAGTATTATTTTCTTCTGTTACAGTCTTATTGTTGGTAGAATTTCTTTAGAGGTGTATTTTATGGAAGATATTACAAAGAATTCTTTACAAGTTATTGGAAAGAATGTAAAAACTGCTCGACTTATGAGGGGGCTTAGTCAAGAACTTTTGGCTGAGAAACTTGAAAAATCTATCAACTTCGTTTCTTTATTAGAAAATGGCAAAACTGGTTTTTCTATCCAAACTATTATAGATTTATGTTCTGCTTTAGAAGTGGACGCAAATTTTATTTTTGAGGGGGTTATTGCTCCACCTTCTGCAACTGCTGACGATTTTATTACAAAATCTATTTCCTTGTTTAGTGAAACTGATAGAACTATTGTTGAAAACCTTGTTACTTACATTCTTAATTCCAAAACTTAAATGTAAAAAGAGATGTCCCAAAAAGTTTTATTCTTCTTGGTCATCTCCTTTACTTATTATACAACCTATTATCACTCTAACTGCTGTTTTGAATCCGATTACAAAAATCTTCTTTACCTAAAATGCTGTCCATCTCGTATATTTTATCTGTTACTTGTTCCAGTTCTCCTCGTTTATCTTCTCCAACTTTCTTCAAAAATTCTTCTTTCACTTTTTCTAGTTCTCCTCTTAATTTATTGTATTCTTCACTTGGCTTATGTTCTCTTGTTGTTTGATATAATCTGCTTAGTATGTCTTTCTCCACTTTCTCCACCTCCTCATTAACGCTTGGACGTTCTGTAACGGTTTTTATTTTCTTTGGCTACAACGGTATAGCTTGGAAAATGAAAAGCGTTCCTGACGTTCTCTGCGTTTATTCACCCTGCAAAATTCTTTTTACTTCTGTTTCTTTGCTTTTTTCCAGTTCTAGTAGTTTACTTTCTGTTAGTTTACCTGTAAATGCTATTAGATTATTTACGTTCTTTCGCTTAACTGCTGTTTCTTCTAGCATTATTCTTTTATATGCTCCTGAAGTTACTGCTAGCCTTTCATTCTGCTTATGATAGTATTTGCTTATTGTTAGTATTACTTGCCTTTTACTGTTGTATCTTATTGTAAATTCTGTGTAGTTCTCGTTGTCAATGTCTATCTGCTTTGTTAGTGCTTTTTCTTGGTGAAATATGTATAGTTCTCTATTCAGTCGCCAATCATTACTGCATTTACTATGTATGGCTTGTATTTCTTCGCTAGTTAGCGTTGCCACTTTTCTTACCCTCCTTTCACTCTGTATTGCTGTTGTATCAGTTCTTTCCTGCCCACCTATATATTATACTATATGAACAGTTGTTTGTATATGATTATTAGAAAAATTGTAGAAATATTTACTGTGTGTATTGGTTATTTTGTCCTTTAGAGTGTTACTGGGGTTGTTCTTCGTAGCCCTGCTATGCTGGCTTGTAGAAACGCCAGCATTACCTTGCTTACGCAAGGTATCGCAGGTTTTATTTTTGTTCTTGCAGTTGGCGTTTCGCTTATGGGCTTACGCCCAACGCTCCACTTTGGAGGAGGTTTATTGATTATTTATCTTGGGTATATTGGGTATTTATTTTTATATCCTGTTTTAGAAAAACTGTTTGCTTATTATGTTTTATTATTATTCTTTTCCAAAACAAAAAGCAGTATGGAAAAACTTTACCCAAGTTACCCAAACTGCCTTATTATATTGATTATTGGTCTATTTTTGCTCTATTTTTATTCGTTCCTGCTTTTCCTCCTGTAACTCTTGCCAACTATTCTATGGCTTTATTTTTTGTCTTTTCTTTGCCTAAGTGGGCGTTCTTACTTTAATGTAAGAGAGGTTATCCTCAGATGTGTTGCTTTTACGTTGCTTATATGTCGCTTTTTGTGTTGCTTTTATGCTACTTGCGAAGCAATTTTTATATTATCTTTTCAGTTCTTATGTTATCTTGTTATTTTATGAAAAATGCTCCATTTCAGTTATTGGAGCATTTATCTGTTTTTCTTGATTTTCTCATTTTATTGTATTATAATATTATTAAAGTAACTTTTTAGTAGTATTTTACAAAACTAAAAAATAATGTTACAATAATATTGTAATAAGTTATAATAAGAAGTTCGGATATGCTAACCACATATCCAAATTTTTTGTTAAAAAAAGAGGGGAACTACCCATCTTTTGGTATTTCTACCTACTGTCCTTATCTTTCCCCAGTTCTTACCTAAAAGTAATAATATGAGAAAAAAGATTAAATCAAATGCTGTCATAATAAGAAGTGACTCCTTTCCTCGGCATTTCCCTGTGAAAGAATAGACTAACTATACTCTATATTTCTCTTATTTACAATAAAATTTGCAAACTATGTATTATTTATGCGCTTGAAGCAGTACTGTTCAGTATAAAAATAAAACAAAATAGTTTTAGACATATCAAAAGTCTAAAGCTATTTTCCTTTCCTCTTCCTAACCTTAAAAAACCTCCTCCTATTTTTCTTCTTCCTAAAAAACAAAAGCTTAATTGCCAAAATAATTATAAAAATAGCACAAATTTTAAGCAATCCTCTAAGAAAATCAAAACTATTATTATCATTAAAAACTGATTGAATGGCATTTTCAAAAATAAAACTTTCTTGTTTTTCAGCTTCCTCCAAAACTTTTGCTTGCAAATCTTTGTAATATGTTGTATAATTATCAAAAGCAAAATCAAATAATATCTTACAATCTACAAATTTTCCTCTAAGACCATTGCTATTAGTTGAAGAATGTAAACATACAGCAATAAATTCAATTCCATCCTTTTTAGCAGAAGCAACTAGACAATCCCCAGCAGGATTTGTAAATCCAGTTTTGATACCAGTTGCATATTCATAATAATAACTCTTAGAAGAACTATCCAGTAATAGATTAGAAGTTTTAAGCTCTCTATCATCTTGAGGATATACAGAAGTTGCAGGTAAAGTATATGTAGTAGTTTTTACAATATCCCTAAGTTTTTCATTTTTCATAGCATATCTTGCTAGAATTGATAAATCAGAAGCAGTTGTAAATAAATTATCATCATGTATTCCACTTGGATTTGTAAAGTGAGTATTTGTCATACCTAATTCCTGTGCTTTAGAATTCATTAAATCTGCAAAAGCAGTAATGGAACCAGAAATATGTTCAGCTAAAACATTAGCAGCATCATTTGCGGAAGGTAGCAAAAGGGCATAAAGAAGTTCCTCGACACGCAGTTCTTCGCCTGCATATAATGGAGCCTTAACATAGCCAGAAGGAACAGAATTTACAGCAGAAGAAGAAACAGTTACAAGTTCATTCAAATATCCCTTCTCTAATACTAATACTGCAGTCATAAGCTTTGTAGTACTTGCAGGAAACATTTTATCATTAGAATTTTTCTCAAAAAGAACATCTCCAGTCTCAGCTTCTAAAAGTAAAATACCATCAGAAGTCAAATTAAGACTCGAAGAATCAGGTGTTTCAGTTATTGAAATATTAGAATTTGTCTCAGTAGCATAAACTGTACCAGTAAGAAGAGTAGATATTATTATAGTTGTTAAAATTAAATAATTAAAAGCTTTTTTCATAATGCAATTAATATATCATAAATAAGTATAATTTTCAACTTTAAAATTTGTTTTGCTCTAAAAATATATTCAAAGAAAGGAGAATTTTTATGGAAATGCTTACACAGAAACAAAAAATCTTAGTAATAGCACGGAATAATCATTGCAATAATAGCCATTTTATACTATTACATAACAAGCACAAAAGATGTATATGAATTAAATATAGAAGAAGACATAGCTCAAACAGAAGGAGAAAAAGATACAAAAGAAGAAGAAACAATAATCATACATATAACAGGAGCAGTAAAAAGTGAGGGAATTGTTAAAGTAAAAGAAACAGCTAGAATAAATGATGTAATAGAAACAGCAGGAGGAGTAACAGAAGAAGCGGATTTAAGCGAAGTAAATCTAGCATATGCAGTTGAAGATGGACAAAAAATATATATACCATTTAAAACAGACAAAGAAATACAAGAAAAACGGAGAAATAATATCAGAAGGAGCAGGAGAAAAAGTATTAAAAGAAAACGAAGAAAATAACAAAAATGCTAAAATAAATATTAATACAGCAAAACAAGAAAAGCTAGAAGAACTCCCAGGCATTCGGAAGTTCAACAGCTATCAAAATTATTACATATCGAGAAGAACATGGAAAATTTAAAACAATAGAAGACATTAAAAACGTATCAGGTATAGGAGATGCTAAATTCGAAAACATTAAAAATTACATATCTATTTAAACAAATAATTGTTAAGCTAAATTTCTACATACTTCTGCAATTTCTTGGGTTATATAATCAGGAGTAGAAGCACCTGCAATTATACCTATATTATTAAACTTTTTTATAGCTCTTAGGTTTAAATCATCTTTAGTCTGTACATACATAACATTTTTACAGAAATTTTTAGAAATATCGTATAGCTTTTGAGTATTAGAACTATTTTCTCCACCAATAACTATCATAAGGTCAGCATCAACAGCAATCTCAGCAGCCTCAAATTGTCTTAAATTTGTAGAATTACATATACTATTTTCAATTTTAACTTTAAAATGATTCCAAAGTGTATCTGCAATAATTTGAGAATATTGTTCGAACAAAGTAACACTAAAAGTAGTTTGAGCAATAATTAGAACCCTTTTTAGTTTAGAATTATGTATTTTTTGAACAGCAGGCGAAAGATCAGAAAAATCTTCTACTATGCATGAATTTTCTCCACAAAAGCTGTAAGTTCCAATTGTCTCAGGGTGATTTTTTACTCCAAGTAAGCAAATGAAATACTTTTCCTTTACAAGATTTTGTACTTGCTCATGTATTTTCAAAACATTAGGACAAGTAAGGTCAATAAGCTCAATACCATGAGCTTCTGCATATTCATATACTTCTTTAGTAGTTCCATGAGCACGAATAATAACTCTATTTTTAGCTTCCTCAATAGAATTAATTATTCTAAGACCTTTCTTTTCTAAAGAAGATACAACTTCTTTGTTGTGTATAATTTCGCCTAAGCAATCTAAAGTATGATATTTGGCTAGAAGTTCTTCTGCTTTTGAAATAGTGTGTCTTACACCTGCACAAAATCCATTATTTTTTCCTAATATAATATTCATATGACCTCCATCTATTGCTACATTTAGAACAATAATTAATGGCAAGCTACTAAAACGCATGCCTATGTAATGATAATATTAACTTTTATTTAATTTTAATTTAATAAAAATATTTTGTCAAGTGATTGCTTTTAGAGAATAAAAATAGTATAATAAACATACATTCATTTTTACAAAGGAGGAGAGCAGATGGAAGGAAATAAAAAAGAAGAAAACAATGAGAAAGTAAAAATATATGACAAAGACATGTACATAAGCCAAGAAAAGTTAAGAACAATAGCAATAATAATAATAATATTTGTAATAGGATTCATAACAGGATATTTTGCAAATAGTTTAATAACAGGAAACACAGATACAAATAATTCAAGCGAAGTATCAAATAATGCAGAAATAAATAGTTAAAGGGTGAAATAAAATAGAAGAATTAGTTAAACAAGCAAAAACAGAAGATAAAGATGCATACACTGAACTAATATTATCTATTCAAGACTATTTGTTTGATTTTGCAAAATCAAGACTATACAATGAAGAAGATGTACAAGATGCTGTACAATCTGCAATTATCATTGCATATCTTAACATACAAAAATTAAGAAAAAATGTAAATTTCAAAACATGGATTACTAGAATATTAATCAATGAATGCAATAAAATCCACAATTATAATAAAAAAGAAAAAGAAATAGTAACGAAATATCTTAGTGATATAAAAATGTATAATGACGAAAACGAAAAGATGAATTTTGAGAGCATTATAAAAGCATTAAATGATACAGAAAAGAAAATTTTCGAATTATACTATAAAGAGAATCTAAATATTAAGCAAATTTCTAAACTACTACACATAAAAGAAAATACAATAAAAACGAGTTTAAGTAGAGGAAGAAACAAGATAAGAAGACTAATTACAAAAGGAATGTTTTTTGCACTTATATTATGTATGTTATGTGCAACAAGTGTAATAGCAGTAAGTATGATTAACTATATAAAAAGCCTTTTTAATACAAGTAGTGTTGGAGTTGATAATGAAGGAATACTAAATGCAATAGAAAATCTAGAATGGTATCAAGAGATAAATACAGAGTATAAATACCTAGACGAAGGATATGAAATAAAACCAGAATATGTAATATTAGATGAAACTAATCTGTATATGATATTTGATATAAGAGGGAAAGAAAGTATTGATAAATATACAGATATATCATTAGTAGATTTAAAAATTACAAATGAAAATGAAGAGATAATCTGTGATAAAAAGAATATGAACACGAATCAATATGCCAAGCTATTAGGAAGTAAACTAATAGAAAAAAACGAATATAATATAAAATTTTTAATTTATATGTATGCAGAAAATATGCCAAATTCAAAAAAATTAAACATAGATTTTTCAAGAATAATACTAACAGAAAGAAGAATATTTAATATAAATGAAAAAGCAATAAATACTAATATCAATTTTAAAATAGACCTAAATGAAAAATTCATAAATAGAGACTATGTGACTTACAAAGCTAATAATACACTAATAAGCAAAGCAACAGTATCAGCAACTGGGTTTTATGCAATAGCAGAAGAAACAGAGAATATTGATATCCAAAAAGAAAAAATAACTTTAATTGACGAAAATAACAACAAATACAGATGCAACATACTCCCAATGAGCAATATAGAAACTAAAAAATATATCATAATATCTAACTTGAACAATACTACAAATAATAAACTAAAGTTAATAATATCAAATAAAGAAATTGAATTAAAAAAATAAAATTTAAAAAAGTTACAAAAAAATGTAACTTTTTTTTGATTTTTAGTATCTAAGTAATATAAATAAAAAAGTGAGGTAAAAGTAAAAATTTAAACAAAACACATAGAAAAACAATAATACTAGTAACACAAGACGAAGAAATTGCAAAACAAGCACATAAAATAATCACAATAAATGATGGAAGAATTGTGTAAAATGAAGGGAGAGAATATGAAAATTATCAACAAATTAACTTTAGAATATTTAAGAAAAAACAAACGTAGAAGTATGGTAAGCATTATACGGAATTGCTTTAGTTACTATTCTTATTACAACAGTTTTTAGCATCT
>JAAVZW010000058.1 GCA_022791835.1 Clostridia bacterium | reverse complement strand
GAGGTAAAAGTATGAGTATTTTAAAAGTAAAAAATTTAAACAAAACATATGGAGAAAAGGAAAACAAAACAGTTGCAATAGATAACATATCATTAGAAATAGAAAAAGGAGAGTTCGTAGCAATAGTAGGGACAAGTGGAAGCGGAAAGTCTACCTTATTACATATGATAGGAGGAGTGGATAAGCCTACATCAGGGAATATAGAGATAAATGAAGTAGACATTTACACACTAAGTGAACCAAAACAAGCAGAATTTAGAAGAAGAGAAGTAGCACTAATCTATCAATTCTATAACCTAATACCAGTTTTAAATGTAGAAGAAAACATATGCTTACCATTAAAGCTAGACGGACAAAAAGTAAACGAAAAAGAAATAAACGAAATGATACAAAAACTAGGGCTACAAGAGAGAAGAAAGAATTTGCCAAACGAACTATCAGGAGGGCAACAACAAAGAGTAGCAATAGGAAGAAGTCTAATGCAAAAACCATCAATCCTATTAGCAGACGAACCAACAGGAAATCTAGATAGCAAAAATTCAAAAGAAATAATTGAACTACTAAAAAAATCAAATAAAGAATATGGACAAACTATAGTATTAGTAACACATGACGAAGAAATAGCCAAACAAGCAGATAGAATTATTACAATAAATGATGGAAAAATAATAAAAGACGAAACTAGGGAGGGGCACTATGAAGATAAATAGTATTTTGGCATTAAGGTACTTGAATAAAAATAAGAAAAGAACTATTAGCACAATACTACGGAGTCATACTTGTAGTAATTATTATAACAATATCATTAATTATATTTAGTAGCTATCAGGATTATAGAATAAATGTAATAAGAAATAAAGGAAACTGGGAAGCTAAGTTTAATTGCGTAAAAATCAGTGATGCTTTAGAGATAAAAAAGGACAAAAATATAAAAGAAATTTCCATTTCTTATGACTATGGAATGTCAAGTGAAAATCTAGAACAATCTAAAACAGCATTTACTAGAATACATTTATTTGGATATGATGCAAACAAATTAAAAAATAGTGGCATTAAACTTAATAAAGGAAGAATGCCTCAAAATTCTAATGAATTAATTATAGGAATACAGAGCTCTATTAGGATAGGAAAAGAAAAAAATATAGGCTATGAATTAGAATTAACATTTGAAGGAAATACAAAAAAATATACAATTGTTGGTTTAGCTGAAAGTGTAGAGGGCGATAATATTAATGACAATTTTTCAGATGGAAAAGATAATAGATTAGGAGCAGTAACTTTACTTGAAAATGAAAAACTACAAGAAGACACAATTGTTAACGTAGATATACTTACATATAATATAAAAAAGGTTTATGAAGCAACTAGAAATTTAGAACAAAAATTAAACTTAAGCAAAATTACTAATGTAAACAAAGTTACAGATGTTGATAGAAATGAGCTTGAAACTCCAGATTTACCAGAATGGTTTATCGCTAACATTCCAGATATGGGAACAATGAATAATGAAGAAGTAGAAATATCAAGTGAAAAGGTCGAATATAACAATGAACTACTTCAAACTATTGGAGCCAGTGAAGAAATAAATACCTCTTTTGATATTTTTGTTGCGGTACGGTTTAGGATTTACTCTTATTATTAGCTTTGCAGGAAGTTTGATAATAGTTACTTCATTTACAATATCATATAGAGAAAGAATAAGAGAACTAAATACATTATCATCTATAGGAATGAGCAAAGGGCAGTTAAGAAAAATGTGTCTAAAAGAAGGAATCATAATTGCTACTATTCGGAATTTTGCTTGGAATATTAATAGGATTTATTTTATCTGTATCAATAATAGAAGTAATTGGAAATATTATCAAGTATATGGGAGAAGCGTTTATTTTTGAAAAGAGTACAGTAAAATTTACTATGAATTTCCCAACATATTTGATAGGACTAATAGCCTCTATAGCATATATCATTGTATGTATTTCAATATTGATACCACTTAGAAAAATCAAAAACGGCAATATAATTAATGAAGTAAAGGGAATAAAAAAATCAAAAAGAAAAAATACACCGTTTATTATAAAAAAACTATTTAAACAGGAAGGAGAACTTGCCTATCAATACACTAAAAGAGAAAAGGCAAGGAATATAACAATAGTTAGTTCAATTACAATCAGTGTATGTCTGTTTTTAATTATCAGTGGTATATCAGTAAATTTTTTGAAAAAAGCTAAGAGTATAACATATAATGACTATGTCATTGATGTACCAATTGAAAAAGATAAAGAAGTAATAGAGTATCTAAAGAAAAATAATTTGATAAATGGATATTTTGAGCAAACAAAAGCATTTCAACTTGAAAAAACTATAAAATCTTCATATAATGGAGTATTTGCAAAAATTCCTAGAGACAAAATTTCAGATAATATGATAGAGCTCATAGAAAAAAATAAAAATAGCATGCTAACGCAAGATACAAGTAAAGTAGAGACAGAACAATCAAACGAAACATATGAATTTACTATTTTGCCATATTACTTTAATGAAGAAGCCTATCAGGAAATACTAAAAAGAGTAGGTGTTAATGAGTTAAAAGAAAATGAATGTATATTATTAAATAGCCAAAGCATTGAAAACTCAACATATGGAAATTCATTTGAAATAACCAAATATACCAATGGAGATAAAATAGAAATCTATGGACAAACAATGATAGGCGAGAAAAATATATGTGATTTACAAATAGCAGGTGTTATAAATAATTTTGAACCATATACACCACAAAACTATCAATTAATTGATTATAATACAGTAATAATCGTTATGCTTAGTAAAGATAAATATGAAAAAGAACTAGAAGATAAGACTATATCACTGTCATCTATCTATATTTCTACGGACAATGCTTATGAAATAGATAATAGGATGGAAGAAATAGAAAATATATCTAAAGATATGGCGATTTTTGGAGAAAATTTATATGAAACTAGAATGGAAACAGAAAGCTTTCAAGAACTTTTTAAATTCATACTTTATATGATAATTATAATGATTACTGTATTTAGTATGACTAATATATATTATATAATTTCTTCAAGTACAAACCTTAGAAAAAAAGATTTTGCAGTCTTAAGAGCACTAGGAATGAGTGAGAAGCAAATTAATAAAATGCTATTCTTAGAGGGGGTATTTTATGGAGCTAGTGGACTATGTATAGGAACCATATTTAGCTTTTGGATTTTATATTTGATAAGTAGATTTGCTATAGATACAGAATTATACCTATTTGAATTCCCTTTTATTCATATTCTATATGCTGTAATTATAGTTTATGTTACCATATACATTGCAATGATGATTGCAAGAACTAAGATAAAAAAGAGAAATATAATTAGTGATATAACTATGGAGAAGATATAAAACAAAAATGATGCGGATTTCCGCATCATTTTTGTGAGAGGGAAGTTACCTAGATGATGGATTTACATAAATATACAAGACCAAACGTTCAATTATAAATTTAGACTGGATCTGCAACTAGAGCCACTGAAGTATTGTTGCTCTTAATGGTAAGAGTGACAATGAATTTCATACCCTTGGGGCAATTACCAGTGACTTGATCCATACTGAAGTTCGTGTAGTCGTCATCATAGAGAGTTCGTATACTCCCACCATACTGGAGCTTGATATTCAAATGTGCAGAGCCAACGACAGCAAACCGAATACGAACTTTTTGTTCGGACTCAGTCTTAAAGGAACGCTCAAATTTGACATCCTTGTTGTAAGTTCCTTCAACTTTGAGGTAATGACCATACGACAAGGGCATAATGCCCTCGTCGCCATCGGTGGAGCTCAGCACGATGACATTGTCGCCGTCAGTGGAGCTCAGCACGACGACACTGTCGTCGCCAGTGGACGTAGTATCCGCCACATCGGCCGCAGACGCAGTCGCCACGCAGGACAGAACCATCATCATCGCCATGATAAGGGACAGGAACCGCTTACGAACGTTTTTCATGTTGTTACCTCCATAATTTCATATTGTGTTGTGAAAAGGTTCAGGTTTTGCGATTGCTGGGATTAGTTGCTAGGCACTT
>JAAVZW010000008.1 GCA_022791835.1 Clostridia bacterium | reverse complement strand
ATTATATCATTTAAGAGAACATATATTTTTTAGTTGGGACATTTTTTCATTTCATTACTTAAGACATTATCACATTTCTTTCATAATTTTCTTGATTTTTTTGAAAATATGTATTGACATTATAAGATTTTCATATTATAATTAATTGCGTTGTAAGTAAATATGGGTAGGTGGTCGAGTGGTTAATGGCACCAGACTGTAAATCTGGCCGCGAGAGCGTACGTTGGTTCGAATCCAACCCTGCCCACCAAACTTGTAAAACCTTGTATATGTTGAAAAATCAATGTTATACAAGGTTTTAGTTTATCAAATTAATGCAATAGTAATGCAATAGCAATTATCTTATTTATAACATACTATTAACTCCTCTTTCTATTCCTATTTTATATATTTTAATAGCTTTTTTCTTAAAAATCAACACGAAAAACCTATCTCCCCATTTTAGTTTGTTTTTTAATTCACTTAATATCATATTCTCCATAATTATCTCTCCTTACCTTTTTTCAATATAAAATTATATTAAAATTGGTTCTCTATGGAGAAAGTGTAAAAAAGTGTAAAACTCTAATAGTGTATATTGTATAATTCCTCTATCTGTACTTTTAAAGCTAATGCTATTCTAACCATTATAGAGAAGCTTGGTTCTTTTTCTTCTCTTTCGACATTACTCAAATGGCTTTTTGATATATGTGTCATCTCTGATAATCTGCTTAAACTTATTCCCTTGCTTTCTCTCACTTCTCTTATTCGCATCTTTATTCTCATTTGTACCACCTTAATTTTATTATGTAGAAATTTTACTATATTATGCGTTCACCATGAAGAACAGCAATATATTTACTTTTTATTAAATATATATTGTCAAGTTTAATTTGTAGTGATATAATATTTTTTGAAAATTTATAAACTTTTTTGAATAAAACATTGACTTTATGGACTATATAGTGTATAATGTATTTATCCTAAGAGGAAGGAGGTAAAATAAATGATACTAAAGAAACTTCTTAAGAAACAAAAAGAGCCGACCTTCATTAAGAAAGTCGACAAGTGGCAGACCGAAATGTACTTATACAAACTTTCCCAAGAACGCAAAGCACTTAGATAAGCCACAGAGTTGAGGAGCTGGAACTCCTCTCTCTAAATATTTATATCATAAATAATGAAGAAAATCAAGCGAAAGGAGAAATTAAAAATGGCAAAGTTAAGTCCAATTCCACGTTATACAAAAGACGGAACTAAAAAATATAATGGTTACAAGATAACAATAAGTCAAGGAGATGCAGACGTAGCAGGATTTACAGAAAACAGCAAATTAAAAGTTGTAGCAGAAAAAGGCGAACTTAAAATAATTGAGGAAAAAAATTAAAAAAAGTTTCAAAAAGGCATTGACTTTATGGACTATATAGTGTATACTATAATTACAGTAAGAGATAAGACGTTAGCAAATGCAACGCACTCTGAGAAGGAGATTGTTATGAAAGTAAAAGAAATATTGAATTTAAAAAACGAAGAATTTGAAAAAATAATAACAAAAGAAGAATTCGGCAGAATGCAAAATCTAGGAATACAACACTCTTGGGAGTTATTAGATATGTTAAAGGATAGTGCTAGACAAAGTGGCCAAGACGAAAATGAAGAACATATCACTATATCTGCTTACTTAGACTATTTAGAAGAAATGAAAAATTAAGGATAATTTAAAATGAGAAAGAAAAATTTAATTGGTCAAAAATTTAATAGGCTTACTGTTATGTCTGAAACTCAAAGTAAAATATCTGCATCAGGTAAAAAAATCATTCAGTGGCTATGTAAATGTGATTGTGGAAAATTGAAAATTGTTTCTACTACTGATTTGCAAAGTGGACACGTACAAAGCTGTGGTTGTTTAAGAAGTGAGAAGTCTAAAAACGTTAGATTAAAAGCTAAAAAATATTTAAAAAACAATTTCGTTGAAAATACTTCTCTTTCTCAACTACAAGCTAAATTTAAAAATAATACAAGTGGTGTAAAAGGTGTCTTTTACGATGAGATTAACAAATGCTGGGTAGCTGTTATTACTTTTCAAAAGCATGTATATAAGAAAAGTTTTAAAGGCTTGAAGGAAGATGAAAATGTAAAGAATAAAGCTATTCGATATAGGAAATTTTTAGAAGAAAAATACTTCAAACCAATTTTAGATAAATATAATAACAAAGACTAGACTTAGCCCCCGCTTTGTCTAGTCTTTTGAAGTTATATATCTAACTGTATTTATTATAACATAATTGGAATATTTTGTCAATTCTTCGTATAATATATATCTACAAATACATACATGGACGACCTATCCGCCTTAGACTCTAAACATATCATATTGTTATTAATAAACACGCCTACTGTGCTATTGTCCGTGGGTGTTAAAGGTCTTGTAGAATTGAGCGGAATTGCAGATGTACCTAATCTCATTATTCCTTCAATTTTTTCGTATGCAACATTACTTAATCCCGTTTGCACAGATTTTACTGTATTATTTGGTCCCGTTCCGCAATCTACTCTTTTTCGATACACTCTTTTATCATCGATGTATTCATTTGTAGCATATTCAATACCTGTTTTGATTTCTATTATTTCTTTTTCTAATTCTTGTAATCTCTGCTCAATTAATTTACTCATTCTCTTGCACCTCGCTTTCTTGTGTTTGTGTTACTCCGTCTTACTTTTGCTGTAATTGTTATGTCATTGCTTAGTGTCCAGTCGCTATCGAGT
>JAAVZW010000057.1 GCA_022791835.1 Clostridia bacterium | reverse complement strand
TGAAGTAGCTAATATACTTTCATCTACTTTATTACTTGTTTTACTATCAGCAAAGTATACTTCTTCTGCAACAACTTGTGTTTTACTTTGTTTCTTTCCTTCTGTATTCTCCCATTCGTGTTGTTCTAATCTACCAATTATCCCTACTTGTTGTCCTTTTCTAAAATATTTGCTACAAAATTCTGCTGTTTTGCTCCAAACTGTTATGTATATAAAGTCTGTTTGTTTCTCCCCTTCTTTTGCAAATCTTCTATTTACAGCAAGTGTAAATGTTACTATCATTGTGTTTGTAGTTTGTGTATATCTCGTTTCTGGGTCAGCAGTCAATCTACCTAATAATGCTACTTTATTCATAAATCTATTTCCTCCTAAATGTTTCTTTTACTATTTTCTCTACTTCAAATAGTTTTGTTGTATGACATATATCAGTTAAATCTGCACATTCATCTTTTATGCAACCAACTTCATTTGCTCCAAAGAAGTAATCTTCTCCTTCTAAATTCACTTTATATACATTATCGTTTAATATGTACCATCTATGTTCATCTGTTCCTATGGTTTCAACAAATTCTATATTTAAAAATTCTTTTCCGTATTCATCTTTTAAATAATCTATATCTGCATATCCTTTTAGTTCGCTTTTTAATCTTTCTTGTAATTTTTCCAAAAATTCTTTTAACATTATTCTTTCCTCCTAATATTTACGTAGGGCTATATTAAACAAGCAAATATCCACCTTGTTTCAGGTAACCCACATGGGCAAGTAAGTCTTGTGTATAGCCCATTATGCCATTTAATATTTACATTTCCATTTTTCTGCATATAAATCAAATAAGTTATATGCTTTTAGCCATTGCTCAAACTTGTGTAATACACTATCTATTGTTTCTGGGAACATATCTTTTGTGTATTCTTCTCTAAATATGTCGCCTACAAAAACTTCGGTTTCTTGAAAAGTTAAGTAATTAAGTGGCATATTTACTTCTATTTCTGTGTCAAATTTATTTGTTATCAAATACACCATTTTATTTGCTTCTGGTACCATTTCTAAATACATAAGTGTTTGGTGATTACCAAAGAATTTGCCTACATCATAGTTTTTAGTGTATTTGTAGTCGTAGATTATTCCACCTTTTAAGCCGTCAACAATTCCATAAAGTAAATAATCTCCATGCTCTTTGCTGACTGGTACTTGATAAGCTCCTCCCAATGTTTCTTCATAGCAATTTTGCATATATTTTTCAAATGCTTTACCTTTTATAATACTCTCGGTATCTTCAAAAGGCTCTTTATTCAATACTTTTATAAAATCTTCTAGTGTGCCATTTTTGATACAGTAAGACCAACTATTTAACAAAGTCGGTGTGATATAAAATAGTGCCATAAACTAGTCCTCCTCTATTTCGTCTTCTTTTGGCTCTACTAATTCTCCATATTGTTTTCTGTATTCAAATAATTGTTTTTCTAGTTCTTTGTTTTCTTTTTTTAGTTTTTTATTTTCATCTTCTCTTGTGTATTTATTTTCTTCTGCTTTTTTTATTCTGTAATCTGCTGTTGCTTTTTCTTCTATTAGTTTTCTATATTCGTTTAATGTTATCTCTACTGTTAATTCATTTTCTGCTTGAAAATCTTTTAATTCATATGAATAGCTGTCTATTTTTCTTTTTAATAAACTTTCTTCTATTTCTGCCATTATTCTTGTACCTCCTTTTTAACTTCATATTGCTTTGTTTCTTTGTTCCATTGCATATTTAAACTAACTAATTTCTTTTTAAATCTGTCTGTTAGCTCTTTTTTACTTGTTCGCTTATGTTCTATTGTTTGCATTAAATCTGATACTTCTTGCACATTTTCGGCTGTCATTTCATCTATAATTGGTATATACTTGTCCATTACTTCTTGATATTCTTTTTGTTGTTCTTGAAGTTTTGTGCCGACTTCTTCATTAAACTTGTTCATCTCATTAAATAATTGAGTTAAAAAGTTGTTTGGAACTCCTTTATCTAAATCTGGCACATCGTACATAGCTTTAACACCTTGTGTTCTTTTAGCATAATATCTTTCGCAAGTTTCAAGCCCTATTGTTCTTTTGTTATTTCTCTTTTCCATGAAACCGCCTATGTCCATTTCTTGCCATATTTTATTTTTAGTGCTACCATCTACCATTATTCTTAGTTTTGTTTCTTCGTCTTGCTTATCTTCTACAACATGAAATATAATTACTAAGTGCTTTTTTAATTCGTTGTAAATCAAATAAACAAAACTCTCAAATAATTGTGCAACTGCTCCATATCCTTGTAGACTTAAACTTCCATCTTTTTTTCTGTTTTTTATATCTTGTTTAATAGCATGTGCTTTCATTAAATCAAGTAATTTTCCACCTGTATCTATAACTATCGTTTCATAATCTCTCAAATTTTCTATTGTTAAATCGTCTAATAACTCTTGATATGTATTTGGTTGTATACAATCTGCTTGTAGTCTATCCATTATTCTTTTTGCTCCAAAGTCTGTATCTATTAATAGTGGTTTTGGTGCTGATAACCCTAATGTTGTTTTTCCTATTCCGTGGGTATCCTGCTATGAGTGCCCTAAATCTATTCTCTGTATTTAGCATTTCTGTTGGTTTTTTAATCATTTCTTTTCTCCCTTCAACTTCATTATTTTTTCGTGCAATTCATCTGCATATCTATAATCTTCACTTTCCCAGTGGTCTTGCATTTGTAGCATAAAGTATCTTTCTTCTAATTCTTTTAAACTTTCTGACATTTTACTTGTCCTTTCCTTACTGTTCTTGAACTATATAGTCGTTTTATTGCTATTTTTCTTGCCTCATCTTGCTTATATTGCTTTCTTATATCTTCTATATATTTTCTTACAAAACTCATATTCTTTTGTTCCTCCTACTTGACTTTTCTTTGTCTATTCTGTTATAATTAATTTGATTTACTAGTTTGAGTTGTTATTTGTAGAGAATAGCAACTCTTTTATTAATCGCCTTACTTCTTTGTCTGTTCTTGCTCCAGTTATATAGTTTTCTACTATATATTTGAATGTTTGAAGTTTTGCTTTTTCTTCTTCTGTTGTAAATAATCTCTCTTTTATTTCGTCTATCTTATCGTCATACTCTTTTTTTAACGTATCTATTTTGTAAAACTTATGTAATGCTAAGACCAGTAAAAACAACATTATTGCACACATTATAATTATGAAATACCACATATTTTCTCCTCCTTCCTCGCATTTTTCTTATGTATGTTATTTTATAAAGTACAATACCAATATCGATATGTAAAACAGTTCAAATACAATAGCTTGTATTAGTTCGTGTCTTTTCATTAGTACTCATACTCCTTTCGTTTTTCTTGTAGCCATTTATCGAATGCCTTCTGTTCTATTTGTTTATGCCCCCATACTATACCGCGGAAAATCTTCTCTGTCCCAAAGTTTGCCTGCTTTATCTCTATTTACTCCTAAAATTTCTGCTACATCTGCTATTCTTAACATTTTAGATTCATCTTGATGTTTCAACGTGTCTCTTATTTCTGTTAACAGTGTTATTGCTTCTTCTGACATATTCTCATCTCCTTTCTTTTGTCAGGTCGTGGTTAAATTTTGTTTGATTTCATTATTTCAAGAATTTCTTTAGTTATTTTCTCCGCCTTTTCCATATCACTTTCTTCTAAATAATTAAGTCCTTTTTTCTGTAATACAATTCTTACTAAAGTTCCTATTGCTTGTGAAATGTGATAACTTTCATTCATTTCTCTTTTTGTTGAAATTGGTTCATTGTAACAATTTTTAGAATTCCATTCATAAGTCCAATTAAAATTGTTAAAATCATTTTCAAATTTGTTTTTTACTTTTTTCCATACATTTGCTTTTCTTGTTCTTTTTAATTCCTCTTTTAGATTCAAGACCTCTTGTTCTAATTTTTCAATTCGTTCTTCTTTTGTTTTTTCTTGACAATTCATTTTCTCTATTAATCCTTCTGGTTGCATTATATTTCCTCCTTTCTTCTTTTTGCGTTTCGCAATTGGTTGGTTAAAAAAAATATCTCCCCATTTCTTCTTGTTTTATATCTAGTAACTCACCTATTCTACTTGCTTCTGTTAAAGTAAATTCTGACTTACCATTTAATTTATTAGATACTGCACTTAAAGATATATCAAGATATTTGGCTAATTTAGGATAAATGATTTTCCTTTCTCTTAACCTTCCTTTTACTTCTAATAACTCTCTGTACTTTTTCATTTCATTTTTCACCTCTCTTTGCGTTTCGCAAATATAATATATAATATTTTTTTAATCTTGTCAATAGCTTTTCGCAAAAAATATTATATATTTTAAAAAAAGTTGTTGCAAAACGAAAAATATTAGTGTATAATACTATTGAGGTGTAATTATGAATGAAAAAATTATATTAGAAAAATTTGCCGAAAGACTTTTTAATTTAGTAAAAGAACATAATACGGATATTAACTTGCTAACACAAGCTATGGGACTAAAAAGCACTTCTACAATATATAGATATATGAATGCTGAAATGTCTCCTAAATTAACTACTGTAAAATATCTTGCTGAGTTCTATAATATTAATCCGGTTTGGCTTATGGGTTATGATGTACCCATAGAAAGAGAGCTTAAAAATGCTATACCTCTAAATGAATTATACAAAAATACAGTTCCACTACTTCGGTACAGTTAAGGCTGGATATGATTACCTTGCTAATGAAAATGTCTTAGAATACGTTCCTATCAATTTTAATAAGGAAGACAATAACTATTATTCCCTGAAAATAAAACGGCGACAGCATGGAAACTCAAATGTCTGATGGCGATATTGTTATTATACACAAGCAAGAAAATTTTGAAAGTGGTCAATTATGCGTTCTTCTTATTAATGGAGATGAGGCAACTGTTAAAAGAGTATATAAATTAGAAAATGGCATTGAACTTGTTGCAATTAATCCTGCATACCCATCTAAAAAGTTTACTTTTGAAGATATTGAACAAATACCTGTTGCTGTTATTGGAATTGTAAAACAGCTGATTAAAAATTATTAAGAAAAGGAAGTGATTATTTTGATAGAAATTTCTAATATAAACAAAAACGAGCATTCAACATGTAATTCTTGCTCTAGTCCTGCTACTTATTATATTAAATTTAGTACTTCTCGTTTTAGTGGTGGTCTTGGACTTTATTTATGCCCTGTATGTTTGGAAGAATTACATTCTAAACTTTCAAAGATACAAGAAGTTAAGTAGTATTTAAAATATAAAAAAGGAAAATAGATGTCTATATCAACCACGACCTGACATTTATTTTCCTACTACACTACTATTGAAAGTAGTCTATTTTTAGTATATACTAAAATATCTCTATTTTCAATAGTAAAAACAAATTTTATTTAAGAAAATGGAGGAATTTATTTTATGGAAGAAAAGAAAAGAAGAAACAAAAAAACAAAACAAGTAGGAAACGGAGAAATGGAGCCTTATTGGAGTGAAACCTTGCAATGTTGGGTTTGGCAATATTACGATACACATGGTAAAAGGCAAACATTAAAGCAAAGAAAGAAGGAAACTAAAAAGCAATATTGGGCTAGATATATAGAAATAAAGCAAAGTTTGAATAATGGTACTTATATTGAAAAGAACAGTATTACTGTTTACGAATTAGGAAAAGAACTCGTTGATAATAAACTTAATAGAAACAAAGTAAGCGAGGCATCTTATTCTAGAGAAATACAAACTTTGAACCACATAAAAAATAGCAGGATAGGAAATATATCAATTCAAAAAATTACTTTTAAACAGTTGCAAGACTTTATTGACAGCAAGAAAAACTATAAGAACACCTATATAAGCAAAATATATGAATTGTTAAGCAGAATATTTAAGGAGGCTATAAAAAGAGATTATATTTTAAAAAATCCTATGCTAAATGTAGAGAAACCAAAATCCGAAAAATTAGACGAAAAAATTGAAGCGTTTTCTATTGAAGAACAAAAAGCTTTTCTTGAAGTAATAGAAAAAGAAACTACATATAAAGATATATTTACTATTGCACTATATACTGGTATGCGCATGGGCGAAATACTAGCTCTAAAACGAGAAGATATTGATTTCAAAGATAATCTTATACATATAAAGAGAACCATTACAAAAGATAAAACAGGAAAAACCATTTTAGGAGATACAACTAAGACCTATAATTCAAATAGAGACATACCTATTACTTCTCTTGTAGAAAATTCTTTGAAACATGCATTGTCTAGTATGCCTTTGAATATTAATAACCTTCTATTTACTCAACATGGAAATTTATATACTGTATCTAACTTAAATAGTAGATTTAAAAGAATTTGTGTTAATGCAAATTTGGGGGTTATTCCTTATACTATCAAAAGATTAAATAAAAAAACAAGCAAAGAGAAAGAAATACATTCAAAAACAAGCATATATAATCAACACATGTTAAGACATACTTATGCTACTAGATGTATAGAAGCAGGAGTCCCAGCAGAAGTATTGCAAAAGTTATTAGGTCATAAAGACATACAAACAACTATAAATACTTATACAACTATTTTTGATAAATTCAAAAAAGAACAAGTGAATAAATATGTTGAATATATGCAAAATATAAGTTAGAAAAGTAATGCAATAAATAATGCAGTAGGACAAAAAAACAGAGCAAAACATAATAAATTCGTGTTAAAAATAGCATAAAAAATGCCCTTAAATAACAGATAGTACAATATAAACACTAAAAAACCAACCCTGCCCACCAAATTATATGAATAAGAACTATTACTTTTTTGTTGGTGGTTTTGCAATTTCAGTACCACTTCCAAAGAAAATGAAATAGTTCTTATTTATATTTATTAAATGGTGAAATTTGTGAAAAATTAAAATTATTTAAGTTTCGGTATTTTTTTCTGAGTATCATAAAAATACTGGATTTGCCGTTTCGGTTGGCAAACAATTCCAATTTTAAATTAAATCATTGTTTATCTAGTCATATCTTAATTATAAATTAAAAAAAAGGCCGAAACTTAAATAGAATTATAGTGTCAATGATTTTTGAAAAAGTCCCAAAAAATTTTAAACATAAGCCCTAAAAATTTAGTTTTTTTAGGGCTAAATTTTAGGAAACTTTTTCAAGTTCTGTTTGCAATTTAATTAATTGTTTTTCTACAAATTTTTCAAAAG
>JAAVZW010000056.1 GCA_022791835.1 Clostridia bacterium | reverse complement strand
CGCTTACCTTGCAAGCAAGGTATTAAGTTCGTTCGACTTGCATGTCTTATGTGCGCCGCCAGCGTTTATCCTGAGCCAGGATCAAACTCTCATATTAAGTCAATTCTTAAATTTTGGATTTGTGTAACAAATTTGAAATTTTAGAAATGATTTATGAAAAAATCTTCGATTTTTTCATTTCCTTATTTTGAGTTTTCTAACTCATTATACTCTTTATTAATTATTTTTTACTTCTGCATGCCTTTTTTGGCATACTTCCGCTTGGTTATCTTAAAGGATTTTTTGTTTACTTTTCAATGTACTTTGTTAATATTTTTACTCTGTTAATCACAGAGCTTTTTTATTATACAATGCTATAAAATAAATGTCAATACTTTTTTGAAAATTTTTTTAATTTTTTTGAAAAATTTATTAGATTTTATTTTTTTGCTTTTTTATATCCAAATTTCCATCATTTCTAAATCGCCATAAACATTGTATTTTCCAAGGTTTGATGGTATTAGGAAGGTATCTCCTTTTTTTAGTGTTTTTTCAAAAGTTTTTGTGGTAATTTTGCCTGTTCCCTCTAAAATTATATATGCTCTAAAACTTTCTTTAGTTGATATTTTTTCTTCTTGTTGATTTATTCTTACTATATTTATGTTGAACTTATTTGACCTATATACTTTAGTTGTTTTTTCTACATTACTATAGTTCTTTATTTCTTCACTTGGATTTAGTTTTATTACATCTATTGCCTTTTTTTGATGTAGTTCACGTGGCTTTCCATCTTTTCCTAGTCTATTCCAATCGTATAGTCTGTATGTTACATCACTGCTTTGTTGTACTTCACATAGGACTATTCCATCCATGATTGCATGAATTGTCCCTGCTGGAATTGGAATAAAGTCTCCTTTTTTTACATTTATGTAATTCACATTTTCTTCTAGGTTTTTTACAGCTTCTTCTAGGTTTTCTTTGGTTACGTTTCCTTTGAAACCATATAATAGTTTTGCATTTTCTTTTGCTTCTATTATATACCATACTTCTGTTTTGCCTGAATCGTTTTCGTATTTTCTCGCATATTCGTCGTCTGGATGTACTTGAATTGATAAACTTTGATTTGCATCTATGAATTTTGCAAGTATTGGGAATTGTTCTAATTTTTCGCAGTCTATTCCAAATATTTCTGCTTTTAATTCTTTATCTTTAAATAGCGAATCTATATCTTTTCCTTTAAATTGCCCATTTGCTATAATACTTAATCCATTTTTATGGGCTGAAAGCTCCCAAGCTTCTCCAACATCCTCTCCTATTATGTTTCTTTGAAATATTTTTGAGATTTTGTTCCCGACCCCATATTACATTTTTATAAACTGGTTCGAAAAATATTGGTTCCATTTATAATCCCTCCTATTTTCTATTCAATCTTTCCATACTTTCATATCTAAGTAGTCTATTTTCGAAACTTTCTCTGTGTTGTTTTACTATTGTGTCTAAAATTACTCCACATTGGGCTATTATTATGCCTAGGGTTACTAATCCTGTTGCTAAAACTGCTGATGGAAGTTTATGGATGTATCTTATTTTAAAGTATTCTACTATTACTGGTATCCCAACTATTAATCCTAATATTATGAATATTAATGCTATTAGGAAAAAGAATTTCCTTGGTTTGTAGTCTTTGTACATACTTATTATCTTTTTTACTACTTTTATTCCATCGCTTACTGTGTTTAGTTTTGAAAAACTTCCGCTTTTTCTATCTCTATATGTTATCGGTATTTCTTTTATTAGGAAACGTTTATCTAGTGCATATAGGGACATTTCTGTTTCTATTTCGAAACCTGGACTTAAAACTGGCATATTTTTTACAAATATTTTGTTAAATACTCTATAGCCTGTCATTATATCTCTTAAATCACTTCTAAATAATTTATTTATTGCTCTTTTTACTAATCCATTTCCAAAATCATGAAACATCCTTTTATTTTCTTTTTTGTATGTTCCATTTGATAGTCTGTCTCCTATCACCATATCTGCTTGTCCTTTTGCTACTGGTTGTATTAGTTTGTGTACTTCTTCTGCTGGGTATGTGTCATCTCCGTCTACCATTACATATATGTCCGCTTCTACTTCTCTAAACATTCTTCTGACTACGTTGCCTTTTCCTTGGTTGTATTCGTGTCTTACGATTGCCCCAGCTTTTTCTGCTATTTCTGCTGTTTTGTCTTTTGAGTTGTTATCATAGACGTAGATTTCTGCTTCTGGTAATTCTTTTTTGAAGTCTTTTACTACTTTTTCTATTGATAGTTCTTCATTATAACATGGTATTAGTACTGCTGTTTTCATAAGCTAAATCTCCTCTTTTAATTTTATTCTTACTTCTTTTACTTCTCCAAGTCCTTCTGATATTTCATATATATCTACATATTCTATGTCTCGTAAAAATCCATTATTTACTGGTTCTGATATTTCGAGTACACCGTATGTTGTATAGTCTTTTGGTACAACAAGTAGAGCTTTTTTGCCGTCTATATCTATTTTTACTTCTTCTGATATATCTATTAATTGGTAATCTACATTTAAAAATCCATATAGGTTTCTTAAGTCCATGACCGATTTTTGTGTGAAGTTTTTTACTATATATATTTTGTCTTTTTGTTTGTCTAGATATCCTGTGTCGTATGCTTCTTTGATAAATTCTGCTACTTTTACATAGTCTGATCTTAGCCTTCTTCCTGAGAAGTTGCTGTTTGCTTGGTATATGTGCCAATAGCTTTGGATTGGGAATAGTATTATTAGTCCTATTATTGTTAATGCTATATATGCTGTTTTGATGTTTTTTATTTTGTTTTTCTTATATAGTGCTATCATTGCTGCCGTTGCAACTAGAAATGCTGTGATTACTGCTACTGCAAATTTTTTGGTTTTAAATAGGTCTCCACTTGTTTTTTGTATTGCAAATAGCAATCCTGCGTCTATTGAGGCTAGTTTTGTGCCTTGTCCTATATAATACCATATTAGGTATGCAAATATGATTATATAGGCTATTATCACTTTCTTGTCTATTTTTATATCTTCTTTTTTGCATTTTACGAACATTATTATATAAGGCATTGCAAGTGGTGCTAAGTATCTATAACAGAATTTGTATGGGTATAGTTTGCCTGTTTCTTCTGGTATGAATACTACTGCTGATACTTCTAGGATTGTAAGTATTGTGCTTAGTAATAAGAATGTTATATAGTTTTTGTCTTTTTCTTCATGGTTTTTGAGGCCAAATGTTGCTGTGAATACTGGCAAAAATCCTAGGCAGAAAGTGAAGAATTGTGCATAGAAGAATATTCCATATATGAAGGCTGTGATTTTTTCTAAGGTTAGTGGGAATATTCCACTTATTTGGCTTGAGTAGTGGTTTACTCCTTCTCCATTTATTACTCTTAGTAGTACTATTCCTATGATAATTATTGCTAGGCAAGCTAGTCCTTGAAGTATTACTTTTCCTACTCCTTTGTAGTCTTTATTTTTTAGATGTATTAGGCATAGTGATAAGAAGTATGCTCCAGCGAATACTATTGCGTATGATTTAATGAAGAATATTAGTGCTAATAGTATTATTAATGCTATGTCTATTATCTTGTTTTTCTCTTTTGTGAATTTTAGGTATGCCAAGTATGCTATCCATAGGAATACTGGGTAGCATAGTACTTCTTGTATTAGGTACAAGGTTGATGTAAGTTCTGGTATAAGTAGGCTCACTGCCGTAATTAGCAGTGCTTTTTTCTTATCTTTTAGTACTTCTTTTGAAAGTAAGTATATAGGGAAGATAGAAGACATCATTAGTAGTACTCCTATCATTCGCATTATAAATAATATATGTTTTGCTGAGTAGAAGAAGTATGCTACTGATATTATCATTGAGTATATTACACAGTTGTAGTTTAGCACTTCATAGTTTTTGGCAAAGTTTCCGTCGTAGTGGAAGGTTCTTGCCATACTTATATATAGTTCTTCGTCTACATCATGGTATACTGCAACTTTCATTTTATATGATAATGCACCATATACTAAGATGCCTATTATAAACAATACTACTAGTACTAGTTTTGCATGTTTTTCTAGGTAATCTCCTATCTTTTTCATTTTTTCTTCCCCTTATTTATTTCTTATTCTTCACACATTTTGAGCATTGCATTTTTTAGTTCTTCTAACTCAGCATTTGCTTTTTGCATTGTTTTCTCTTTTACTCCCATGTAGAATTTAATTTTAGGCTCTGTTCCTGATGGTCTTACACAGCACCATGCGTCATTTTCTAGTGCATAGTATAGTACATTTGATATCGGTAAGTCTGTTTCTCCTTTTTCTCCTGTTATTAGCTTTTGTATTTCTTTTGTTTTATAGTCTCTTAATTCTACTACTTTGTGTTTTCCTATATTTGCACTTGGATTATTTCTTAGTCTATCCATTATTTGTCTTATTTGTTCTTGTCCTTCTATTCCTTTTAGTGTAAGTGTTGCAAGTGTTTCTCTGTAATATCCGTATTTTTCGTATATGTTTATCATTTGCTCCCATAGGGTTAATCCTTGTTTTTTATAGTATGCTGCTGCTTCGCATAGTAGCATTACCGCAACTACTGAGTCTTTGTCTCTTGCGTGTGTTCCTGCTAGACATCCATAGCTTTCTTCGAAACCAAATAGGTATTCATAGCTATGGTTTTGTTCAAAGAATTTTATTTGTTCTCCTATGAATTTGAAACCTGTAAGTGTTTCTATTAGTTTTAGGTCATATTCTTTTGCTACTGCTCCTGTCATATTTGTTGATACTATTGTTGTTACTATTGCTCCGTTTTGTGGGATTAGGTTTCTTTTTTTCTTTTCTGATAAAATATATTCTGCAATTAGAATTGCTGACATGTTTCCTGTGAATGATACGTATTCGTTTGTTTTTGGGTCTTTTGCGTATACTCCAAGTCTATCTGCGTCTGGGTCTGTTGCAAGTACTATGTCTGCATTTTTTTCTTTTGCAAGTTTTAGTGCTAGTTCGAAGGCTTTTGGGTCTTCTGGGTTTGGGTAACTTACTGTTGGGAAGTTTCCGTCTGGTAGTTCTTGTTCTGGTACTACATATACTTTTTTGAAGCCTAGTTCTGATAGTATTCTTCTTACTGGTTTGTTTCCTGTTCCGTGTAGTGGGGTGTATACTATTGTCATGTCTTCTGCCATTTCTTTTACTAGTTCTGCGTTTAGTGATTGCTTTTTTAGTTCTTCTATATATCTATCATCTATTTCTTTTCCTATTTCGTGATATAAGTTTGTGTTTATTGCTTCTTTTTTATCCATTTTTTGAATTTCTGCATAGTCTTTTATTGCAAGTACTTCGCTTATGATTTGTTTGTCTTTTGGTGCTGTTATTTGTGCTCCGTCTTCCCAATATACTTTGTATCCATTATATTCTGGTGGATTATGGCTTGCTGTTATAACTATTCCTGCTGTGCATCCTAGCTCTCTTACTGCAAATGATAACTCTGGTGTTGGTCTAAGGCTTTCAAATCTATAGGTCTTTATTCCATTTGCATTTAAAATTAGGGCTGCACTTTCGCTGAATTCTTTTGACATTCTACGTGAGTCATATGCTATTGCTACTCCTTTTGCTTCTGCTCCTTCTTTTTTTATGAAGTTTGCTAGTCCTTGTGTTGCTTTTCCTACTGTATATATGTTCATTCTGTTTGTTCCTGCCCCTATTATGCCTCTTAATCCTCCTGTTCCGAATTCTAAGTCTTGATAAAATCTTTCTTTGATTTCTTTGTCATTGTCTTTTATGCTAAGTAGTTCCTTTCTTGTTTCTTCGTCAAATACTGGATTGTTGCACCATTCTGTGTATTTTTCTAAATAATCCATACTATTCCTTCCTTTCTTTTTTTATATTTATGTCTGTTATGCTATTCTTCTTTTTATAATTTTAGAAGAATAGTTTTTTATAAGTCCTTTTGCATATTTAAACTCTTTTGTTTTGAATGTACATAGTACAAACATGACATTTGATGTTATTATAGCTATTATGGCTTTTAAAATTAAGGCTGTTATTCCAGTTCCTGTAACTAACATACAAGCAAGATATGTTATTCCTGCTATTATACCAAATATTACTAAATATATGAAATATCTTAAATAGTATTTTGCTAATCCTCCATTTAATACATATTTAAATGCGAGATATGGCTCAATAGGTAAATCTACTATTAGAATTGTTATAATTGTTCCTATAAATATTCCAGAAATTCCTATTGTTTTTACAAGTATCCATGATACTACTAAATTTACAACTGCTTCCCAAATTGGTTTGCTTTTTCCTTTCCAATATACTCCTGCTGCTTCACAGAACATCCAAGTTGTTTTTCTCATTATATCAAGATAGAAACGTAATGTTAATAATACAACTACAAATGAACCAAGTAAGTATGTTTCATTTGCTATTACTAATATGAATGGTTTGGCTAGTACTCCAAAGCAACAAGCGCAAAATGTTGCTATCCAAAAGTTTATATAGTTTATATTATAAAATACTTCTTTTTGAGCTTTACTGTCAGCTGTTATGTGTAAGTTTCCTACACTTGATAATACTGCATTGAATATTTGTCCTATTAGGGTTGCTAGTGCTTTTGTAATCATAGAGTAGTTAGAGTAAACTCCTGAAATAGCTAAGCTTATATATTTTGATATGAATAGATTGTCTGTTGCATCTCTAACTATTGTTCCTATTTTATGGAATATCATTGCAAATATATTTTTCTTTATTTCTCCTGTTGTTGCATTATCCAATTTTTTTACATTTTTGTCTTTAAGGTATGGGTATTCTTTAATTGCAATCTTTGAGGCAATAAAGTTTGTTGATATTGTTCCTATAACTTGTAAAATCAAGTAAATCATATAGCTATGTGTAATTGTAATTAGTATCATTTGGAGTACTGATACTAATATAGTTACAATCATTTGTACTGATAAGTCTACATATTTCTTTTGATCACTTATTAGCAAGGTTCTATAATATGAGAAAAAGTAAGATATTCCTGTGTCAAATACGAATATCAAATATATTAAGTTTAAATTTGATATATCTGGTGCTCCATTTATAAAGAATGTATAAAATGGTGTAAATCCTACTCCTAGTATTAATACTATTGCTCCTATAATTCTATATGCTTTTTTGAATAGTGCCATTAAGGATTTTACTTTTTCTTCATCATTTTCTGCAAGTGGCTTGTACAAACTAAATGCCATTGCTGGTCCAACACCTAGTTCTACTAATTGTAGTGCTGTAAGTATTTCTGTAAATAGACTGTTTACTCCTAAAAGTTCTTGTCCTATTGCTCTAATAAATACTATTCTAACTGCTATTCTTAGTAGTTGCTGAATTCCTTGTGAAATTATTGAAAGTGTTGCATTTTTCATGGATTGGTTAGTTCTTGTTATTCCTTTTGCCATATTTACATTACCTCATTAAAACTTTCTAAATAACTTTTTACTACATTATCCCAAGTTAAGATGTCTCTGTCGATTTCTTCTTCTTTTTCTAAAGCATATTGTATTTTTTCTAATAATTCTTGTTCTTGATTTGGTTTAACATAGTATATTCCTTTTTCTTCTACTTCTTCTTTATTAGATGTGGTTATAATTTTTATTTTTTGGTTATATGCTGCAAGAAAACTACCGTTACTCTTTTTTAGTCCATTTACAAATGGTAATACACATATATCACTTGCTTCTAACAAATTGGCTACGTCTTCTGCATCGTCTATAAATCCTGTTATCGCTACTTTTTCTTCTATTTTTAGTTCTTTGATTAAGTCTAGTAAAGTTTTATGATATTCATTGTTTTCATCTAGATGGTTTATGAATAGAAGTTTTACATCATCGTCTAATTTTTGCACACATTTTAATAAATATTCAATTCCTTTTACAGGTACTGCAAATCCAAAGTATGACAGTACTTTTTTTCCTTCTAGTTCGTATTTTTTCCTTATGTTTTCTAAATCTTCGGCTTTTGCTTTATTTCTTGGTATATTAGAGCTTATTGGTATATATGCAATATTTGCTTTTGAGTAATCTTTTTTTATTCTTGGTATAAATTTTTCTTCTACTGTTATTATTTTATCTAATTTGCAAAAGTTTAAGTATAGTCTTATTTTGTCTTTTAGTCTATTCTCGTTTAGGTTAAAATAGTCGTATTCATGTACAGTTATTGTAACTTTACATTTTATTTTTCTTTTTATTAGTATTGGTAAAACACTGACTGTTCTTCTATAATATTCATCACTTGGATACTGAATATTAACAACATCTGGTTGTATCTTTTTTAATTCATTTAATATTGGTTTTAATGCTGAAAATTTCCATTCTTTTACTATATTGTGTACATTTAAGCTTTTAGATTCTGAGCTTGCTCTTTCTGATGTTATGATATGAATTTCGTTGCCATCTTTTGCTAGTTCTTCTGCTAATTTACTTGTATAGTCTCCTACTCCACATTTCATCATAGGAAAAGCTCCTACTATAAAACATATTTTCATTTTATCCTCCTATTATATCTAATGTCTCTTTTGCACATTTTTCCCATGTAAATTTTTTTACTTGTTCTAATCCTTGTTTTATTCTTTCTTCTTTTTCTTCTGTTTTTATATTTATTATTTCTAGTATTTTCTCTCCTAGTAATTTGTAATCTAAAACATCTTCGTAATAATATGCTACATTTCCTCCTACTTCTGGGAGTGAAGATACATTTGATGTAATCACTACTGCCTCATTTGCCATTGCTTCGAGGATTGGTAATCCAAAGCCTTCATATAATGAAGGATATACTAGTGCTTTGGTGTTTTTTAGTAAGTACTGTTTTTCTTCTTTTGAAATATATCCTGGTAAGTTTATGTCTTCTTTATATTTTGAATTTTCTATTTCTTTTAGTACATTTTCATATTTCCAACCTAGTCCTCCTGCTATGATTAATTTTAAGTTTGTTCCTTTTTCTCTAACATAGTTATATGCTTTTATGAGTGTTGGTATATTTTTTCTAGGTTCTATTGTGCTTATGAAAAATATGTATGGTGTATTTTCTATTTTGAATTTTTCTTTTATTTCTTGTTCTTCTTTTTCTGTTACTTTGTATTCATTATTTATGTTCGTGCCATTATATATTGTTTGGATTTTTTCTGGCTTTATATTAAATATTTCTATTATGTCTTTTTTAGTTGCTTCTGAGATTGCAATTATTTTGTCTGCATTTTTTATACTCTTTTTAAGGAATAGCATTTGTATTATTGTGTTTTTAAATGAACCTACTGTTTTTAGTTTTTTTATTGCTAGGTCATGTATTGTTAATACAAATTTTATTTTTTTTGAATATTTATTTCTTTTTGGAAGACAATGTTGTGTTCCCCAAAATACGTCTATGTTATCTTGTTTAAGGATTTTTGGAAGTTTTAGGTATAGCCAGAAGCTTCCGAAGTCTTTTGTTTCCATCTTTTATTATTATATGTTTTTTTAATTTTGCATTTATTTCTACTTTCCTTGGGGAATATATTATGTATTGGTTTTCTTGATCTTCTATATTATTTATTTGTTTTATTACTTCTTCTATATATATTCCTATACCTGATTTTTTTCCTTCTAGTCCTCTTCCATCTATCCCTATCTTCATTTACATCCTCTCCTTATTATTTACCTTCTTCTATTGTGGCATATTTATATCCAAATATTAAGAACATCCAATAAAATGTATAGGTTAGGTCTGGTACTCCTACAAAGAATGATATTGCTGTTCCTATTATTGCAATTAGTAGCACTACACATATTGTTTCATCTTTTTTTCTATATTTTATTAGGGCTTTTATTGGTACAAATAGCATGTATAAAAGTGATACTGCCCCTATTATTCCCATGTTTAATAAGGTGTTTGTAAATAGGCTAAAGGTTCTATATGAGCCTAGTCCTATTCCAAATATTGGAGAATGTTTAAGTAGTGATAAACCTATTTCTTCTCCTCTCATTCTTTCTTGTCCTGAGCCTGATGCTAATTTTCCTATTGTCATTTGATGCAGAGTTTTTAGCATGTTTTCAAAGGCTGAGCTGTATTTCTCTTCTTCCTCTTCTTTTTGTTCTTCTTTTTTTACTTCTATTTTAATTGGTTCTATGGTTTGCAGTTTATATCCGTACTTTCAATGAACCTACACAGAGTACTGCTGCGAATCCTATTGATACTACTGTTGCAAGTGTCATTTTTAGGAAGTTCCTTTTTCTATTATCTAGCTCTCCTCCTTTTATGAAGCTAAATAGTATATATACTCCAAATAGTGCATATACTGCTACTAGTCCTACATATGTCGTGCTAGAGGTTGTTAGTATCGCACATGCTGTTGTTAGTACTAGAATTACAAAGGTTACTATATATTTCTTTTCTTTCATTTTTTCTTTTATTGCTAAAAATGTTCCAAGCACTAATGGTAAAAAGCAAAATAGATTTATTGCAAATGTTGATGGTTCTAGAGCTATTGAAGATATTCTTTTTACATTATTGTCTATTTGGTCGTAACATTGTGCTGCGTATGGATTGTTGTTGAATAAGAATGCTGGATATGGTAAACCAAAGTAATATGTAACGAACTGTAGCAGTCCCCATATTACTGCAAATATTGATGCTATACTGAATATTTTTAATAGTTTTTTTATTTCTTCTCTAGAGTTTATTTTAAATGATAATACTATCATATTGACAAATATGAATATTGTTATGACTGCTCTTGTTATATTTGCTTTGCTGAATTTTACAAGACCTGCTTCGCCTTCTAGTCCTGTATATTCTAATGTTAATCCTGATATTGCTAAGTATATTTCACTTATGATTATAACAATTATAAATATTAGGAAGGCTGTAGCTAACTTGTTCTGTTTGAATTTGTTAATAATTATGTCTTTGCTAAGTTTTGGTTTTGTTTTTATAAAATTTATAAATTCTCTTAAGAGCCATACTGCTCCTGTAAATTCAAAGGTTTGGACTGGTGTGGTTGTCCATGTTATATGTATAAGATTTGCTGCTGTGAATGGTGCTAAAAATACCATCATATATAGTAGTAGTTTTTCATTTTTAAAAAAAGCATATATTGTAATAACTATTGTTATCCACCCTAATAGTGTTATTTCCATTTTGCTTTATTCTCTCCTTTTTTCTATTGTTTTTTACACGAATTAAAAGCATTGTTTACTTCTCTACTCGTTTTTTCAAAGTTAAAGTTTTTTGCCCATTTTATTCTTTTATTTTTTTCTTCTTCTGTATCTTTTCTTTCTAGTTCTTTTTCCATTACTTCTGCCATTTCTTCTATATTTTTAGGTTCAAAGTATTTTATTACATCTCCTCCTACTTCTGGTAGCGATGATGCATTTGAACTTACTACTTTTGTGCCACATGCCATTGCTTCTAGAATTGGCAGACCAAAGCCTTCATATAGTGATGGAAATACGAATAGTTCTACTAAATTATATAAATCTGTAAGTTCCTCGTCTTCTACTATTCCTGTATGAATTACTTTATCTTCTATTTTTAGTGTTTTTTCTTTTTCTTCTAATATTTTATAGTTTTCAAACGCTTTACCTACTAAAAGTAGTACACATTTATCATTATTTTTTAGTTTGCTAAACGCTTCTAGTAATCTTTCTAGGTTTTTATGTGGTTTTAGATTTCCTACATACATTAGTATCTTCTTGTCTTTTGGTATTTTATATTTTTCATAAAGATATTCTATGTCTTGTTTTTGTTTTTCTTTGATTTCTTCTTTTATTCCTAAGTAAGTTACTTTTATTTTGTTTTCATCTACTTTTAAGTATTTTATTATATCTTTTTTTGTGTTTTCTGATACTGTTAATATTACTTTTGCTTTTTTTGTTGCTATTTTTAGCATGATTTTAGCATAAAGTATTGCTAGTTTACTTCCAAAAAATTCACTATATACTAGATGTGTTAGGTCATGTATTGTGACTACCATGTCCCCTTTATAGAATATTGGTACATTGTAGTGTGGTATATGCAATATATCTGGTTTTAGTTTTTTCAAGGCTTTATATGGAAATTTTAGTTGTTCTTTTATCCCATATATTGGTGCTTCGAATTCTAATTTTGTATCTACGTTTTTTACATCCTTTAATTCTTCTGTACTTCCTAATGCTATTTGGTAGCAATCATTTTTCATGAGGTTTTGGATATATGTGCCTATGCCAGACATATTATACATTCTTGCATCTACTGCTACTTTCATTTTTCTTCAACTACTTTCTCTACAAATTCGGTAAGTTTTTTTCTAAATTCTTCTTCATCGAATTGCATTGCGTGCTTTCTAATTTCTTCTTTATCAAATTTTGTATTTTCTAGTTTTTGTATTGCTGTTTTTACGTCTTCTACTGTTTGGTTCATAAAAAATATTCCTGTTTTTCCATCTATCACACTATCTAGAACCCCGCCTTTTCCATATGCTATTACTGGTCTTCCACAAGCTTGTACTTCTACTGGTACTATTCCAAAGTCTTCTTCTCCTGGGAATAGTAAGGCTTTACATTCTGACATGTATTTTTTTACCATTTCGTCTGATTGTCTTCCTAGGAAAGTTATGTTCTTGTTTCCTTCTGCTATTTTTTCTAAGTTTGCTCTTTCTGGTCCTTCTCCTATTACAACTAGTTTTTTGTTTAGTTCTTTACATGCTTTTACTGCTAGGTCGAACCTTTTGTAGCCTACTAGCCTTGATAGTACTAAATAATAATCTCCATCTGTTTTTGATATGTCAAAAAATTTACATCTTACTGGTGGATTTATTACTATTGAATCTCTTTTATAGTGTTTTTGTATTCTTGTTTTTACTTCATTTGAGTTAGCAATAAAGTAATCTACTCTATTGCTTGATACTACATCCCAAATTCTCATATAATGTAATAATATTCTTATTAATTTCTTTTTTAGTTTTCCCATGCCTTCTGTATATTCATCTCTTTTATCCCAGGCATAACGCATTGGAGTATGACAATAACATATATGAACACTATTTGGTTTTGTTATAACTCCTTTTGCACAACATGAACTACTGCTGATTACTACATCATATTCATTTAAGTCAAATCTTTCAAAGGCTGTTGGCATAAATGGATAATATTTTTTATGGTTAATTTGCTTTTTATTCTTTTTTTGCAAACAACTTGTGCGAACGTCTATGTTTTTTAATTCGTCTGATAAGTTGTCTGGTGTGTAGAGGCTTGTGTAAATTGGAGCGTCTTTGTAGCACTTTTTCATGTTTATTACGACTTGTTCTGCCCCTCCCATGTTGGTAAGCCAATCATGTACAATCGCAACCTTCATATTTTGTATCTTTCCTTTCGTATATAGTTTTACACTATATTTCTGAGCTCGTGTACTTTATTTATTGTGTTTCTATCTCCTATAACTAATACATCGTCTGTTTCTATGCAAAAGATATTGTCTGCATTTAGTAGTATGACTTCTTTTCCTCCTGCATATACTATGTTGTTTCTTGAGTTATATGCTTGGACTTTTCCATTAAGTATATTTTCGTTATCGTCTTTTGTTATATATCTTTCTAAGGAATTCCATGTACCTATGTCATCCCATCCGAAATCTCCTGGTATCACATATATATTTTGAGATTTTTCCATTACTGCATAGTCTATTGATATTGCTTCACAATTTGAATATAGTTCTGAAAGTTTTGTATTATAATTACTGTCTTTTATACTTGGAAGTTCTTTAAGTACATTATACCCAGAATAATTTGCTTCTAACTCATTTAGCATATTATCTGCATTAAATATAAACATTCCTGCATTCCACAAGTACATTCCTGTATTCAAATATTCTATTGCTTTTTCTAGATTTGGTTTTTCTACAAATCTTTCTACTTTTAATACTTTCGAAGTTGATTTTTCAAATTTGATATAGCCATAGCCCGTTTCTGCTCTGTTTGGTGTTATTCCTATTGTTACTATTGCTTTATTATTTTGATTTTCTACATATTCGTTTGCGCATTTTAGAATTTCACAAAATTCATCTGTATTTTTTATTGCGTGATCTGATGGTAATACTGCTATTGTTGCATCATTATATAGTTCTTTTATATACATTGTTGCAAGTAATATACATGGTGCTGTATTTCTACCTTCTGGTTCTATTATTATATTTTTTTCTGGTATATTTTCTAGTTGCTTTGCTACTAATTCTTTATATCTTCTGCAAGTTACAACAAATATCCTTTCTTTAGGCATAACTTTAAGAAGTCTATCATATGTAAGTTGTATCATTGTTTTTTCGCCTATTAGATTTAAAAATTGCTTTGGCATATTTTCAGTTGATTTTGGCCAGAATCTTGTTCCTTTTCCGCCTGCCATTATTAAAGCACAAAACATAATTAATCCTCCATTTTCTAGGAAATGAACACTTCACGCTCATTTGCGTAAAATGTACACACCTATTATATAAAATATATTAGAAAATATCAAGTAAATTCATAATTTATTCATAAATATTTGGATTTTTTTGCAAAATTTTATATTTTCAACAATGGAACAAACTTAACAATTCTTAAATGATAAAATTAGTTAGAATTTGTAATCCCAACCATAATCATCTTATATATTAATTACACACTACGCACATACTTTCCTAAAATACAAAAAAATAACCCCCAATTTCTAAGAATTGGGGGAATAATTTTTTATTTTATTTTAAATTTTACAGAATATAGCTTGCCATTTATGTATTTTTTTATTCTGTACTTTCCTTTTTTTAATTTTCCATATTGTTCTGCCCAGTTTATCTTTGTTTCCGTCGCTCCTTTTCCATAGCTTGTATATCCGATTAATGCAGTTGCCAAATTCTCTGCTTCTAATTCCTTCCAAATAAGTCCTTCTTTCTTTTCAATGAAGAAAAATTCTCCGAAACTTATTTTAGGTTCATATTCATGATTGATTATCAATACTGCACTTGTCTCAGTTAATGTGCCTTCTTTTATTTCTAGTTTAATTTTTCTATTATTTATAAGTATAAAACATATTATGGATAGTGCTATTATTAGTATTAACATAATTCCTAATACTATCATGTAACCTTTTTTCATTATACATTCTCCATCTTAATTTTTATTTTAATATTGTATATCCTTTTGCATCAAATATGGGTCCTCCACTTGTTCCCTCTACAAATTTGTGATTTTAATTAGATTGCTTTTAATTTCACTCCACACATGATGTATTTCTTCTACTAGAAGTTGCATTTTTTTCCAGTTTAATTGAAATTCTATTTTCTCCTTTACAATTCTATCCAACTTTTAATAATTCTCCTACCTTCAATAACATTTGTGAAAAACGATTTTCTTTATCATCTAGGTCTGTTAAATCAAATTCATTTTCTAATTCAAACATTAGTATTGATGCTACTTTATAAAAGTCTTTTTGTTTTAATCCTCTGACTGCTATGTCTATATCTGAGTTTTCATTAAATCTTCCATTTGCAATAGAGCCAAAGATAAATACTTCTGTTGCTCCATTTTGTTTTAGAATTTCTGTTGCCTTTTTTATGTCTTCTTGATACGAATTTGGTAATTTTTTTAGTTTTTGTTGCATACTCAATTCCTCCTTTATATATTAAGTATAGCACTTGCTTTTATAATTTGCTAGTATATTTTTGTTTTTTTATATTCTATAAAAGTGGGCGACTTTTAGTCGCCCTTGAAAATTATATTTTATTTTTCTTCTTTTGTTTTTCTTCTTTTATCAAATTGATAGAATATTAAAATTCCTACTCCACATATGAATACTATTGTTGCTATCCAGCTTCCTATGAATGGAATTTTTCTTAAGCCCCAGATTACTAAGCTTATTGGGATTAGTAGTAATCCTTTTTTGAATTTGTCTTCTCCCATTTTTAATTTTGGTGCTATGAATTCTGTTGTTGCAAGTGTAACAGCGAATGCGTTTAGCATTAGTAATGTTGCATATAAGAATAGTGCAAAGAATCCTAAACCTGCTCCTACTCCTGTCATGAATAGTAGTAGTGATATTATTGGTACTAATATTACAAATGCTACTCCTACTGCAAATGCTAATAATCCTTTTGTTGATACATATTCTTTTGATTTTTCTACAAATTTTGGTGCGAAGAATATGAATAGTAAGTACATAACAATATCAAATACTATTGTACCTATTGCACTTAATACGTATTCTATTACTGTATATGCTTTGTCTTCTTTTCCTTTTAATTGATTATAACTTACCTCTCCTGTAATGCTTGCTTTATCTAGGTTTGCAATTTCACTATTTGATTGATATTTTAAGCTTCCATAAATAATTAATTTTTCTGCTTCTTCTGGAGCTGTTATTTTTTGTCCATATGCTAAAACATCTCTTCCTGTTGCTCCTGCTAAATATATATTATTTCCTGCGACTCTCATATCTCTTGAAATGATAGAACCTTCATTTACAGTTACATTAAAGCCTACTGCATATAAATCAAATGCGATTCCACTCATTTGAATTGTATCTGCAAATGCAAATACATGGCATGCAATGTATGCATCTTTTTCTATTGTTAGATTTCCTGATGCGCATACAAATAATGAACCATTTATGCTTCCTGTTACTTTTACATTCTTTCCAAATATATATACATTTCCATCTACATTTTGATCCATAATGTATTCACGGTCTGCACTTGCTATATACAAATCCCCACTATGAACTACAAAATCTTCGTCTTCTGTATGATTATGTCCATCATCTGTAGTATTTTCTGGTTCTCCTTCTGTTTCTGAAGTTACTACTGGCTCTCCTTCTGCTGATGTTCTTGCATTATCTCCTGGTTCTCCTGCATCTGGTTCTGTTCCAATTACTCTTGTGCTTAAACTAAACGCACTTAGAATGATTGCTATCATTAAAATGATTGATATAATTTTTGTTTTTTTCATGTTGTTCCTCTCTTTCTTTTTTATTATTTTATTTTCCTACAAAGAAACTAACTATAAATAATCCGAACTCCTACTGATGTAAAAACTATTCCTGCAACTAAACTTAAAAATTCATTTGTTCCCCAATATGCTTTTTTAGGATTTTGTGGATCATAGTGTATCTCTATTTTTTCTCCTATATAATGAGCATTCATTGTAGAACCTGTTTCTGATTTTTGTATATATGTTTCTTCTCCTACTGTATATTCTATTGTTGTATAGGATACTTTTTTCTTTTTTTGATTTTGTTCTGTATTTTCATCTGTTGTAATTTCTTTTACTATACCTGTTGTAACTTTAGAACATTTTTTTCTTTCTATCATCGTTTGTCCAAATACTATTACTCCTGTAAGTGCAAATATCCCTCCAAATATGATCAAAATCATTGCTTCACTCATATTCTTTTCCTCCTTATCTTATGTTTTTTAGATTGTAAGAAATTTCTCTTTTTTTATTCTTTAGTGTACATACATATTGCCTATATCTTTTCTATAATGTAACTCATTATCTATATTACCTTCTATCGCCTTGTATACTCTTGTTTTTGCATCTTCCATTGTTTTATCTTTTGCTACAACTGCAAACAATCTTGAATTTCCTACACTCTCATAGTTTTCTCCTTCTATTTGTTTAGTGCTTGAGAAGTAAATTTTAACACCTTGTTTTTCTATTTCTTCTTTTTTTAGAATGAATTTTATTGGTTCCTTTGAAGAAGATATTGCATAGTTTGGTGTAACTACATATAATGTAAAAGTATTTATTTTGCTAAATTTACAGTTTTTTTCACTTAATGTTTGTTTTTGTATATTTTCAAATAGTTCTTTAAATGGTGTTTCTATTGCGTTCAAAATGTTTAATGATTCTGGGTCTCCGAATCTTGCATTGAATTCTATGAATTTAATACCATTTTCACATTTGAAAAATCCTCCGTATATAACTCCATTAAATTCTAAGTTATCTTTATTAACATATTCTATTGTTTTTTGCATTAAGTCTTTACATATTTTTATGTCTTCTTCTGTTAAAAATGGTAATAATCCATTTTCAAATCCTAAGCATCCCATTCCTCCTGTACCTGGTCCTTTATCTTCATCAAATCTATATGGGTAATCAAAGGTTGTTGGGGTTACTACTATATGTTTTCCATCTGTTAATCCAGTTACTGTGAATTCTCTACCTTCTACTTTATCTTGTATTATTACATTTCCGCTTGTTTTTAAACAAGATTTTGCATATTCATATCCTTCTTCTTTTCCTTTAAAGTGTATACCTCCTACTTTTACACCTTTTCCTCCTGTTAGGCCTTCTGGTTTTACAACGAAACTATCATCTGAATAGTTTTCTATTGCCTTTCTTAGGTCTTCTTCATTTGTCACATTAATGTTTTTTATTATCATTTCTGGTGCTATTTTTTGTACTATGTCTAGTGCATATGTTTTGCTCCATTCTATTTTAGACCCCTTTGAGGTTGGCCCAAATGTTTTTAATCCTAAGCTTCTTGCTAAATCTATTAATCCCTCTTGTAAAAGATTATCGCTGCTTATTATACAGTTTTCTATTTGTTCTTCTTGTATGAATTTCTTTACAAATTTTTTGTCAAATGGATTTCCAATGACATATTTTCCTTCTGATTTTTTTGTGTATTCTACTATTGATGGGTTTTCATATGGCATTATTGAATATAATTTGTAATCTTTTGATACATATTCTGCAATAACTGCCTCGCGTCCTCCATTGCCAAGTAATAAACATTTTTCCATATTTTTTCTCCTATCTTTTTACTATTTCTCCTATATCTCTTAAGCTATTGTTGTAGTTTTTAATTGTATTTCTTCTTTCTAATAATGTTTTTATTACATAATATAATACATATGCCATTGCTACTGTATTTATTATGTTTCCTAATGTTTTATGATACATTGAGTATAAATAAATCAAATATATTGTAAATATTGCAATTATCATTACTTCTACTCCATGTAACCATAGGCTTGTCTTATCTTTTTTGTAAGCAAATTCAAATAGAACTATTGTTAGTATTAATAAAAGTGCTCCAAATACTTTTAAGTCTACTAAATAATTTTCTGTTGGGATATTCCCTGCACCTAGATTAAGTGCTTCTAAATAAATGAGCATAATTATTCCAAATATTACATTCTCAAAAATCTTCGAATTTACCTTTTCTCTCACATTATTAGGTATCTTCTTCTTCTCTTCAATTACTTTACTTAAGCTCTCTATATTAGCTTTTCTTTTAGCATCTTCTTTCTTCATACGTTCATCTCCTTAATTCTAAGGTTTTTTACAATTTATCTTCGTAGTCCTTTTCTTTAATAATACTTTCATCTGTATCATACAAGCAAGCGTTTTAAAAAACTTATCAAAAGGTAGCTTGCTGTTAATTTTAGTACCAATTGCAAATAAGCCCGCCTAAAGTATTTAGGTGGACTTAAAATTTTATGCTCTTGGATGGGCCTTTTTATATATATTTTGTATTGTTGCATCTTGGAATTGCATATATATTTGTGTTGATGAAATATCTGAGTGTCCTAGCATAGTTTGTATTGCTTTTAAATCTGCACCATTTTGTAATAGATGTGTTGCAAATGAATGTCTCAAGATGTGTGGTGTTATTTCTTTTGTTATGTGTGCTTGGTCTTTATAGTATTTTACTATTTTCCAAAATCCTTGTCTTGTAAGTCTTTGACCATTTGTGTTAACGAATAGGGCTGTAACTTTTTCATCTTTTATTAGTATGTTTCTAGAATTTTCTATGTATTCTTTCAAAGCTTTTAGTGATAGTGAACCTAATGGTATATTTCTAGCTTTTTCTTTGCTTTTACATGTTACATATCCTTCTTCTAGATTTACATCTTCTATATTTAATGATATTATTTCTGTAACTTTCATTCCTGTAGCATATGCAAATTCTAGCATTGCCTTATCTCTGATTCCTTTTAAATCTACATCTTTTGGTTGTTCTAGTAACAATTCTACTTCTTGTGATGTTAGTACTGATGGGATTCTTTTTTCTATTTTAGGAGATTGTATTCCTTCTGTTGGATCTTTTTTTACTTTTTTTATCCTTAGTAGGTATTGATAAAATGATCTTATTGATGCTAAACTTCTTGAAATTGTTGAACTTTTCTTTCCAATTTCATTCATATACTTTAAATATTCTCTAATTCCTTCTTCGTCTACTTTCAAATAATTAATTTTATTTTCTTCTACATATGTGTTATATTGCATTATATCACGTCTATATGATTGCAATGTGTTTTGTGATGCTTTCTTATCATTTTCTATGAAATCTAAGAAATTTTTGATTTGCTTTTGCATGTTTCATCTCTCCCTATTATTTATTAACATAAGATATATATGTTATATCAAATTACAGACAAAATGTAAATAGTTTTTTATAAATTTTTATAAAATATTTAAAGTTAACATAAATATATTTGTAGATACATATGTTTCGATGAAAGAGGCTACTATTAGCATTATACTTAGTATTGCAGAAAATATTGTGTGTCTCAGTATTTCTAGTTTTATGTTTTCCTTTCCTCTGTCTTTCATTATTGATTTATATAGTCTTATACCGCTTATCGAAAGTGCAAATAGTACTGGTATAAAAATTATATTTTGCAGAAGCATTGAGGATAAAATAAATATTCCTCCATTTTTAGCTCCTAGCGTTGCTACTATGCAAGATATACTATATCCTAAAGTAAATCCTCTGTAGCATACCATTCCATATACTGCAAATATTCCTATTACTGTTAATCCTGCAAACCATAATATAATTGCGAGTGTTATGTTGTTTCTTATTGAACTAAAAAATAGTTTGGTGTAATTTATATTTGTATCACTTTTAGATTTTTCTATAAAACTATTTATATATGTGCTGATTTCCTCTTGTTCTTCTTGTTCTACATTATTTATAAATAATACTCCAATAATTATTCCGTACCATGAAAAATATTGTTACTATGATATAATTTTTGAAGTTATTTTCTATATGGGTACGTAAAAAGTTAACTCTTCTGTTTTGCATTACATATCACTCTTTCGTCTTTAAATTCTTATCTAATTTTTATGTAATACAAAATAATTTTAGAACTATTTAGCTGAGACTTTGCCGTATACTCCGCCTCCACCTGCTGAAATTTCTATTTTACCTTCTTTTGCTGATATTATATTTTTTGCGATTTTTCCTCCGCACACTGCTTCTATGTCATCAAATGATAATTTGTGCAAAATGTTCATTTCTGTTTCAAAATGTGTTAGCAATTTTTCTATAATTTTTGCTCCTACGCCTGGGATGAAAGTAAGCGGTATTTGGTATACATATTGTGGCCTAAAGCTTGGACTCTTTGTTTCTTTTTTGTCTTTTATTATTTCTATTCTGTCTAATACTCCCATTGTTATGTTTCTACTATCACAGGTATCACATTTGGTAACTGGCATTTTGCCTTCTATCCTTTTGTCACATGTTTCGCAGTAAGTCCTATGATATTTACCAAGTTTTGGGTCTAGTCCGTAGTTTGATAATATTTTTCTTCCTTCTTCATTTTTTATTGCTTTCAGTAATTCTTTAAAGCTTATATTTTCTACTTGTATTTTATTGTATTCTCTAGCAATTTTGGGTAGTGAATGTGCATCTGAATTTGTTAAAAAACTTTTTGTTTCTAATTCTGATATTTGATCTGCTAAAAATGTGTCTGAACTTAATCCCAACTCTATTGCTGGAACTTTTTTATATTTTTCTTTAAAAATTTTCTCTAATCTATCTGTGCAATTTCCATAAAAGCTTTTGTGTGGTGTGAAGCAATGTGCTGGAATTAGTATTCCATTATATTTTTCCACTATATCTATTAGCTCATATGCAGATATATCAGCTCTTTGTGAACTTAATGTAATATTATGTATGTGTGTACTCATTTCTTTTGAAAATGCCTTTATATCTTTTAGAGATGGAAAATAGCATAAGTTATGTGCACTACCTGTTTTCCCTTGTTCATTTAATTCTGATGTTTCTATCTCACTCCCAAGTATTATGCATAGTTTTTCTTTATATATAATTCCTCCGTCTTTAAGTTCTCTTGCCTCTCCATTTTTTAAAAATTCTTCTATATCTTCTATTACATATGGTGATGCGCAGTCTATTATGCCTGCTATATTTATACCTTTTCTGTCTACACATTCTTTTGCTATATTTTCAAAATTAAGACTTCTTGCCGCTGTTATTTTTATTGGTTTATTGTTTTTAGTTCTTCCTATGTGTATATGTAAATCTGCAAATACTTCATACATCTTATCTTTCTTCCTCTTCTTCTATTTGTTCTACTACTTCTGTTCCTAAGCTTTGTGATGCAACTTGCACTTGAGTTGTTAAAGCTTCTTCTACTCCTACCCATACAATTGGGTCTTCTATTTCTTCTGCTGTTTTTCCGATTCGCCATAACATCTATAAGGTCTCTTGTGCTAAACTTGTTTGCTTTGTCTATCATTTCTCGCACATGAGGGTTTGCATCATATTTAGATCTAAACAAATCATTTACACCTTCTAATTCTCTCATGCAGCAACACCTTCTTTCAAATACATAAATTCTTTGAATTTTTCTAGATATCTATTGGTTTTTCCTTTTAAGTTTCTGTTTTCTATTAGATTTAATGCCTCGTCTATTGGAAATCCTTTTCTTTCTGGTCTATCTAAGACTAAACCTCCAAAATTGTCTACTAATTCTAGTATATCACTTTCTTTTTCTCTTTCTATATTCCCTTGATATCTATTTACTTCTGAGCAAATTTTGCAAAATCTTTTTGAGAACCCAAGTTCTGCTAGGTATTCTGCTCCATCTAATGCATATCTTTTTATTTTATCTAGGTCATGCGACATTATATTTTTTTTGCAAGCATACAAAAGGCATGCTGTTAAAACTAGATTCTCATCAACATCTAGTTTCATTGTTTCTATAAATAATCTTGCTATTTCTGCTTTTAAAATTACTGAGTTATCAAAGAAGATTTTTTTCTTTTTTTGTAAATAGTAAGTTATTTCTAACTTTTTTATAAAATCTTTTTCTGATAAAATATAGTCTGCAAATGTTTCCATATACTATCCCTTCCTAAAGGTATGGATATACCTATTTTAATTCTTTAGTTTATGCAATTTTATTATATTGTAAATTGGGATATTTTGCAATAATGTTACGTAATTGTAAAGAAAATGTTTTATTTTTGTAATACTAATGTTGCACCTATCATACCTGCATCATTTTCATATTTTGCTGTTAATATTTTTGGAATTCTTTTGCTATATGTTTTATTATCTTTTATCATTTTTTCTTTTAACTTATCTAATAGTAAATCTCCATAGTGTGCAAAGCTTCCACCAATGCAAATTGCCTCTGGTTCAAATATATTTATATAATTTGTAAGACCTATTTTTAGGTTTTCTAAAAATTCATTAATAATGTCTTTAAATTGGTCTGTGTCGTTTTTTATTAAGTCATACATTTCAGTACCTGTAATGTCTTCTAAATTGGTTCTAAGCTTAATATTTTGCCTTAGAAGCTTCATTGATGCATATCTTTCAAAGCAACCTCTATTCCCACAATTGCATTTTATTCCATCTTGCTTAATAACAACATGTCCAATCTCAAAACCTTCTCCATTGTTTGGGACTAGTAAATTACCTCCCATAAACACAGCTCCACCAATACCAGTTCCCAAGCAAAGAAAAATACAATCGTCATAACCTTTTAAATTACCGTATGTCTTTTCACATAATCCTGCACATTTCGCATCATTACGTATATATATTTCTTTATATTCTAATTTAGCTTTTAGTCTTTTTATAATCTCAAAATTCTCTATTCCTAAGTTCTCAGCTTTAATTATTACTCCATCTTTAATTAATCCGAGGAGATGCAATACCAATCAGCTCTATGTCCTCTAATTCTAATTTAGAAAAGTCTAATAATTCATTTATATATTTAACTATACTATTTTCAATAGTCTTTTTTATATCTTTTCTATCTTCATCTACAAAATGTCTTTCAGTCTTTGTTACTATTTTACCATTATCTACTAATCCGTACTGCAATATGACTACCACCTAGGTCTATTCCTATTCTCATATACTTACACTCCTTTTGGTATAGCATTTCTTGCTAATTCGTCACATCTATTGTTATATTCATTATCACTATGACCTTTTACTTTTATAAAAGTTACATCATGATTTTGAATAAGTCTATCCATCTCTTCCCATAATTCTCTATTCTTTACATCTTCTTTGTTAGAATTTTTCCACCCTTTCTTTTTCCAGCCATCTATCCAATGTTGATTAAAAGCATTTACGACATAAGCACTATCGCTATAAATCTCAACTTCACATGGATACTTAAGCATTTTCAATCCCTCTATTACTGCTGTCATCTCCATAACATTATTAGTAGTATCTGGATTTCCTCCTGATATCTCCTTTTTATTACCTTCATACATCAAAATAGTTCCCCATCCGCCAGGTCCAGGATTCCCCGAACATGCTCCATCAGTATAAATTATAACTTTTTTCATTCTTATCCCTCTCATTTTAATGTACTAAAAAATTTGTACTCACAAGCGAGCATTTTATTAATTTTAGCAACACACTTAATTAATTTTTTGTCTTATTTTACATAAAAGCATTGAATTTTATCAGCTTTTATGATATTATATCAATAAACTTTTTTATTGTAAAGAATAATAAAGAAAAATATCGAATGGAGGTTTTTATGGACAACGTTTTGGCGATAATTGGAGAATACAATCCTTTCCACAACGGACATCTTTATCAACTAAGTGAAGCAAAAAGATTGTCAAATTCAGAATATGCAATTGCACTTATCACTGGCAATTTTGTTCAAAGAGGAAATGTTTCTATTGTTGACAAATGGACAAAAGCCAAAATGGCACTTCTTAATGGTTTTGACTTAGTCTTAGAACTTCCTTGTATATATAGTATATCTAGTGCTGAAAACTTTGCTCTAGGTAGCATTAAGGTTTTAAATTCACTAAATATTATAGATACTATTTCCTTTGGCTGTGAGACAGATGATATATCAGTATTAAAAGAATTCGCAGACATATTGTGTGATCAACCAGAAGAATTTAAGTCTCTACTTGCTCATGAATTATCGAAAGGTATTTCTTTCCCAAAGGCTAGAGAAAATGCTCTTTTGATGTTCTTAAATAATATTAGAAAATCAGCTAATGTATTATCTTCTCCAAATAATATATTAGCTATTGAATATTTGAAAGCTCTTAAAATGACTAATTCACAAATGACTGCTATTGGTGTAAAAAGAGTTGGAGAAGGATATCATAGTGAAAATATAACTGGAGACTTTGCAAGTGCTACTGCAATTAGAAAATATGCACTTGAAAGAAATTTCTATGCAATTGATAAAGCTATGCCTAAGGTATGTTATGATATATTAGAAGAAGCTATAAAAAAAGGACACTATGTTAAAGATATTGAATGTTATGAAAAAGAGATAATGTTTGTTCTTAGAAATATGACTGTTGCACAAATTGCAAATCTTCCTGATGTAAGTGAAGGTTTAGAAAACGCAATCAAAAATGCCGCTAATTCTTGTAACAATCTTACTGAATTTATGAATATGGTTAAATCTAAGAGATACACTCAAACTAGAATTCAAAGAATTTTACTTTATGCTCTTTTAGGATTTACCAAAGAAGATATGGAAACTTCTAAAAAAGTTGACCCTTATATAAGGGTTTTAGGCTGTTCTTCTAGAGGACAAACCCTGCTTTCAGAAATTTGTAGAACAAATAAGAAGCTTCCTGTTATTACTTCTGTAAAAAATTTTACTACAACTTGCAGGAATAAAAAACTTCTTATGATGCTTGAAAAAGATATTCAAGCTACTAATATTTATACTTTAGGATATGAGTACGATTCTTATTCTAATTTAGATTATACAACAAAAATGATTACTTATGGATAGAACAAAAAAAATAAAAGTTCCTGTACAAATATCAGGAACTTTTATTTTATTAATCTTCATCTATGAAGTCGAATTCGTCTTTGAATTTTTCTTTAAAGATTTCAAATACTTTGTTTAGGATTTCTTCGTTTTCTACACTGATATAAGACTCTTCTTCTTCTGAATCTGTGTCTTCTACTTGTAATATTACTACTTCTCCTGCATCTTCTTCTCCTTCGTCTGTTGGTAATAAAATTACATATTCTTCTCCATCTAATTCTACTAAATCTAAAAATTCAAAATTAACTTCGTTACCATCTTCATCATTTAATACTATTATGTTATCTAATTCTTCCTCATCCATATTTTTAATTCTCCTTTCAAACCATTTTATATTTTAATTGTATTTCTACAATATTAATGACGGTTCATATACATTTCTAATATATATACAGCTGAAATTGTATCTACTATTCCTCTTTTAGCTTTTGGCTTTACTTCTAAAAAATTCATAGTTTTATGTGCTGCAACTGTTGTAAGTCTTTCGTCTATTGTTTCTATATTTATATTATTAAACTTACATTTTAATTTATGTATAAATTTTTTTGTAAGTTCTGCTCTTTCTCCTAGTGTACCATTCATATTTATTGGCATTCCAATTACAAAGGTATCTATTTCATAGTTTTTTAGTATTTCGTCTAATCTTTTTAATACTATTTTATCATTTCCATTATGGTGTACAGTTTCTAATCCTTGTGCAGTTATTCCAAGTGCATCTGAAATAGCTAGTCCTACTCTACTATCGCCATAATCTATACCTAGAGTTCTCATTTTATTCATCTATTCCAATATAAAATCTAACCATTTTTTCTAGAAGTTCGTCTCTCTCAACTTTTCTGATGATATTTCTTGCATCATTGTGGCTTGTTATGTATGTTGGGTCTCCTGATAGTATATAGCCTACTATTTGATTTACTGGATTATACCCTTTTTCATCAAGTGCTTTGTACACTTCTTTTAATACCTCTTTATATTTTATGTTATTTTCGTTTTCTACTTTGAAGTTCATTGTTTTATCAAAATCCATTTTTTACCTCCTTAAATTTTTATATATTAAATATTATTGATATCGCTTTCTTTTTCATTTGCTGCATCAAGATATTCTTCAAGTTCTTTTAATACTTTTTCTAATGCTGTACCTTTATAATAGGTTGATAGTACAAAATTTAGTCTTGGATGTACTGTCAATACTTTTTTCTTTTTTCCCTCTGGAAGTTTCTCATTTGCTTCTGCTACTATTACATCTTCTATCTCTAATGCTTCTACATCTTTTTTTAGATCTTCAAGAAATTCTACTACTCCATCTATTTCTATCCCTGAAAATACTATTGCAAATTTAGGTCCCATATATCTTACAAATATATATTCACTAGATAGTCTATCTTTTATATAATCACATATATCAACTATCATTTGATTTCCTGTATCTCTGTTTATTTTTTCATTTGTTTCTACTAAGTTTGCGATTTTAAACATACATACTGTTGATGTTGTATAACTATCTATTGTCTTTCTTCCTTCTTCATATAAATATTCTGAAGTTTTAAGATCTGAGTATAAATCTTTTCTTGTAAGATTTTCTACTATATTTTGGTATGATACTATTTTAAATATTGAAGTTATATTATCTTTTACTACTTCTAATATTGTTGTATCTATATGATCAAATGCATGCATTCTTCCACTTTCAATTATCCAATACCCTATATATACATTATCTATATATAATGGGAAAAACATTGCTGATTTAGCTCTTCCAAATTCCATTTTTTGATATGGCAATCTTTCTTCTTCTGTATTTACTGTAACATATTTAGGTTTTGCTGTAGTAATACTATCTGTAAATATTTCTTCACTTTGTAGATTCCTAAGTGTCTCCCAGTGTTTTTTGTCTACATTCGATGCTTTAACTACATATTCTGAGCCGTCAAACACTACTATTGTGGAATACTTTATTGCATATTGTTCTATTAATATTTCATTTATTTTTACAATTTTTTCATCAACTGATTGTACATCGCCAATAGTACTCATGAAGTCTTGTAATACATTTAGGCTTGTTACTTTTTGATTGATGTCTTTAAAGTTTTTTATTCTTCTACTTACGATGATATTATACACTAATAATGCTATTACTATTATTACTAATACCACCATTGTAACTAGCTCCATGATTTTCTCCCTTCTTAGTCCTTATCTAGTAGTGAATTTTCTAGAATTCGTCTTTGTTTTTATCTTTTTTTGTAAATTCTGGTTTGAATTTATTTGTTACTAATGGATATACATTATCTCCTAATTTTTTAAGTTCTGACAAAAATTGTTTTGAATATCCACTTGTAGATACAAAACAATCTACCATACCTGACAAGTATTTTGATAATGTATCTTCGTCAAATGGTATTACTAGTGTCTGTATTTTCTCTTTGTCAAATAATTCTCTCATATATGACATTTCTGGGTTATTATAACATGACATTCCACCTATAATCGCCTTTGTACTTAGTCCTCTAACTTTTATCGCTTTATTTATTACTGCTTTTAGTTTTGAAGGTACTAATTTACCACTTGATTGTAAATCTCTTAAAAATGCTGTAAGTGGTTGTATTGTAAGTATATCCATGCTTTGTACTAAATATATTTCTTGTGCTAATTCAAAATATGTCTCATCTGTTTTGAAATCACAATCTAGTAATACTAGTGAAAATTTCTTTATAAGATTGGCAACTAGCACATCTATATCACTTACTTCTATTTTTTGGTTTGGAATTGATGTGAATACTGTTAAGTTTTTGCTAACATCTATTCCTTCTACTATTCCACTTTCAATTTTTTCAAGACAGTTTGATGCTATTCTTCTAAGTGGTTCTTCATTTTTTGTATATATGTAATATGAGTTTCTATTTTCTGTAAGATCTACTACGGCAGTTTTAATTCCTGTTTTTGATAGCATATCTGCTATATTATTTATTAGGAAAGATGTTCCTGCTTTTGCTGTTCCTACAAATGCTACTATCTTTTTATCTTTTGTAAGTAGCCTTGTTAAATCTATACTTTCTCTTCTAGGTGCTACATTTTCTATTTGTCTCTCATAAATATTTTCTTCTATCTTTGGAATACTTTTTCCTTCTGGTATAACATAGTTTGCCTTTTCTTCAAATCCTGGAAGTATTGTATTTTTCTCTTCTTCAAACCCTGGTAATATATTTTCTTGTCCTTCTAACGGCTTATTATCTGGCTCTACTACTTTTCTAGGTCTGCCTCTTTTCTTAGGCACTTTCACTTCTTCTGTTCCTGGCTCTATTATCTTTTTAGGTCTACCCCTTTTTCTTTTGACTGGTTCTTCTACTGAAGTCTTTTCTTCTATTTGATTTTCTTCTTGCTTTTTTTCATTATTTAGTTTTTCCTCTTTTTGTGGTTCTTCTTCAAACATGTCATCAAGACTTGTAAAAGAACTTATATCTGGTGTTTCTGTTTCTTGTATCTCTTTTGGCTCTTCTTTTTTTGTAAGTTTCTTAGCTCCATCTGTCTTTACTGCTGAAGGGATTACTACTGCTTTATTTGGTTTTGCCTTTTCTGAAGATGTTTCTATAAAGCCTATCTTTAATCCTTCTTTCTTTTTCTGTTCTTTTGCTTTTTCTATTCTCTTATATGTTCCTTCTCCAAATGTCATAATTGATTGATATTTAGGAGATTCTACTTCTAATACAGCTCTTACCCCCATTGGCAAAAATTTTGATATTACTCTTAATTGAGCATCTGTGTATTGAGCTGCTATATTATTAAAACTATCTACATATCTATCTGTATTCTTCCCAAGTTTTTTGTAGTGTGTAATTATATTTTGTATTTCTGTTTCACTAACACTGTCTTCTGATTCTGTTTGATAACTTACTTCTTCTGTTTCTATTTTATAGTATGTTTTTGCTTCTTTTTTTGTACGAGGCTTATTTAACAATTTGCATACTTCTGGTATACTCCTATCTCCTCCAAGTAATGCATCATATACTCCAATAGAAAACAACTTAGATAATAAATTGTCTGACTTTGAGCGTCTATCTGTTGCGATAAATATAATTGGTATATCTGTACCACTTTCACTTATTGCTTCATCACTTATTTTATCTAATTGTTCGAATAAAAATTTATCTATAAGATCAAAATTGTTATTATTGTATGGCTCTAGGTCTTCACTAATAACAATTCTGTCGTATGTTTGATCTCTTTGTAATTCTTTAATTATTGCATTAAAATAATAAACATTTTTACCAGATATGATTTCCCTGTATTCTTTTTGATATAGTTTAATGATTGACTCCGATATATCTTCATTATTAACAGCAAATAAAACTTTCATTTGTTAACTCCTTCCAAAACCTTTTATTACAATTACAAATACAAGTGGTAAGACTTGTGCTATTACAAATAGTGTAATAAATGCTATCATTGTATAAAATCCTTTGTATCTTACATCTAGCTTTCTAATACCTATAACATATTGATATATGGCACTTACTGCTATTCCTAAAAAGCATAGTGGTATACTAAATATTCTAATTGCATTTAATATATATGCTGTAAATCCATATGCATCTGAACCATATTCTTCTTTATAGTCTGCTAAGTCTTTTTTCTGCTTTTCTGATAATTCTATTAATTTTCCTGTACTTTCAGAATTTAGAATTTCATCAGTTGCATGAACAGTGCTTGTACTTACCATTATTAGAATTGCTATTATAAGTGATACTAAAATTACTGCTTTTTTCATCCCTTTTAGTTCCTCTCTATTTATAATTATAATTAGTTTTAAATTTACATATAATATCATACAATAGAATTAAAAAAATAGCAAGTTATTTTTATTATTTTTTTGGATTTTTAAGGAATTATAAAGAAGTAGATATATTTTTAATATGTTCTTGAAAATTAATTTTAATTTGCTCTTTATTTATCTTTTTTAGGTTGCTTTCAAACTTTTTGTTACATCTATTTTGATACTTTGCTAGCATTTCTTATTTCATAAATGACATTATCCAATTTGACATCAATGTAGTTTTTCACTTCATCAAATCTTGTATCCATTTGATTTTGTATTTCTTCAAATCTTTTGTCCATTTGATTTTGTATTCCTTCAAATCTTTCGTCCATTTGATTTTGTATTCTTTCAAATCTTTCGTCCATTTGATTTTGTATTCTTTCAAATCTTTCGTCCATTTGATTTTGTATTCTTTCAAATCTTTTGTCTACTTTTTCAAATTCTTCTTTCATTTGTTTTGATAAGTCCATAACAGACCCTCTTAACTCTATTACATTTTTGTCTATTCTATCTGTTTTTACTTCTAATCTGTCTACCCTTTCTGATAAATGATTTAATCTTTTATTTATATCTTTGTTTTCTTGCTTTAGCTCTGCTACATCTCTTGTTAATTCTGCATTTGTTTTTACTACCATTGGAAATCTCCTCCTTTTCAAAAATTTCTTCATTTTTATTAATGGCGTAAGTGTAAATTCGCTTTTCATAGTTTACCTCCTTATTTTATTTTAATTTATTAGTTTTGTCAATAGATAAATTAAAATAATACATGTTTATTTTTTCGTAATTTGTTTTAGGGGATTTCCTAAAGACATTTTTTGCTATTACTTAAGTTGCCAAGTTTTAAAGTTTTTTTGATTGTACCTAAAAAAGTATCTTGTGGAAACATAAAACTTGTTCCCACTTTTATCTTTTGTACATTAATATTATATAGCTTGTCATCACGATTGTCAAGAAAAATTTGGAAAATTCCTATAGAAAAATACTATGAAATGATCTTGGTTTGATTGTAACATAGTATTTTCTATTTATCTCTATAAATTTACAAAATTTCATCGTAAAAATCAAATAGTGTCAATTACCCCGTCCCTGTGACACCTATTATTGCATTCGATTAATTATCATGTTGTTTATCTTTAGAATGAATACAATGCTCTTTACCATAAGTGTAACCATGTTCACAGTTTATAGCAATAATTCCATATCCATCACAAAGTGAGCAACGATAATCTCTTTTATAAATTGGTGCTCTCCATCCACAATGATTAGGACAAAAGTTTTCTTCCCACCACGGACCTCCGAGTAGGGTAAGGGGTACAAGTTCTTTTAGACAACATTGAACCACAATTTGGACAATTTAAATTTCTTACACTTTTCGTACCATAGATATGCTCATGCACCGCATTGTAGCACAGTAATCCCGTTCCGTCACACGAACTACAGTTTCTCCCATTTAATATGCAATTTGCACCGTGAACCTGGACAATAAGTTCGTATTGTTCCATATGTTTTTTCTCCATATAATCGACCGTGAATTTGTTTCTGTTGCTCGTACTTTTACTGAATAATTTGTATAGTCCGTTAGTCCATCTGCTGTTAGTGTTACTGTAGTACCTGATGCTACTGAACTACTTGTTGCTTTTACTGTTCCTCCGTATGTAAAGCGTATATGTCAAGGCATCATTTTGTGCATCTGTTGCTCTTGCTGTTACTGTAATTGAATTTGTTGTCTTATTTACATATGTTACTGTTTGTACTACTGGTGCTGTATTCGCTTTTGGTATTACTGCACTTATACCATTTGAACTATCCTCTGCACTTTTTCCTATGTTTCCTGCTCCATCCGTTACTAGCACTCTGATATATACTGTCTTTCCATCTCCCATTCTTGTGTATGTATATGTATAGCTTGATGCTGTTGATGTTATCGTTTCTTTTCTTGTCCAACTTCCTCCTACTTCTTTATATTGAAACTCATAACTTTTTACTCCACTTCCTCCTGTTTCATTTGCTGTTGCTGTTACTTTTATTGTTCCTGATGAATTTGTTGTTGGAGTACCTAGTGTTGGTTTTGGTGGTGTTGCATCTTTTGTGAAACTTGGCTTACTTGTTGTATCACTCCTATTTCCGCTTTCATCCTCGCTCCATGCACTTATTGTATAAGTTCCATCTGCTGTTATTGTAAAACTTCCACTTGTTCCTGTAATAGTTCTCTCTTCCCCTGCTCCTATTACCTTTATTCTGTTTACTCTTGTCTTTGTTCCGTCTGATGTATCTCTTACTGATACTGTTACATCTCCTATATAATATCCATTTCTTGTATCTCCAGTTATTTCCACATTTGGTGCTAGTAATTCTCCTTTTGTTATTACTGGTGTGTTATTGCTTCCATTAGAGCTTAGACCTGCTCTATCAAATGCCTTTACTGTTATGTTATAACTTTGATTTGGGTTTAAGCCTGTTGCTTGCCATATTCCATCTGTGCTTTGGTGAGCCTCTGCTCCATTTAGGTAATATTGATAGTAGTCTATCCCTGATGTTACATCTTCTCCTATTGCTG
>JAAVZW010000055.1 GCA_022791835.1 Clostridia bacterium | reverse complement strand
CTTTCTTTTGATTTTTATTGAGTATTCCTTCGTAGAACGGACGCCGAGGACGGCGCCCCTACATTTGTTGTTTTTTTATTTAGCACATCATTTAAATTATGGATAGCATACTTAAACTGGGGTATACTATACTTAAAGCGTCTCACACTTTCCGGTAAAGAGGTAATATATTTATTTTTTAGTGCCGACGCGCAGGGAAGCTCCCTGAGTGGGAGAGACCCGTTGCGAATGAAGCGGAGCGTAGCGGAGTGACAGCAAGGAGGCACTAAAAAATAAATATATTACCTCTTTACCTTCCCACACTCAAACGCGCGCCTTACCCCTTATGGCAAGAAACAAAAATAGCCAAAGTCAAAACCAAACAAACCCAAAACTATTCTTATTTCCTCCCATAAAGTTTAACAAAATAACATTTTGTTCGTTTATAGAACAATTTTACCACGAATATTTTATAAAATCAATACAAAATTGTTCTTTTATCGAAATTTTTTTATTTTTTGGAGGCAATCATGAAAAAATTTAATAAATTTGATGATAAATTCAATATTATTGGTTCACAAATTAAAACTATTCGTAAACAAGAAAAAATCACTCAAGAAGATTTATGCGCTAGAATGCAAGTCATGGGATATCAAATTAGTAGAAGTGATATTTCTAAGATTGAAAATTGCAATAAGTTTATTGCTGATTTTGAAGTGCTTGGGTTTGCAAAAGCACTTAGGAAATCTGTGTTGGATTTGTATGATTTAAATGATATTAATGATTAGCATAATTATCTTCTACGTCAATTACACGCTATGCGCGTAATTTCCTAGAATAGAAGAAAAGTGGCTTCGCCATATGCCACTCACTTCGTTCGGGCGAATTAATGTAACTTAACCTTTTTACTCCAGAAATTACTAGCAAAACTAGTAATTTCCTACGTAATAAAAAACCCCTCTAATCTTGAGGAGTTTGTCTTTATTCATCTATTGGTCCAAATAGTTCGTCAAATTTGGCTTCTAGTTCTTTTTGCAAATCTATGCCGTCATTTTTTTCTAGTTTTGCTAATGGTTTGCTATCTTCTATAACTTCTTCTTGTGGCAATATTGGTGCAAAGTCGTCTTCTAGGTTTATTTCTGGTGTCTTTGGTGCTGGTGTTTTTGGTATTTCTATTTTTTTAATTGGTTCTTGTTTCTTTGTTTCATTTTCTTGTTTTGGTTCTTCTTTTTTTACTTCCTCTTTCTTTGAGGTATCTTCATCGAATAAATCGTCTAGGCTTTCTACTTTTAGGTCTTGTACATTTGTTTTTCCGTCTTTTTCTTCTACATATGGGTTGTATGGATTATATTTTCTCCATGCTCCTCTGTCTAGGTCTCTTGGATCATTATGGTTAAGCGTGAATGCTGCTAATTTTTTTACTTCTGGTTTTTGGAAGTAGTAGTATTTTCTGGCTTTTATTGGTCTGATTCCTTTTTCAAATATTATACACAAGTCATTATCAAATCTTCTTAATTCGTCTGGTGTTAGCAATGCTCTTGCGTTTATTTGGTCTGATACGCTCTTTCCTTGCATCCAGTTTTGTCTATCTTTGTTTACTGATATACTTGTTCTTTCTACTGTTTTTTCTCCTAATGCTTTTGAGAAGTATTCTACTGTTTTTTGTGAGTTACTTCCTAAGAATACGTGTGTGTCGCAGTTTCCTATAATTGTTTCATATGATTTTTCATATACTGCTTCTAGCTGGTCTAAGTTTTGTAGTATTACACTAAATTGTATTCCTCTACTTCTACTTGTTGATATCTTTTTATCAAAGTCTGGTACTTGTCCTATGTTTGCAAACTCATCTAGTATGAAAAATGTGGGTACTGGTAGTCTTAGTCCTTGGTTTTTGTCTGCAAAATCATATAGTTGCTGTATCATTTGTGCAAAGAATATTGTAAGCAAAAAGTCGTAGGCTGTGTGTGTGTCTGATGATATTACATATACTGCTGTCTTTTTTCTTCCTATGTCTTCGAAGTCTATTGTGTCTGTTGATGTTAGTTCTGCTATTTCTTTTGAATCGAATTTTCCTAGCTTTGATTGCAATGAGCTTAGGATTGATCCATATGTTTTTTCTGGTGCTATTTCTATTGATTTATAGTACATTCTTGCTGGGTGGTCATATGGTAATTGGTTCATTAGTTCTGATAGGAGGTTACTTCCTCCTTTGTTGTTTGCTGCTCTAACTAGTTCTGCACAGCTTGCTAGGTTTTGCTCTTCTTCTGGCCTTGTTGCTATTAGATAGTATATTAGTGATTTTAGCAATAGTTCTGCCATGTCGTCCCAGTATGGGTCTGAGCCACTTTCTGATTTTTGTCCTTTTACTATTGTGTTTGCGATTACATCTACATCTAATTCTGATGATACATGCATTAGTGGGTTATATCCATCACTGTTTTGTGGTCTTACTAAGTTTAATACTTTTATGTCATATCCATTTTTTTGTAAAAATCCTGCTGTTTTATCGTATAGTTCGCCTTTTGGGTCTGTAAATACATATGAGCCTAACATTTGGTATGCATTTGGTATTGAGAATGATGCTGATTTACCAGATCCTGATCCGTCCTACTACTAGTACGTTTGTATTTCCTCTTTTATTTGTTGGTAGGTAGTTGTTTTCTGCTAAGATTATTCCTTTGTTTCTGCTTAGTATTTTGTATTGTTCTCCTCCTGTCGCCCAGTCACTTGAGCCTTGTTCTATGTCTGTAAATTCATTTTTTGGTGCTGTTTTTACAAAACCTACAAACATAAATATTATATAAACGGCTGTGAATTTCCATAATAAACTAAAGAATTCTCCTATGTATTCTCCTAAACTTCCTACTACTGTTCCTAAAGTTGAATAGCTTTTTGAGAAAGTGTCTATGAATATTTTAAATTCAAATGCTCCGATTTAGTCCTGCTTGGTGCTGTGCATATGTTATGGGCATAACAATAACTATGGCCATGAACAGCCATAGTATTGCAAATATTATAAATCTATTTTTATTCTTTCTTATTGTTCCTTCTATTTTATAGTGCAATTTCTTCACCTACTCTTTTGTTTTTATCTTTCTTCGTCTTTATCCACTTCTTCTCCTGTTAGTATTGTTCCGTCAGAAGCTTTTCTAATTATTGTTCCATCTGGAGCGATTTCGAAATCATGTCCTTCTGCTACTAGTTTTAATCCTTTGCCATCTTTTTCAAATCCTAACATTTCTAACAATGCATCGTTGTCAAATTCATGTCCTTCTGGAGCAATTAGTTCGCTTTTTTCTCTATTTGTTGCAAATTGTGTGTATGTAACATTTAACTTGTCTTTTGTTCCTGCTGGAACTGTTTTAACTTCCTTTTTCTTTGTCATTTCTACTTCCTCCTAGTCTTCTCTTATTTCAAATGCGAAATAAGATTTGTATGGTTTGAGCTTACATTTGCCCTTTACTTCATTTGTTTCTTCATCAAAATATAGTGTAGGTTTGACTTCTTCTGCTGTTTCTGGATCTATTATTGATATCGCTCTTTTTAGGTTTGGCGTGTAGTTGAATTCTTTGTATTCTGTTGGCTTTTCTGAATACAGTGTGTCGAATTTAAATGGTGCAGGTTTTTTTGTAATTCTAACTTCATCGCCTAGTAAAATACCCATGTTTATTACTACTTTTTCTTGTCCAAATGATAATATGACAAGTTGATTTCCATCAGGGGCGGGTTCGTCTACAAAGTATGTTTTTCTAGTCATTTCTCCTCTGATTTCTGATGTGTAGTCAAGTCTTTCTACTGTGTACTTTGGGTACTCTTTTAGAAATTCTTTTTCTGTTTTATTTACTTGATATATTACTGTGTTTATTCCTTTTGGGTCTGTGATACTAAAATGTTTACCTTGAGTTATGTCCATTTTTAATAACCAGTCCTTTCATGTTTGCGTTGGTTCTTCTTTTGTTTTTACTACTATACATAATTATACTATGTTTTTCCAGCTTTGTCAACTATTTGCTGTTACATTGCTAATTTTTTCAGCTCTTCGTATAGTTTTAGTTCTGCTTCGGTTGGTTTTTTTGGTACCATTATTCGGATTTCGGCTACTAATTCTCCTCTGCCTCCTTTGCTGTCTTTATAGCCTCTACCTTGTATTTTTATTTTTTCTCCTGTTTGGATTCCTTTTGGAATGTAGACCATTTCTGCACCATCTATTCCTTCTACTTTTTTCCTTGTGCCTAGGGCTGCTTCCCATGGTGTTAGGTCTAAGTATGTATATAGATTACAGCCTTCTAAATTAAACTTCTTGTCCTTTTCTATGTTTATTTTTATGAATAAGTCTCCATTTTTTCCACCGTTTTCGCCTTTTTTGCCTTGTCCTATTAAGCGAATCTTTTCGCCATTTCTAATTCCTGCTGGTATTTTGACTGTAAATGTTTTCATGCTTCCATCTACTGCTCGAAGGGAGATTTTTTTGCTTGCTCCAAAAAATGCTTCTTCGATACTTACATTTATTCCTGTTTCTATGTTTTCTCCCTTTATGCTAGGCTTTTTGTTTTTTATTTTTGGTTCTTGTTTTTTCTCTTTTTTACTTCCAAAAAACATATTTATTGCTTCTCCTATTATTGTATCACTACTTTTCATATTGCCTGCGTTTCTTTCTTTGTTTTTGTCTTTGCCTATATTTCTATTCCAGCTTCTATCATATTTTCTTTTTGTTGCTGGATTTCCTAGTATTCTATATGCTTCATTTATATCTTTGAAGCGTTCTTCTGCACTTTGTGTGCCATCATTTCTGTCTGGGTGGTACTTTTTTGCTTGTTCTCTAAATGCATTTTTTATTTGCTCTTCTGATACTCTATTTGTTTCAAATCCTAGTATTTTATAATAATCTTTAAATAACATTTAACATCCTCCATAATTCATGGTAAATCATGAGTTATTATATCACTTTTTTTGTGCTAATTCAATTAGTTTATCTAATAATTCTGCATAATTTATTCCGTACTGCTTCAAATAGTTTTGGATACATGCTTATTGTTGTAAATCCTGGCATTGTGTTTATTTCGTTTAGGTAAATTTTGTTTGTTTTGTCTTCTATGAAGAAGTCTACTCTTGATAGTCCGCTTCCATCTATTGCTTTAAATGCTTTTATTGCTGTTGTTCTTATTTCTTCTCTTTTTTCTTTTGACATTTCTGCTGGAATTATTGTTTTTGATGCTTGACTATTGTATTTAGCATCAAATGTATAAAAGTCTTCTGCTGCTTTTATTTCTCCTACTTCTGATACTTGTATTTCTTCATTTCCTAGTACTGCTGTTTCTACTTCTCTTCCTATTATCCCTTGTTCTACTAATATTTTTTTGTCAAACATTCCTGCATTTTCTATTGATTTCTTTAGTTCTTCTTTTGTTTCTGCTTTGCTTACTCCTACGCTTGAACCTGAGTTTGATGGCTTTATGAACATTGGATATGGTAGTTTTTCTTCTAGAATTTCTACTAATTTGTCTAGTTCATATGTTGTTTCATTAAATTCTTTGTCTATATATATGTATTTGTTTTGATATTTTCTAATATATTCTGATTTTACTTGCTGTATTTTTGCTTTTTCTAGTACTATTTTTGTGTATACTTTATCCATTGCTACACTTGATGCTAAGACTTTACAGCCTACATATGGTTTTTTTAGAATTTCGAATAATCCTTGTATTGTACCATCTTCTCCATATAACCCATGTAATACTGGAAAAAGTACATCTTGTTTTTTTAATGTTTCCATTATATCGTCTAACTTTCTTAGCTCTGTTATTTCTTCTCCTATTTTTGCTATTTCTATTTTTTTTATATCTTTTGTGTATTCATGCCAGTTGCCTTCTCTATCTATATATATTGGCAATATTTCATATTTTTCTTTGTTTAGGTTTTTTAGTACTGATGTACCTGATACAACTGATACATCGTGTTCTGTTGATGCTCCTCCAAAAATAACTGCTATTTTCATAAAAATATCTCCCCTCTTATTTTAGTGCTTCCACTATTTCTCTAAATCTGCATGAAAGTGATGCTTTTATTAGCACACAATCTTTACTTCTTATAATTTCTTTTGCTTTCTTAATAGCTTCTTCATTTGTATTATATGAAAAAGTATTTGCTTCGTTCATGCCTAAGCTTACAGCTTTTTCCTTAAAAATTTTTGCATATTCTCCGAACTGTAATTAAAATGTCTATATTATTTTTGTAAATTTCTTCTCCGACTTTTTCATGCAATTCTTTAGTATAATCTCCAAGTTCTCCCATATTTCCTAATATTGCAATTTTTCTTGTGTCTTTGGTCATTCCTAGATATTCTATACCTGCTCTCATTGAATCATAATTAGCATTATATGAATCATTGATAATTTTAACATTATCTTCTCTTTCAATTATTTCCATTCTGTTTTTGGTAAGTTCAAATTCTCCTATACCTTCTAAAATTTTAGATGTTTCTATGTTATTTTGTAAACCGACACATATTGCACACAAGGCATTGATTACAAAGTGCTTACCTCCGCACGTTTACTCTTGCATGATAATTTGTGCCTCTTATTTCTACATCAAATTCACTGGCATTTTCTAATGATACTATATTTTTTGCCATGATGTTGCTTTCATTTTCTATTCCATATGTGATTATATTTTTATCTTTTCTGTTCTTTAAATACCAGTCGTGTAGCATGTCATTATCATTATTTATTATTATTGCATTTCCTTCTTCCATGCCTTCTAAAATTTCCATTTTTGCTTTTAAAATATTTTCTCTTGAGCCTAAATTTCCTATATGTGCTGTTCCTACGTTTGTTATGACTGACATTGTTGGTTTTGCAATTTTGGTTACTTTACTTATTTCTCCTAAATGGTTCATACCCATTTCTATTACTGCTGATGTGTGGTCTTCTAGTCTTAGTATTGTAAGCGGTACTCCTATGTGATTATTATAGTTACCATTTGTTTTTAAGTTTTTAAATTTTTTTGACATTACGCTTGCTATTAAGTCTTTTGTGCTGGTTTTTCCAACGCTCCCTGTTATTCCTACAACTGGAATGTTGTACAGCTTTCTTTTGTATTCTGCAATTTTTTGTAAGCTTTCTATTGTATCGTTTGTTTTTACAATGGTTCTGTCTTTATATTTTTGTATAGTTCCTTGTGGTATTTCTATATTATTTAATATGCAAACTTTAGCTCCGTTTTTTAGCGCTTGCTCAAAAAAGATACTTCCATCTGTGTTTTCGCCTTTTATGCCGACATATACATCGCCTTTTTCTATTTCTCGTGTGTCTTTTTTAAAGTTCTCTAGGATTTCATTTTTGTTACCTATAACTAGTTCTGCTCCTGTTTGTTCTATAAAGTCTTGTATTGTTATTTTCTTCATATAAATTACCTCTAGTTTTATATTTATTTACATTGGATTTATTTTATCACATTTTCAGAAAGAAAAAAAGTTTTTATTTGAAAAACTTTCGCTTTTAGATTAATTAAAACATAAACGCTCTATTACTTTATTTGAAATGTTGACATAATTACGATGTTGCGTTATAATCTTTATTAATAGTACTATTAAAATATAAAATAAAAGGAGAAATTTATGAATACTATTAATTTCAATCTCTACAAATTATTTAGTTATGTTGCAACTTCCAAAAGTTTTGCTGAAGTTTCCATTAGATACCCACCCAAGATATGTTACATTTTGCAATATTCTTTTTACTGTGTTTCCGTTCCTTACTTTTCTTGATGTATCATGCAAAAACCACTCATTAAAAAATGCTTTGAATTGTACCATTTCTTCTGATGTTTCGATTATGGGACTGAAAAACCCTGGCATTTTATATTTTCCATTTGTTGAAAGGTTTGGCTTATTATTACTTATATTTTTAAATGCTGACCTATCTACCTATGAATCTGCCTACAAAGATTTTTTCTATGCTTATGGTTTGGAAATATTAAGAGATGTAAACGAAGGTGATTATCCAAAAGAAAACGGAAAGACTTGTCGAAAACAAGGGGCAATACTTGCCTATAATAAAAGATTACAAGAAAAATCTGCTTATACTGAATACAGGAAACTATATCAACAACAGTTTAATTTTGTGAATAAAAATAAGAACGATAAGCAATTAAAGAAAGATTTTGAAACTTGGAAAAAACTTGCTAAGGAAAAAATGACAAAACTAAAACATAATGAACTTACTGAAGATGAGGTTTACGAGTGGCTTGAAACACAGAAATAACATATATTTTGCAAAATTTGTTGTAAATGCACAAAATATGAAGTATAATTAGTCTATCCTTTTAACAAGGAAATCTTGGAGAAAGGAGGACTACATACTATGAACTACCCAGAACTAATTTGGCGTTTGATTGAAATGTTATTACAAAAAAATGAAAAGACAAATCAGTCAAAAGCTGAGGAAGTCAAAGACAACACATCAAATAGCCAAGAGCAAGATGAGGTCTAATTGACCGAAGGAGTGCAGTAATACCGAACTGTACTCTTTTTTGTATATAAAAATGAACTAGATGCTACCGTACACCTAGTTCGACTACTATCTATGAACTTTTTGTTTACTTAAGTAAGTTAAATATAGTATACTACATTTTTTAGTATCTGTCAAACAATTTTGGAATATTCATTTTTATACATCAATTTTTAATTATGCAATATTTAAATTCACAAATAACATAAATCTTTTTTGTAGCAAATCCAAAGGATTCATTTTAATTTACAATTTAAGTTCATTACATTTTTCTTTGTTCTCTTGCTCTATCTGCTTTATTGGATCAATAAATGTTCGTGTTTCTTCTTGAAAATCTCGAATTAACTCATCTTCCTATGGAACTGTAAATTTTTTACAAACCCAATGTATAAATCTTTCAATAGTTTCATAAAATCTATCTATTATCTTATGCAATTTGATATTTTCTTTTTCAGCTATTTGTTTTGTTAGCATTCCAACCTTTGCTTTGCATTCATCTTTCACATCTAGTAAATGACTTGTTAATTCATTATTTATGCACATTAAAGTATATTCTACCCTATGATGTTCTTTTAAATAGTTAAGTCTTAATCTTCCATACCCGCCTATATTGTCTCTCCTTCTTGGTCTTGGTAATACTAAGTTTGATATATAATAATCGCCTACCAAGTTATACTCGATTCCTGTTCTTTCATCAATGTAACTTTTCTTTAATTCATTATTTTCCATAATTTCAATTTTTCCATTTTTATGTTGTTGAATTACCTATAAATTTACCAAATATAGATATAAACTTAATATATGTAAAAAATAATCTAGCAAAAGTAGATCAACTTTTTATAAAAAAGTATTTAAAAGATTAATATATAATTCACATTGACATTTTGAAATTTTTCATATAGCTGTACATAAGTTTTAACAAGCTAAAAAGCTAGACTTCGTTTGAAATCTAGCTTTTCTTTGTTTTAACCTAGTATGTCGCCTGATAGTATTGCGATTGGGTCTAGTTCTGTTACTTGTTCGTCTTCTGTGTTTATTTGTGTGTCTTTGTATCTTGATAGTCCCGTTCCTGCTGGGATTAGTTTTCCTATGATTACGTTTTCTTTTAGTCCTATTAATGGATCCATCTTTCCTTTTATTGCTGCTTCTGTTAATACTTTGGTTGTTTCTTGGAATGATGCTGCTGATAGGAAGCTTTCTGTTGCTAGTGATGCTTTTGTTATTCCTAGTAATGCTCTATGTCCTGTTGCTGGTCTTCCTCCATTTTCTACTGTTTGATTGTTTATTTCTTCGAACTCGTACATATCTACTAATGCTCCACTAAATAGTCCTGTATCTCCTGGATCTATAACTTTTATTCTCTTTAGCATTTGTCTACCTATTACTTCTATATGCTTGTCGTTTATATCAACACCTTGGTTTCTATATACTTTTTGTACTTCTTGTGTTAGGTATTTATAAACTCCTTCTGCTCCATTAATTGCTAAGATTTCACTAGGGTTTACTGATCCTTCTATTAGCTGTGCTCCTGGTTCTATTTCTTCGCCTTCTTTTACTCTTAGTTTTGCTCCAAATGGTACTGCGTATGTTTTTGCTTCTTCTTTGCCTTTTACTATTATTTCTTTTTTATTGCCTTCTTCTTTTATTTTTACTTTTCCTGCAATTTCTGAAATCATTGCAAGTCCCTTTGGTTTTCTAGCTTCGAATAGTTCCTCAACTCTTGGAAGACCTTGTGTGATATCTCCTCCTGCGACACCTCCCATGTGGAATGTACGCATTGTTAGCTGTGTTCCTGGTTCTCCGATTGATTGTGCTGCAATTATTCCTACTGCTTCTCCAATGTTTACTTTTGAACGTGTTGCAAGTCCCATTCCATAGCATTTGCTACATACACCATGTTTTGTTCTACATGTTAGTGATGAACGTACTGCTACTGATGTGATACCTGCATCTACTATCTTTTTAGCAATATCTCCGTCTATCATTGTATCTTTGTCTACTATTATTTCTTTTGTTTTTGGGTCTACTATATCATCTAGTGCATATCTTCCTTCTAGTCTTTCTTGTAGTTTTTCTATTATTTGGTTTCCATCTTTGATGTCTTCTATTATTATGCCTTCATGTGTTCCGCAGTCTTCTTCTCTTACTATGATGTCTTGGCTTACATCTACTAGTCTTCTTGTTAGATATCCAGAGTCTGCTGTTCTTAGGGCTGTATCTGCTAAACCTTTTCTTGCTCCGTGTGAAGATATAAAGTATTCTAGTGCGTCTAGTCCTTCTCTGAAGCATGATTTGATTGGTATTTCTACTGTTTTACCTGATGTGTTTGCCATAAGTCCACGCATACCTGCGATTTGTCTTAGCTGGTTCATGTTTCCGTCTTGCTCCTGATTGTGCCATCATGTATATTGGATTTAGTTCGTCGAAGTTGTCTTTCATGGCTTCTGTAACTTCATCTGTAACTCTTTCCCAAATTTTGATTGTTGATTGATATCTTTCGTCGTTTGTGATAAGTCCACGTTTGTATTGTTTCATGACATTATCTACTTCTGTTTCTGCTTTTTCTAGGATTTCTGCTTTTTCTTCTGGTACGCTTACATCTGCAACCGATACTGTTATTGCTCCTTTTGTAGAGTATTTGTATCCAATTGATTTGATGTAGTCTAGTACTTCTGCTGTTATCTCAAATCCATGTTTATTTATGCATTTTGCAACTATGCCTCCTAGGTTTTTCTTGATTACTGGGAAATCTATTTCTAGTTTTAATAGATTTTCTTTTTTACTTCTGTCTACAAATCCTAGGTCTTGTGGTATTCCTTGGTTGTATATTAGTCTTCCTACTGTTGTTTCTACTTTTTGTGCTATTTCTTCTCCTTCAAATGTTCCATGTCTTCTAATATTTATTTTCGCATGTAATTCTAGGTCCCCATTTTGATATGCTAGTAGTGCTTCTTCGTCGTCTCCAAAGTACATTCCTTCTCCTTTTTCTCCATCTACTTGCATTGTTAGGTAATAGCTTCCTAATATCATGTCTTGTGTTGGTACTGTAACTGGTTTTCCGTCTTGTGGTTTTAGTAGGTTATTTACTGATAACATTAGGTATCTTGCTTCTGCTTGTGCTTCTGGAGATAGTGGCACGTGTACTGCCATTTGGTCTCCGTCGAAGTCTGCGTTAAATGCTGTACATACTAATGGGTGTAATTTTATTGCTCTTCCTTCTACTAATACTGGCTCAAATGCTTGAATTCCTAGTCTGTGTAGTGTTGGTGCACGGTTTAGTAATACTGGATGGTCTTTTATAACTTCTTCTAGTATATCCCATACTTCTGGTCTTAGTTTTTCTACCATTCTTTTTGCATTTTTGATGTTATGTGCCAATCCTCTTTTTACTAATTCTTTCATTACAAATGGTTTGAATAATTCTACTGCCATTTCTTTTGGAAGTCCGCATTGGTACATTTTTAGTTCTGGTCCTACTACTATAACTGAACGTCCTGAGTAGTCAACTCTCTTTCCTAGTAGGTTTTGTCTGAATCTTCCTTGTTTTCCTTTTAGCATATCTGATAATGATTTTAGTGGTCTATTTCCTGCTCCTGTAACTGGTCTTCCACGTCTTCCATTGTCTATTAATGCATCTACTGATTCTTGTAACATTCTTTTTTCGTTTCTAACGATTATTTCTGGTGCTCCAAGTTCTAGTAGTCTTCTTAGTCTGTTATTTCTGTTTATTACTCTTCTATATAGGTCGTTTAGGTCTGATGTTGCAAATCTACCACCATCCAGTTGTACCATTGGTCTGATGTCTGGTGGGATTACTGGAATTACATTCATTATTGTCCATTCTGGTCTATTTCCTGATAGTCTGAATGATTCTATTGTGTCTAGTCTTTTTGCTATTTTTAGTTTCTTTTGCTCACTTGATTTTGTTATTTCTTTTTTTAGTTTTTCTGATAGTTTGTCTAGGTCTATTTCTTCTAGTAGTTTTTTGATTGCAGCTGCTCCCATTTCTGCTTTAAATGTGCCTCTACCATATTTTTCTACTGCTTCTCCATATTCTTTTTCTGTAAGAATTTGACCTTTTATTAGTCCTGAAGTTCCTTTGTCTGTAACTATATATGATGCGAAATATATTACTTTTTCTATACTTCTTGGGGATATGTCAAGTAGCAAGGCTATTCTGCTTGGTATTCCTTTGAAATACCATATATGTGCTACTGGTGCAGCAAGTTCAATATGTCCCATTCTTTCTCTTCTAACTTTTGATTTTGTAACTTCTACTCCACATCTATCACATACTATGCCTTTGTATCTAACTCTTTTATATTTACCACAATGACATTCCCAGTCTTTTACTGGTCCAAATATTCTCTCACAGAATAGTCCATCCTTTTCTGGTTTAAGTGTTCTATAGTTAATAGTCTCAGGTTTTTTGACTTCTCCTCTTGACCATTCTCTAATTTTTTCATCAGATGCAATTCCTATTTTTAATTTATCAAATAATTCTAATTCATCCACGCGTCTGTTCCTCCGTAACTATTCGTTATTCACTTATTTTTTTATTTTTCTTTACCTTATAAGCAATTCCACTGCTCGAACAATTCTATTTTGTCTGCTTATAAGGTAAGTCAAATATTATTAAATTAAATCATCATCATTGTCTAGGTTATCTTCTGCTAGGTCGCTATCAAATAGTTCTTCTTCGTCATTTAGCATTGCTTCTTCTGCTAGTTTTGCGTCTATTTCTTCGTCTAATATGTCATCATCATAAAGTTCATCGTCTTCTGTTGTTTCGCCTTCTTCTAGATTTTCCTCTTCGAAACCGTCTGTTAGTTCTGCTTCTATTTGTTTTAGCTTTTCTTTGTCATCTCTTTCTAGGTTGAAGTCTATACCTTCTTCTATGTTTTCTTTAAGCTCTAGTTCTTGACCTTCTTGTGAGTATAGTCTTACATCTAGTCCTAAGCTTTGTAGTTCTTTTATAAGGACTTTAAATCCTGCTGGTACTCCTGGTTCTGGAATATTTTCTCCTTTTACTATTGCTTCGTAAGTCTTTATTCTTCCTACTACATCATCTGATTTTACTGTTAACATTTCTTGTAATGTATGTGATGCTCCATATGCTTCTAGTGCCCAAACTTCCATCTCTCCAAATCTTTGTCCTCCAAATTGTGCTTTTCCTCCAAGTGGTTGTTGGGTAACTAATGAGTATGGTCCTGTTGAACGTGCATGTATCTTGTCGTCTACTAAGTGGTGAAGTTTAAGCATATACATTACTCCGACTGTTATTGGCTTATCGAATGGATCTCCTGTTCTTCCATCATATAGTATTGTTTTTCCATTTGGTGCTGCTCCTGATTTTTCAAGTAGTTCTACTATTTCTTCTTCGGTTGCTCCATCGAATACTGGTGTTGCAACTTTGAAACCTAGTGCTCTTGCTGCTCCTCCTAAGTGTACTTCTAAAACTTGACCTAGGTTCATACGTGATGGAACACCTAGTGGGTTTAGCACTACATCTACTGGAGTTCCGTCTGGCATGAATGGCATATCTTCTACTGGCAATATTCTTGATACTACACCTTTGTTTCCATGACGTCCTGCCATTTTGTCTCCGACTGAGATTTTTCTTTTTTGTGCTATATAGCATCTTATTACTTGATTTACACCTGGGCCTAATTCGTCTGAATTATCTCTTGTGAATACTTTTACATCTACGATTGTTCCTGATTCTCCATGTGGTACACGTAGTGATGTGTCTCTTACTTCTCTAGCTTTTTCTCCAAAGATTGCTCTTAGTAGTCTTTCTTCTGCTGTTAGTTCTGTTTCTCCTTTTGGTGTAACTTTTCCTACTAAGATGTCTCCTGGTCTTACTTCTGCTCCTATTCTTATTATTCCGTTTTCATCTAGGTCTTTTAGTCCGTCTTCTCCAACATTTGGAATGTCTCTAGTAATTTCTTCTGGCCCCAATTTTGTATCACGGCAGTCACATTCATATTCTTCTATATGAATTGATGTGTATACATCTTCTTTAACTAGTCTTTCACTTAGTAAGATAGCGTCTTCGTAGTTATAACCTTCCCATGTTGTAAAAGCAATTATTACGTTTTTACCAAGTGCCATTTCGCCTTTGTCTGTTGAAGGTCCATCTGCAATTACATCTCCTGCTTTTATTTTTTCGCCTTTTACTACTATTGGTTTTTGGTTTATACATGTTCCGCCATTTGTTCTCTTGAATTTACGTAGTTTGTAATTTTCTATTTTTCCTGATGCTGTTTCTAATATTATTTCGTCTCCTGTAACTTTTTTGATTGTTCCGTCTGATTGCGCTAGTATCATTATTCCTGAGTCTTTTGCTGCTTTATACTCTATTCCTGTTCCTACTATTGGTGAGTCTGTAATCATTAGTGGAACTGCTTGACGTTGCATGTTTGCTCCCATCAAGGCACGGTTTGCATCGTCATGTTCTAGGAATGGTATCATCGCTGCTCCAACTGATACAAGTTGTTTTGGTGATACATCCATGTAGTCTACTTGGTCTCTTGATACTTCTGTTACCTCGTCTAAGTATCTAACTTTTATTTTTTCATTTATGAATTTTCCGTCTTTTCCAATTGGTTCGTTTGCTTGTGCTATGATATGTTCGTCTTCGTCATATGCTGCCATGTATACTATTTCGTCTGTAACTTCATGTGTTTTTGGATCTATCTTTCTGTATGGTGTTTCAATAAATCCATATTCGTTTATTACTGCGAATGATGATAGTGCTGAGATTAGTCCTATGTTTGGTCCTTCTGGTGATTCTATTGGGCATAGTCTTCCATAGTGTGTATAGTGTACGTCTCTAACTTCAAATCCTGCTCTTTCTCTAGATAGTCCTCCTGGTCCTAATGCTGATATTCTTCTTTTATGTGTAAGCTCTGATAAAGGATTTGTTTGGTCCATGAATTGTGATAATTGTGAGCTTCCGAAGAATTCTCTAATTGATGAAGTTATTGGTTTTGTGTTTATAAGTGTTTGTGGTGTAACAACGTCTAGGTCTTGGATTGTCATTCTTTCTCTTACAACTCTTTCTAGTCTTGTTAGACCTATTCTGAATTGGTTTTGTAATAATTCTCCTACACTTCTTATACGTCTATTTCCTAGGTGATCTATATCGTCTGTTGTTCCTAGTTTATGAGCAAGATTCAATAGGTAACTTACTGATGCAACTATGTCTTCTGTTGTAATATGTTTTGGTATTAGCTCTGACATTGATTCGCTTATTGCTTTTTTCAAGTCTTTTTTTGCTGTATTATCTAGGATATTTTTTAGTACTGCGTAGTTTACTTCTTCTTTGATATTTAAATCGCTTAAGTCTATATCTACAACATTATGGATATCTACTGTTCCATTTCCTATTATTTTTACTTTTTTGTCTTCTACTTTTACGTTTACAATATTTATTCCACTATCTTGGATTTTTCTAGCTACTTCTGCTGTTATTACTTCGTCTTTTGCAACTAGTTCTTCTCCTGTTTCTTGGTCTATAATTGCATCATATGCTATTTGGTTTGTTATTCTTGTTGCTAGACTAAGTTTTTTATTAAATTTATATCTTCCGAACTTTTGCTAAGTCATATCTTCTTTCGTCAAAGAATAGGCCATTGAATAGGCTCCTTGCAGCTTCTACTGATGGTAATTCTCCTGGTCTTAGCTTTTTATATATTTCTATTAATGCTTCATCTTGTGTTTTGATGGTGTCTTTTTGTAATGTTGCCATTAATTTTTCATCTTCGCCAAACATTTCTATCATTTGCTCGTCTGTTGTTAGTCCTACTGCTCTTAGTAGAGTTGTTACTGGTATTCTTCTTGTTCTATCTACTCTTGCATAGAATATGTCGTTTGTGTCTGTTTCGTATTCTATCCATGCTCCTCTAATTGGCATTACTGTAGATGTGTATATTTTCTTTCCTGTTTTGTCAAAATCTGATGTATAATAACATCCTGGTGAACGTACTAATTGGCTTACGATAACTCTTTCTGCTCCGTTTATTACAAATGTTCCACTATCTGTCATTATTGGGAAGTCACCTAGATAGATTTCTTGTTCTTTGATTTCTCCTGTTTCTCTGTTTATTAATCTTACTTTTACATGTAGTCTTGATGAATATGTAGCATCTCTTTCTTTTGTTTCTTCTAGTGAGTATTTTGTTTTGTCTTCCATGTAGTAATCAAAGAATTCTAATACTAGGTTGCCTGAGAAGTCTACTATTGGTGAAATATCTTTTAATACCTCTCCTAGACCTTCTTTTATGAACCATTCATATGAATCTTTTTGTACTTTAATGAAGTTTGGCATTTCTATGCTGTCGCCAATTTTTGCGAACGTTTTACGTACGCATTTTTCGTGTTTTACGTCTTTCATGGATTGTTTTCACTCCTTAAATTTATTTATTTGTGAAGCGATTATAGATAAATTCTCGACTAAGAAGTCCTACTTAAATTATACTTTTTACTTTGGATTGGCTATCGCTTCAAAACAGCTTTTTCCCTAAGTAAAAGGGGTACAGTTTAATTCCTCTTCTTGGTTAGAATTCAATATATTTGTTGATTTTAATACAGTTTTATATTATAACATGGACTGGCATGGGTTGTCAAGCCTTACGGATAAAATAATTTGAAAAAATTTTGACGAATTTTGTTTTTTTTTTGCAAATTTGCTTTTGACAATTTTTTAATTGCTTTTTTATTATATATTGTTTTATGTTAATTGTAACATCCTTATTTTGTAATATAATTAATACTATTTTGCTTTTATTGATTTTTTTATAAGGTTAAAATTCTTTTTGAACTTTTTAGAATTCTGTATTTTAAATTTTTTAATTGCTATTCGCTAAGTAGTTTCTCTTTCCATAAAATATGTGAAATATTAAAATTTCTTTTTGTGTGTCTTCTATTCTATACAGGACTATGTAGTTTCCTATTACCAGTCTTCTATATTCTTCGTTTCGCGGTTTTACATGTACTTTTTGCCCTAGGTATGGTGACATTTCTAATCTATATATTTCCTCTTCGATTTTATTTACCAATCTCTTTGCTATTATTGGTTCTTTTAAAATTTGTGCGATATAATTATATATTTCACTCAAATCCTCTTCTAACACGTTTGAAAATTTAAGTTTATATTTATCATATTCCATATTTTTCATGTAGCCTTCTAAATACCTCCCTTCCATCAAGCATTTTTCCTTCTATATATTCTTTTTCTCCTTGTTCTATTATTCTTGATAGTTCTTCTGAGTATATTACTTCTACGGAATCTGAATATAGTCCCTCTATTGTTTTTGCTTTATTCTTTAGTTTAGTTTTTGTTCTTATCATATTATCACTGCCTTTCTTTCTTTATTATCTCTCTTTTTTATTAATTCTTGCTATATTTTTTTAGATATGTGACTTAAATTGCACATTATTGGATTTGGTTTGAGTTTAAATATATGGAATTAATGTAGTATTATTTTACTATGGTCTTTGGTAAATGTCAACAGTATTGTAAACCTTTTTAAATTTCATGTACCAAAGTTTTTAAAATAAATAAGATAAAATTAATTATAAATTTTTATACCAAAAGCCATCGGAATTTGTTTCCGATGGCTTTTGGATTGGGAATCGTTTAGCTCTTATCCCTATGTGAGGTTTTTGTGTTCGATTTGTTCGATGAGTTTTGCAGTTTCTTGCATAAGTTTTATCATCTCTGACATGTTTGACCTTAGGTTCGTTAGCAATGCTAATGTAGATTGTTCTTGTTCTTCTTATTTTTCTTTTGGTAATCTTAACTCTAAAGGTCTACAATCAATATTTTCGATATTTACTTGGATATTAGACGGTAGAGAAACTAGGGGGCGCACCGCATAGCTGAGGGTAGTGCTATACATAGAGCCACTGCGGTAGTAGTACAAAATGTTGCCGTACACGCCGCTCGACGTCACACGCTGCAGGCCGAAGTAGCAAGCACTGTTCCACTGTATTGCTATCCAATAGGTTCCTTTGATTTTTCTCAAAAATTCAGGTAATATATCAAGAATTCCTATTCTTTCTTCGTTCCATGTTTCTCCTCTTACTCCTAGTTCTTCATTGCTCCAGAGCTTAGCTTGCTCTTTTAATACTTTCGGTCCGTTATCATATCCTGTTTTTCCTTTTAAGAAAACTTCTCTTTTTGTTACTTTGTTAGATACAAGGTATAACTTTCCTTTGTGCATTAAAGGATAGTATTTGTGTTTTTTTGTTTCTGTTTCAAAGGTTTGTTCTGTGCAATATCCTGTCATGTCTGGGGTTAGAGTAATGATTTGCTTGTCTGGGATATATGCAATTTCGAGGAGTCTTGGGTCTTCTACTCCATATTTGCTTGGATTTTCCATTAGGTCTTTGAGTGATACCCACTTTGGCATGATGTTTCTCCTTTCTCAAACTTATTATACCTACTATAATTGCTTTTCTCTTACCTCACTTTCTTGTTTTTTGCAAATTTGCTTTTGACAATTTTTTAATTGCTTTTTTCTTTTTTATTATACATTGTTTTATGTTAATTGTCAATTGTAATGTCCTTATTTTGTAATATAATTAATACTATTTTACTTTGATTGATTTTTTTATAAGGTTAAAATTCTTTTTGAACTTTTTAGAATTTTGTATTTTAAAATCTTTAATTGCTATTTGCTAAGTAGTTTCTCTTTCCATAAAATATGTGAAATATTAAAATTTCTTTTTGTGTTTCTTCTATTTTATACAGGGCTATGTAGTTTCCTATGACCAGTCTCCTACATTCTTCGTTTCGCGGTTTTATATTTACTCTTTGACCTAAGTATGGTGACATTTCTAATCTGTCTATTTCTTGTATTATTTTCCTTGTCAGTCGCTCAGCAATCTGCGGTTCTTTCAAAATCTGAGATATGTAATTGTATATTTCTCTTAATTCTTCCCTTGATGCCCCTACAAATCTCCAACTATATTTGTATTCCAAATTCTTCATATAATCCTTTAAGTATCTCCTCTCTGCTAAATGTTTTTCCCTCTCTATATTCCTTTTCTGATTGTTCTAATATTTTTGATAATTCTTCTGAATATATCACTTCTACTGCTTCTGAATATAATCCTTCTATGGTTCTTGCTTTATTCTTTAGTTTAGTTTTTATTCTTATCATATTATCACTGCCTTTCTCTTTTATTATTTCACTTTTTTATTAATTCTTGCTATATTTTTTAGATATGTGATTTAAATTGCACATATTTGAATTTTGATTTGAGTTTAAATATATGGAATTCTTATTTTATTTATCTGTCGCCTTGCTATTTCCGGTTCTTTTAATACTTGAGATATGTAATTATATATCTCATCCAATTCTTCTTCTACTTCATTTGTATAATTCAATTTGTACTCGTTATATTCCATATTTTTCATGCAATCTTCTAAACACCTCCTCTTCTGTAAGTGTTCTTCCCTGTTTATAGTCTTTTTCCGCTTGCTTTGCTATTCTTGATAATTCTTCTGAATATATTACTTCTACCTCTTCTGAGTATATTCCCTCTATTGTTTTTGCTTTATTCTTTAGTTTAGTTTTTGTTCTTATCATATTATCACTGCCTTTCTCTCTTTATTATCTCTCTTTTTTATTAATTCTTGCTATATTTTTTTAGATATGTGACTTAAATTGCACATTATTGGATTTGATTTGAGTTTAAATATATGGAATTAATGTAGTATTATTTTACTATAATCTTTGGTAAATGTCAACAATATTGTAAGCCTTTTTAAACGTCAATTAGACGCTATGAGCGTAATTTCCTAGAATATAAAAACCGAGGCACGCTTTAGTTAATGCGCGCCTCGGATAGGAGCTATGCTTATCTTTGTGTCTTAATATAATGAGCAATTTGGAAAATAAATGTTTCTGGATCCTTAATTTGGGCATATTTCTCGCCTAGATAGAGTTCGCGCAAAACTGGTCCTTGCGCTTCTCCATATGACCATCTATGTTCACGATAGCTATCATACAGAGCTTCCTGGATTTCTTGTTTTATCGTCTCCACATTCACTCCCAGCCTACTTGCTGTTTCTCCATATACTCGTTCCAAGTCCGTTTCCTTTTGCTTAGCAGCACAAATTACTGCCTCCATTAGTGCCATTTTGTTCCGCCCGATTTCAGAAATTCCTAGATGCCTAATTACGTCATAATAATTCCGACGCATTCTGGCTTCCCATGTTTTTTCCTTTCTGCCTCGTCGTAGTCTTGACATTTTAGACTTTTCTCCTTTTCACATTTTTGTTTAGCACTTTATGCTTAAACTATTTTAATTATACTCTGCTCCAAATACTTTGTCAACATTTTACTTCTGCCATACTTACAAACAGAGCGACACCCAAACTGGGTGCCACTCTGCGGAGCCTTACTCCATTGCATTTGCAATTGCAACGATAAATTCATCCAAAAGTTTGATTTTAGCTTCATTTCCGCCAAAGTATTTCTCTACAGTAGTTACAGCGTTGGCATCTACCATCGCTCTCACACCAGTCAAGTTACCATAAATCTGGTTTTGCAGGTATGCGATTGCTTCTACGACTAAGTCTTTGGTAATATCATACTTTTTCGCAATCATTTCACAGATTACTTCCGCGGTGCAGTTCTTTCCCTGAAATTTTCTGTGAAGCATAACTGCGAAGGCAAGATACAGCTTGCCCCTGCTCCGTTGCGTAATGCCCATGTCCTCCATGATACTGATGAAACGGTCATATTCGTCAACCGTCCAGCTCCAGTCAGTAGTAGTTTCGTCTTTTGCCTTTTCCAAGGCTACTTTTAACGCATCCAAATGTTCCTGACCGCTAAGCCCCAAAGCCTGTACCTCTTTCCAGATATTGCTAAAGTCCTTCTCTGCCATTTCGATTGGCTCCTTTTCAAAGTTTTGGGATGTCTTTTAAGACTGTTCCTAATATAATTATACTATTTTATAGAGTAAAAGTCAATTAATACTGCCATTTGGGTACATATTTGCTCTCATCTTCTTGCGTAAAATCTTGCATATATCCATTTTGTATGTTCAAAGTATTTATGTATTCTTCTATTGTTTCATATTCTTCTTTTGTTATTTTTCTGTTAATTTCAAGATAGTTGCTAGCCTTATATGTTGGGAAGTATTGGGTCATTACACTTATATATATTTTTTCGCTTAGATTTTCTTTAATCCATTTTAATACTTTTTTGCTGTTTTCTATATGATTTGGCATGATTAGATGTCTTACAATTAAGCCTTTTTGTATCATTCCATTTTCATTAAATTTAGGTGCTCCTACTTGTCTTTCCATTTCTTTTATCGCTGATGTTGCTGTTTGAAAGTAGTTTTGTACTTTTGAATATTTAAATGCGATTTCATTATTAGCATATTTTAAATCTGGTAAGTATACATCTATAATCCCTTCTAATTTTTTCAAACTTTCTACTTTTTCATATCCGTTACTATTGTATATAATAGGCAGATGTAAGCCTTTTTCTCTCGCACATTTTACTGCGTTTATTATTTTATCTATATAAATAGTAGGAGATACTAGATTTATGTTTTCAGCTTTCATTTCTTGAAATTTTAAAAAGATTTGTACTAGCTCATTTTCTAAAATAGCTTTACCGTTTCCCCAAATCGCTTATTTCATAATTTTGGCAAAATACACATTTAAGATTGCAGTGAGAAAAGAAAACCGCTCCTGACCCATTTTCTCCACTAATGCATGGTTCTTCATAGAAATGTAAACTACTTCCTCCGAATCTTCATTTTCTCTTCTGCTTTACATCTTCCCAAATTTATTCTTCTATCTACTTTACATTCATGTGGGCATATTGTACACTTTTCCAACATACTACTCACCTTTAAAATCTTTAGCAACACTTTGTAGATGTTGAAGTTCAAATCTGTATTCTTGCTTAACATTAGGATATTTCACTCTGTCCACTTTTTCTAAAAACATATCATATGGTCTTAAATAAACCATTGATGTATCTCCATATAATGGTCTATACATAACATATTTTTCTTTGTTTTCACTATGTATACCAATACCTTCTACTATGTAATAGTCTCCTTTAAAATGTCTATAAATTCCATGAACAACTAATTCTTGCATATCTAACTTCTCCTTTTTTATTTTATTATATCTCACTCAAAAATGAAAATCAACAAGATTTGCTTAATTAAAATAATAGAGTAGTTCAAGAGTTGCAGTTATAAATAATTAATGGTTGCGAATGTAGGAGCAAAGAGCTTAGAAGTTCTTAGCAACTTTTATGGAAATAGTTCACATACCTGTGAAAGGGTGCCATAAAAACTGCTTAGAACCTCTGCTATAAGTGACGCCCCGAGTAACCATTAATTATTTATAACTGCAACTCTTGACCGGCCATTTTAAGCACCTTATCTCTCCACACTTCTATTAGCAATCTCTATTGCAACTTGTACCATTTTACCACAAGTTTTAGAAGAAACGTTACTCCATCCTCCTGGTTTTTTCACTTCATCATAAACTCCAAGTTCTTTTGCAATTTCTTCTTTTAATTTTTCTGACATATGGTTTGTATTTGTAGTAGCCATTTCTATTTACCTCCTTTAGGTTAGATTTATCTTATCATACCCACATATATTAGTTTTATACATATCTTAGGTTGTAAGTGTTCCATTTGGTGTATTTACTATCATTAAAATATCTTCTTCTTTCCCATTTAATGCATTTATATATACTATAAAGTCGTTGTCTCCGTGCTTTTCCTTTAAATTCCCAGCAAAGTTTTTCTGTTCCAAATTCTGTTGGGATTATTGCCATTCCTTCACTTGTTATTTGGATTTTCTTGTTTAAATTTTCTTTCGCTTTTTCTTTGGAAATAGTGTTTTTTGCAATGTCTCTTACTTCATGGCAGTTTAGATATCCTGCAAGTTCCATTCCCAATATTTCTCCATTGTCTAATGCTATTTTAAGTTTGATTAAGTCTGAATATATAGTAACTCCTTCTTGTTCGTATGCATAGTTTATTACTACATTTCCATTTTGAATCATATAGTAAGTTTCTTTCATGTCTTTATAACCTTTTTCGGCTAAAAACTTCTTTCCTATCTCAATTGCCTCTTCTGGTTTGATTTTTTCTTCTGTTATTTCTCTATAATAGTTCATAAATACAATATGTCCACCTTTTTGTGAAATTGCTATACTTTTTATTTCGTCTTTTCCCATTTTAATATCAAAATTGAATACTGGTATATTTCCATTTTCACTAAATCCTTTTGACTCTATACTGTCATCGTTTGCTCCTGTGAATTCTTTTACTTTTTCTTTTGCTGTGCTTTCATCTATATTTTCGCCTGTTAATCCTTTTCTTTCTGGAGATACCATATGTTCTGAAAATGCTCCATCATAAATTAAACCTGTGTATTCGTCAAATGCTCCTTGTATGTTTCCAAAACTATCTGATACATCTCCACTTACTTGTTGTGCAAAAGCTTTGTCTCCTTCTTTTACTACTTCATTCCATGCTAGTGTTCCATCATTTACTTCGCTTTCTAGTTGTCTAAGTGTGTTTTTTAAGTCTAATGCATAGTTATGAAGGTCTTCTATGTTTTTTAGTTCTTCTTCGTTTAAATTTTCTCCTGAGGCTGTTTTCATTGCTAATGTATAGCTATAATCACTAAGTTGGTTTAAAAATTTTTCTGCATTTGTTAGTCCTTCTGTTTTTATTGGTATTTGGCTTAAGTATACTACTGCTAAGTTAGATTTGTTCCAAACATGGCTTAGTGTTTTTGTCTCGTGTTCTGCTGTGCTTGTTATGTTTGCTTTTGCAAGGTATGTTTCTATTTCTTCTGCACAGTTTACTAGTTCATAAAATGACATATTGTATGTGTTTTCTGATGCCATTCTGTATTCTTTTTGTTTGTTATAAATGTATACTGATAGGGCTATTATTGCTACTAGTAAAATTAGTATTACTACTGCTGGTGTTAGCATATGTCTATCTTTTAGTCTGTTTTTCCAGTCTGTAAATTTTGTTTTCATGTTTTGCATTTTTTATTTCCTTTCAAATATAAAAATAGTACTTAGGTGCTTCTATCTAAGTACTATTATTTTGTTTGTTTTTTTGAAAATTATACCATTGTTTTTAATATATTCTCGCATATTTCTTTTGCTGAGTTTGCATTTCCTAGTTTTTTTGTGTTTTCTTTTAAGTTATTTAGTGTTTTGTCTTTTAATACTTCTTTTAGCTTTTCTTGTAGTTTGTCTTTTGGCTTTAGCCATATTGCTACTTTGTTTTCTTCTAAGAATTCTGCATTTTCTTCTTCTTGTCCTGGAATTGGATTTATTGCAAGTATTGGTACATTTGATGCTAGCGCTTCTGAACTGGTTATTCCTCCTGGTTTTGTTATTACTAAATCTGATATCCTCATTAGTTCTGGCACTTTGTTTGTGAATTCTAGGACTTTTATGTTTTCTTTGTTTTCTGCTATTTGTTTAAATCGCTCGTATACTTTTTTGTTTTTGCCTGATACTGCTACTATTTGTATGTTTTCTTTGATATTTGCTAGTGTCTGCATATATTCAAATATATTTTTTCTAGCTAATCCCATTCTTCCTCCTGCAAAGAATAGTATTGTTTTTAAGTTATCTTTTAGTCCAAATTCTTTTTTTATTTCTTTTTTGTCAAAGTCTTCTAAAAATCTTTGTGAGATTGGCATTCCGATATGTAAATACTTTACTTTCGTCTAGTCCATATGCAATTAAATCTTGCTTCATTTTTTCGTTTGATACGAAAAATTTTTCTAGTATTTCGTGTCCGCACTAGCCATTGTTCATGGTATTTAAAGTCTGTCATTACTGTTGCAACTTTTAGATTTAATTTTCCTTTCTTTTTCAATATTCCACACATTTGGGTTGAGAATGGATGGGCTGATATTATTAGGTCTGGTGCTTTTATTTTTATTAGTTTTCCAAGTTTTCCTGCGAGCATTTTGTTTGTTCCATTGCTTATGCTTGCTATTAATCCTTTTCTTGATGCTTTGTATATCATTCCCCATGCTTTTGGCATTTTTTTTGCTAGTCCTTCGTATGATTTTACTGTTATACAGTTTATGAATTTGTTTAGATATTCCATGCAGTCAAATACTTCTACTTCCATATTTTCATAGTTTTTTTCTAGTGCTTCTTTTAGTGCATTTGCTGTACTTAGATGTCCTCCTCCATATGATGCATAAAATATTAATATTTTCATTTTGTTTCCCTCTTTATTATTTTTTATACAAAAAGTCCTATAAGTTATTTATAGGACTTTACTTTTTATTTTAAATAGTATTCTGGATTGTATGCTACATCATTTACTCTTATTTCAAAGTGTAAATGTGAACCTTGTGAATCTCCTGTGTTTCCAACTTTTGCGATTACATCATCTGGTGTTACATAGTCTCCTACTTTACATGTTAATACACTGCAGTGTCCATAGTATGTTTGTACTCCATTTCCATGTGAGATTATTACTAGATAGCCATATCCTCCGCTGTTCCATCCTGAGAATGTAACTGTTCCTTCTGCTGCTGCTTTTATTGCTGTTCCTGTTGGTGCTCCATAGTCTAATCCTTTATGTGTTGAACCCCATCTTGATCCAAATCTTGAGGTTATTGTTGCTCTAATTGGTTTTATGAATTTTATTGGAATTGATTTATATGCTGTTCCACCATTTCCTGCTCTTGTAACTCTTCCCATGTTTTTTGCTATTTCTGGTGTTATTTTATTTTCATATAAGTCTTTTACTGCTACTTCTACTGATGTGTATTCTTGCTTTTCTGTTGCATATTTTTCTACTATTGATAGTTGATTTGCATTTTTGCTGTCTTTGTCTACTAGTTGTTTTACTATTTGTTCTGCTTGTTCTGCTGTTTGTACAAATTTCTTTTCTTCTCCATCTACTAGTATTGCAAAGAATTTATAGTATGATACTCCTGTTTTTGTGATTATATCATATATTTCTTCATCGTTTGTTTCTATTCCTTTTTTTAGGAAACAGATTTTATATTCTGGTATATCGGCAATTTGAACAAAGGCTGCGTCGTCTCCTTCGCTTCCTTCTTCTTTGAATTTATTTATTTTTGATTGTAATGCAGCTTTGTTTTCGCTGTATCCTATCATTTCTCCTTTAAAAGTTACACTATATATAGGCTTATATACTGCAAATATTATTGCTATAATTACTATACTACTAATTGCAAATAATGCAGCTAATTTTATACTTGTCCTAAGCCCTATTAGTAATCTTTTCATAAGCACTCCTTTGTACATTTTATTTTTCTCTACGGATAATGCGTTTTTTGTCTACTATTAGATTTTACCTTATTTCAACTTTTTATTCAATTTATGGTAATGCTAATTTGTTGCCTTTTGCTTTTATTTACTCTTTTATTCTCTTTTATTCTTTCATTTTCTCTCATTTATATTTTTTTGTAATATTTTTGTCACAATTCATGTCTTCCTTCTAACGCCTTGGCTAGAGTAACTTCGTCTGTGTATTCTAAATCTCCTCCGTACTGGTATTCCATGTGCTATTCTTGTTACTTTTAAATTCAATGGTTTTAGTATTTTTGAAATATATATTGCTGTTGCTTCTCCTTCTACTCTAGGATTTGTAGCTACTATTATTTCTTTTATTTCTGGATTTTGCTGTATTCTTGTGAGTAATTCTTTTATTTTTATTTCGTCTGGTCCTATTCCGATTCATTGGCGAAATTGAGCCATGTAATACATGGTACACCCCTTTAAATTCATGCGTTCTTTCCATTGCTATTACGTCTTTTACATCTTCTACAACGCATATGGTATTTTGTTCTCTCTTAGGGCTTGAGCAGATTGGGCATGGGTCTGTGTCTGTTATATTGAAACATTGTGAGCAGTATTTTAGATTTGCTTTTGCATTTGTTATTGAGTCTATGAATTCTTTTACTTCTTCTTCGCTTGCATTTAGTATATGGAATGCTAATCTTACTGCGGTTTTATGTCCTATGCTTGGTAGTCTTTCAAATCCTTCTATTAGTTTTTCTATTGATGGAGAATAATATGACATTTTTATTTTCTCTCTTTCTTTACATTAGTCCTGGTATGTTGTATTTGCCAAGGCTTGCTGATTGTGCATTGTCTACTTTTCTAAGTGCTTCATTTATGCATGTTAAGATAAGGTCTTCTAGCATTTCTACGTCTTCTGGGTCTACTACATCTTTTTGTATTTTTATCTCTTTTATTTCTTTTGCTCCTGTCACTTTTACGTTTATTGCTCCTCCTCCTGCTGTTGCTTCAAATTCTTGTGAGTGTAGCTCTTCTTGTGATTTCTCCATATCTTCTTGCATTTTTTTTGCTTCTTTCATTAGTTTGTTGATGTTCATTCCTCCAAAGCTTGCTCCTCCTGGGAATCCTCCTCTTTTTGACATTTTTGTTTCCTCCTATTCTTCTTCTATAAAATTTATATCTATGCCTAAGTCTTCTAGGCTATCTGGCTCTTCTTTTGTTGTTTGTACTTGTGCTTTTGGAATTTCTGTTTTTATTGATGCTGTTTTTGCTGTGCTTGCACTTCCATTTCCTGCTGCATCTTCTAGTTTTATTTGCATTGGTTTTCCACATATTACTGATATTTCTTTTGTTAATACTGACATGTTTTCTGGTTTTTCTAGTACTGATTTTCTAAAGGCATTTAGCCCATTATTAAATCTTATTGCTACTGTCATGTCGTTTATTTCTATTGCTTCTGTTCCTATTAGGTTTGTGTATATCATGAGTTTTCCTTGGCTTTTTAGGTTTGATATAACTGTTTGCCATCCTGGTATTACTTGACCTGGTGCTAATTTCACTGGTTTTATCTCTTTTTGAGATATCATTTGTTTTTGTTCTGTTTTTTCTGCTGATGCTTGTGCTTGGGCTGGGCTTGGCTGTGTATATGTATTTGTTTGTACTTTTGGTGTTTCATATATTTTTTGTGGTTGTATGCTTTGTGTAGGTATTTCTATTTTCATACATAGTTTTATTACTTCTGTTTCAAAAATTATTGTTTTTTGGGATGTCATTTTCATTTTGTTTTCTAGTTCTGATAGTTTATATATGATGTTTATTAGTTCTTCTTTTGCTACTTTTTCTGATAGTTTTCCTATTTGTTCTATTTCTTCTTCGTTGTATATGTCATTTTTTTTGCTTACTTTATACATTAGTATGTTTTTTGTGTGTTTTATCATTTCCCATAAAAAGTTTTCTAGGTCTTTTCCTTCATCTAGAATGTCTTGTATTGCTTTTAGTGATGTTTCTATATCTTTTTCTGTTATTCCTTTTATTATACTGTGTACATAGTTAAATTTGGGTATTCCTACTAGGTCTTTTATTTTGTTTTCATCTATATTTGTTTCTCCATCTTGTACACATCTTTCTAGTATACTTAAGGCATCTCTTGCTGCTCCTTCTGATAGTGTAGCTATTAGATTTAGTGCTGTGTCTGTTATTTGTATTTGGCTTTCTTCGCATACTATTTTTAGCCTTTTTATTATATTTTCATTTGATATTTTTTTGAAGTCAAATCTTTGGCATCTTGATAGAATTGTTGCCAGTAATTTTTGTGGTTCTGTCGTTGCTAATATAAATTTTACATGTTCTGGTGGTTCTTCTAGTGTTTTTAGCAAAGCGTTGAAAGCCCCTGTTGATAACATATGTACTTCGTCTATGATATATACTCTATATTTTGCAAGTGTTGGCAGGAAATTTACTTTTTCTTTGATGCTTCTGATGTCCTCTACACTGTTGTTTGATGCCGCGTCCATTTCTACTACGTCTGTAAGGCTTCCATCTAACATTGCTTTACATATTTCGCATTCGTTGCAAGGTTCTCCGTCTTGTGGATTTAAGCAGTTTATTGCTCTTGCTAATATTTTTGCTGTTGATGTTTTCCCTGTTCCTCTTCCTCCTGCTAGGAGATATGCATGCCCTATTCTACCTGATTTTATTTGATTTTTTAGTGTTTGTACTACATGGTCTTGTCCTACTACTTCGCTAAAGTTTTTTGGTCTGAATTTTCTATATAGTGCGGTATATGACATCTTTTCTCTCCTTAATTAAAGTATACAACCTCGGCTATTGCTTCGGTTGCATTGGTATATGTTCTTAACTTTTCCGTGGAAAGCAATTCTCACATAAAAGGTTCTACTTATCGCTGCTTCCTTCCGGACCTGACGAGATTCGTAAATTTTTATCGAAAATTACTCTCCACGCAAAAGTTAAGTTTCTATTATTATATAATGTTTTTTTTGATTTGGCAATATGTTTTTTTAGTTTATTTTGGATATTACAAATTTTTTCTGTTTATACTACTTTTTGTAATTAGAATATGCATGTTCAATATGTACATATATTGAACATGCATAGGATACCTCTGTGCAAGTAGTTACTATTTTAAATTCATGTTAATCAATTAAAAATACTGCATACAATGGTACTGATTTTATATTATTTTTTAATCCAAAATTTTTAGTTGAAATTCTTATTGCATATTTAGGATTATACCTTTTTATATAAACATTTAGGCTCTTGCTAGTTATATTATCACTTGCTTTCACTTCTACTGGAATAAGCCCCTCTTCATTGTATATTATAAAATCTACTTCTGCTTGTGTTCCTGATTCCCAATATATCAAATTATGTTTGTTTATTAAAAGTTGGGTTGCTACATAGTTTTCTGCTAATATTCCTTTATATTGTTTTAAGTTATCTAAGATTATGTCATTATATTTTATTTGCAGTAAGTTTAATAATAAGCCTACATCACTTAGATATAGTTTAAAATGGTCTTCAATTATAAATCCGAAGTGGAGGGATTTCTACTTTGTTTAGTATTGTACTTTTATGCACTAGTGTACTAGATGTTAACCATTCTAGTGCTGTTTCATATTCTCTTTTTCTAGCTTCTTTTGATATTTTGGCAAATTGGAATTTATTGCTTGCATTTCCTAATTGAGCTGGTATCGATTTGTATATTGCTTCTATTTTTATTGCTTCATTTTTGTTCTTTACATATCTATTCATATCATCTAAGTATGATTGTATAATATCTTCAATGATACTTTTATCAAATTTTAATATATCTTTCTTATTTTCTAATAAATTTTTTACAGCTTCTGGCATTCCTCCTACACATAAGTACAATCTATATAAATTTAAAGCTTTTTCGTGTAAGACATTGTCCATTGGAGTATTATTCTTGTAGTTCTTGTATATTTCATCTATTAAATTTTTATTTTCATTTGCCATTAGAAATTCTTCAAAATCCATAGGGTACATGTTTAGCATTTTTACTTTTCCTACTGGGAATGAACTATTCATTCTCTTTAATTTCACTCCTAAAAGACTTCCTGCTGATATTATTTTGAATGGTCGTTCATTTTCATTGAAGTATTTTAATGCACTTATTAATTCTTCACTTTCTTGTATTTCATCGAAAAATATTATTGTATTTTCAATGTCTATATCTACGTCCAAGTAAATTTTCATTCTATTAAATTTTTCTTCTGTACTTATTTCTTGTTTAAATATTCTAATTATTTCTTGTTGGTCTAGCAAGTTTATATATATGCTTTTCTGAAATTCTTTTTGGCAAAATTCTTTTATTATATATGTTTTTCCTATTTGTCTAGCACCTATAATCATAATGGGTTTTTGCATTCCTGTATTTTTCCATTTTATTAATTCTTCATAAATTTTTCTTTTCATTGCTTACCTCTCTATTTTTAGTATATACTTTATTTTTGATTTCGTCAATGCTTTCTTCACGTTTTTGGTACATGTATTTCATTGTTTTTTCACGTTTTTGGCACTTTGATGTGTTGATAAATAGAAAAACGGAACTAATACATCACTCACACGCTACGCGCGTACTTTCCTAGAATATAAAAAACAAGTATAGTTAAAAGAACTGTTTGTTCTTTTGCTATACTTTGAAAATTTGGTGTTTTTCCTTTGCTAGGTCTGATTCTTTTGTAGATTTTAGTTTCTTTTGAAAATTACGTTTTTAAAGTCTTTTGTTTCTTGCATACATTTTCCTGCATTTACTATATCTCCTACTGGTAAGTCTATTTTTAAGTTTCCTGTAAATTTTGTTCCTGAGACTAGTTCTATGGTTATATCAAATGAGATTTTACATTTTATTTCTTCATATGTTGTGTCTATTTTTGATAGCATTGTACCATCATGGCTTATTATTTCATCATTTGATGTATATTTGCCTATTTCATTATTGCAGAATCTTAACATTATTCTGCCACCTTGGTTTGATATTTCTAAATTTTTGGCGTTTGTTGCTTCACTTCCTACGAATATTATTTCATTTTCCATTTTATATTCGTCTTTATTTTCATATATTATATCTTCTTTTTGAGTCGGTCTATATACTACTATGTTTCCTTTTTTTGGTGCTTCTTCTATTTTTATATTGTTTATAATTATATTTTTTATTATTTCTGTTTCTTTATAATTTTTATTTTTTGCTATGTTCAGGTAAATATCGTTGTTTTGTACTATGTCGAAATTCCATAGATTCTCTGTACCTTCTATGTCCATTCCTTCTGCTGTGCTTACTACTACTAATTCTTCTAGTTTAAATGGCATATTACTTTCGCCTTCTACTGAGTATTTTAGCATTAGCAGACATACTGTTGTTATAATTAAGGCTATTACTACTACTGTTATAATAAACTGCACTACTTTTTTCACCTTAGGTTTCAGTTCTTCCATGGTTTTCCTCCACTTTTCGTTTTATTTTTTTGATTGTCGTAGCTTTTTAAAAAAATCTTTTAGGATTTGCTCACATTCTTTTTGCATTATGCCTTTTTCGCATTCTACTTTATGATTAAATGTATAGTCTTCAAATAAATTTAATACTGTTCCGCATGCTCCTGTTTTTTCATCTGCTGTACCATATGTTACTTTTTTTATTCTTGCGTTTATCATTGCTCCTGCACACATTGTGCATGGTTCTAATGTAACATACATTTCACAGTCTTCTAATCTCCATGCCCCTAATGCTTTGCTTGCTTTTTGTATTGCGATTATTTCTGCATGTTTTGTTGTGTCTTTCTTTGCTTCTTTGTTGTTATGTGCTTTTGCAATTATTTCACCGTTTTTTACAATTATTGCTCCTACTGGTACTTCATCTTTTTTATATGCTTTTTTTGCTTCTTTTAGTGCTTCTTTCATATAATATTCTGCGGTTTGTGGTGTTTGCATTATTTTCTCCTTATTGCTTATATAGCTAAATCTTGTTCATATATATAACTATTATTATAAACAGTTTCTGGTGCAATATCTATTCTTCCATTATCCCATACAATAATTCCATTTTCTACATATCCATTTTTAAAAATTTCATAGTCTTTTAGTTTTTCATAAGCTGGATATTTTAATAATTCTTTTGCATCAAAAATTCTTTTTTCTCCATTTGAAAATGTAACTAACAAGCATAGTTCTGATACCACCTTAATCTTGTCAACTTTGATTTGTTCATTATTATAATTATCAGCATAAGCTATATCACCTAAAATATACATATTGCTTTCTCCCTAATCTAATGGCTTAATATCATCAAATGGCAATCCTCTTACTGCATTATTCCAAGCTTTATATAGTTCTTCTTCGTGTAAAATTATCCAAGCTTGTATTAATTTTAGTTTTTTTACTGGTATTGAACCATTTAATACTTCTCCATCTATTCCAATAGATGCTTCATATTCACCATAATATACATGAATATGTGGTTTATGATGTTTATCATTATCTAAAAATATTAATTTTATAATCATTCCTTGAAATCTACTTATTTCTGGCAAATTAATTCCTCCTTATTTCAAATCAACTGATACTGAAAAATTGCCTACAAATTTGAAATTTTTGGTGTACTAGAAGGGACTTGAACCCCCTACCTCCGCCTTAGGAGGGCGGCGCTCTATCCAGGTGAGCTACTAGTACATATTTTCTTTTACTATAATAATATATTTTCTTGAAAAAATCAAGTGCAATTTATTTCAATCTATTAAATTATTATTAAGAATCAAGTTATGTATACTAACCTCTTGACTAACGAAGTTATATAGTATACAATGGGTATATTATTAATGGAGGCATTTGCCATAATAAAGGAGGAAAACACAATGGGTGTAAGAAAAGCAGTTATACCAATTGCAGGTTTTGCTACAAGATTTTTACCTGCATGTAAGGCTGTTCCAAAATGTATGCTTACTATCTTAGATAAACCAATTATCCAATACATTGTTGATGAAGCAGTTGATTCTGGTATTGAAGAAATAGTCATGGTTATAGGTAGAAAAAAAGATGTAATACAAGATTATTTTACAGAAGATGACGAGTTAAGAAGTTTCTTAACTGAAAGAGGTAAGGAAAAATTTATTCCACAAGTGAGCAATTTAGCTCATGGCGCTAAGATACATTTTATTGAGCAAGAAGGCGGTGCTAAAGGTTTAGGACATGCTATTTATCAAGCTAAGGATATTATAGGTAATGAACCTTTTGCTATTCTTTATGGAGATGTTGTTTTCCACGGTGAGAAACCTTGTTTGAAAGAGATTATTGAGAAACATGAACAATGTGGTGGCTCTGTAATTGGAGTTGAAAAAGTTGATTGGAAAGATGTTCCAAAGTATGGTAATGTTTCTGGAGTTCAAATTGCTGACGGTTTTTATAAGGCTGAAAAGCTTCAAGAAAAACCTCAAATAGAAGAAACTAAGTCTAATTTGGCTATTTCAGATAGACATGTTTTAATGCCTGAAATATTCAATTATCTTGAGAATACTAAACCTGGTAAGGGTGGCGAGATTCAGGTTACTGATGCTTATAATGCTATGGTAAATACTAAAGAAGGTGTTTATGCTTATGATTATAAGAGTAAGAGATTTGATTCTGGAGATAAACTTGGTTTTGTTATGGCTGCTGTTGATGAGACTCTGAATAGACCTGAACTTAAAGATTCTTTTGTTAAGTTTTTAAAAGGTTTAGACCTTTAATACATATTTGGCTCTCTCATAAAATGAGGGAGCTTTTTATTTACACTTTTTTACACTTCTCTTTACTTTACTACTTTCCTTTGTTATACTTATTTTTGTTCTTGTCAAATATTTACAAATGAAAAGGGGTGTTCATACGTGAATGCTGTCGAATTTAAATTACTCGGAGACGTTCGTATTTTAGTTTATAAAAATGCCGATGGGAATAAAGTTTTCCGAGTTCTAGTTGAGAATGATAATGTTGCAGATGTGGGCGATGTTGTTGAGGAAATGCTTAAACTATACTAGTTCTTAACTAGGCTAAATACCACTATATCGAAGGGGAGTGTTCGATATGGTGGTATTTTATTATTTGTATTATTTTTCCATATTTATACAAATAATTCCAGTAATTTTATTACACTTTTTTACACTTCCCTTTACTTCGACATTTTTCTTTGCTATACTAGTTTTTGTTCTTTCCCACTATAACAAAAGAAGAAAATAGGTGTTCAAACTTGGATACTATTAAAGGACGAGCTGTTGGATATGTAAACGTCGTTGTTTATGAGACCAATAATGGTGAAAAGTTATTTCAAGTTATAACTAATAATGATGATATATCACCAGTTGCTGATGTTATCGAAGATACTTTGAACAAGTATTAATATTAGTTATGAAGAATAAGCTCAAGTTATTATATGATTTGAGCTTATTTTTTATATTTAATTATTTTGATAATTTATTGACAAAAAATTTGTATAAGTGTAAACTTATAAATAAGAGATTGTTTTATAATGGAGGAATTTGACTGTGTGTGGAATTGTTGGATTTTATAATAATGATAACGATAAAGATGTAGTTATTAAAAAAATGGCTGATAGGATTAAGCATAGGGGGCCAGATGGAGATGGTTTTTACTGTGATAATAATATAGCTTTAGGTCATAGAAGACTTTCTATTATTGATATAGATGGTGGTAGTCAGCCTATGTTTACTCAAGATAAGAAATTGGTTGTTGTTTTTAATGGTGAAATTTATAATTATAGAGACTTAAAGGAAACTTTGCAAGAGGCTGGATACAAGTTTGAAAATAATTGCGATACTGAGGTTTTACTACATGGCTACAGAGAATGGGGAGAGGAACTTCCTAAAAAACTAAGAGGTATGTTTGCTTTTGCTTTATGGGATATTGATAATAAAACTTTATTTTGTGCTCGCGACCATTTTGGTATTAAACCATTTTATTATTATAAAAAGGATGGTTTAGAGAGTGGTTTTGCTTTTGCATCTGAGATAAAAGCTCTTTTGGAATATCCAAAATTCGAGAAAAAGGTAAATAAGAAACTAATTGGACCTTATTTATCATTTAGCTTTACCCCAACTAATGAAACTTTATTTGACAGTGTATACAAGTTACTTCCTGGTACAAGTTTGACTATTAAAGATGGTAATATGGAGATAAAGACTTTCTATGAGTTAGAATTTAATGAGAAGGAATATAAGTTTGAGGATTTAGTAGATGAAATAAGCAGAACTATGAAGGATTCTGTTGAACATCATATGATAGCTGATGTTGAAGTTGGTTCATTCTTATCTTCTGGCATTGATTCTTCTTATATGGTGTCTTTAGCAAGACCAGACAAGACATATACTGTTGGATATGATGATCCTAGATATAGCGAAATAGATTATGCAAAGGATTTAGCTGATAAATTAGGTATATCTAATGTTAGCAAAAAAATTACTAAGGAAGAATGGATAGGTGCAATTCCCAAATTTTTCTATCATATGGACGAGCCTTCTTCTGACCCTTCTGCTATTTCTTTGTATTTTGTTTCAAAACTTGCTAGTAAAGATGTAAAGGTTGTTCTATCTGGAGAAGGTGCTGATGAGTTTTTTGGTGGATACAACTATTATAGAGAAGAAGTTGATATGAAGTTCTACAACAAAATCCCTTACCCTATCCGCCACTTCTTAGCAATCTGTTTTGAGGCACTTCCTGAATTTAAAGGTCGCAACTTTATAGTGCGTAGGGGCAAAAAAATAGAAGATCAATATGTTGGTGTAAATAATATATTTAGCGAGAAGGAAAGAAAGAAGTTATTAAATTTTGAAGATACCATTAAAAATAGAGATATAACAAGACCTTTAATGGAAAAGTGCAAAAATGGTAGCGATATAGTTAAAATGCAAATGATTGATATAAGAAATTGGCTATTAAATGATATTTTACTTAAGTGCGACCGAATGACAATGGCAAGTTCAATAGAGGGAAGAACTCCTTTTACAGATAAGGAAGTATTTAATTTAGCTAGAACTATACCAGTGGAGCACAAGGTTACTAAAGATAATACAAAGGTAGCTTTAAGAGAAGCTGCCCGAAGAGATATCCCTAATGAAGCTTACAAAAAGAAGAAGCTTGGATTCCCTGTTCCTATTCGTGAATGGATGAAAGAAGATGAGTTTTATAAGGAAATTAGAAGGGCTTTTGAGGAAGAGTATGTAGAGGAATTTTTTGATAGAAAATATATCTTAAAATTACTAGAAGACCATAAGAATTGCAAAAGAGATAATTATAAGAAAGTATGGATTATTTACAGTTTTATAAAATGGTATGAAATATTTTTCTTAGGTAAAGATTACGATAAAATAAGTGCATAATTTATAAATTTTAGAATATAATATAAAGAAAAGAAAAAAAGTTGTCAAAAAGTATTGACAACTTTTCAAATAGGAGTTATACTATATAAGTACATCGCGGAGTGGAGCAGTTGGCAGCTCGTTGGGCTCATAACCCAAAGGTCGGTAGTTCGAGTCTACCCTCCGCAACCATAGAAAAAGTCCACCGATTGATGAAATCGCTGGACTTAATTTTTTACGTGAACTTGTTCCAAACATATTCTGTTTCAGTAATCGGAGTGGAATATCTAAAAAAGCTTATCTATTTTTTAGTGATTTATAATTTTGCAAGCACTATTTATAACAAATATATAAAATATCGATTAGAAGGAGGTTATTTTTTTATGGAAAATAAGTATAAAATGTCTCAAGCAGAAAATGTTTTCGTTGCAAAGAGATTGATAGTAGATGCTGTTTATAAAAGTGCTAATTTAGAAGGAATTGCAGTTACTTTTGCTCAGACTGTGGATATTCTGAATGATGTTAATGTCGATAGTCTTAAACCTTCAGAAATTAGTAAGGTTTGCTGTATTAGGGATGCTTGGCATTTTATCTTAAATAATATTAATAGTTCTTTGGATTTAGCTTTTATTGAGGATGTTCATGAATTGATTGCTAAGAGTGAATTAGATTATAGATATTTAGGTAAGGTTAGGACTGATAATGTTTTGATAAGCGGTACTTCATGGAGACCTGAAATTCCTAATTTAGAAACTCTTCATGCTGAATTGATGGAGTTATTAAAAATTAAGAATGAGACTGACAGAGCCTTGACTATTATGTTATGGATTATGAGAAATCAAATTTTTAAAGATGGAAATAAGAGGGTTGCTACTATTATTGCTAATAAATTGCTTATTGAGAATGGCTGTGGGATTGTTTCTATTCCAGTTGAGTTAGATGGTACTTTTAAAAGTATGCTTGTTAAGTATTATGAGACAAATGATATGAATGATTTAAAGCAATGGCTTTACGATAATTGTATAGATGGAGTGAATTAGACTTTCACTCCATCTTTTCTTTTTATTTATTTTCATCACGTAAGTTACTGAGTATTTTTCCAAATCCATAGACTATTGCTGTTGAGTTTCTATTTGCTATTTCTTTACCAATCGCTTTTCCGCCTACTGTTAGTGCTGCTACAATTGCACTTATTATAAATTGTAAGTTGTTGCTTATTCCAAACATTTCTGAGAGTTTTACTGATATCATTGCACTTATTGCTCCACTTAATACTCCGCAGATGTCTCCAATTACGTCTGCACAGACATTAGCTACCCTTACCGAATTTTTTATTAATTTAAGGGACATTTTTGCTCCCATTGCTTTCTTCGTTGCTTTGGCATGGAACTCTTCTTCATTTGCTACTGTTACTGCTACTCCTATGATGTCAAAGAATATTCCTGCAAATATTACTATAAATAGTATTATAAGTGCTGGTATTATGCTTAATTTTGATACTCCGTTTGTTGATATGTATGAAAAGCAAATGGATGATATAAATGTTATGATAAACACTTCTATTATCCATTTTATATGACTATCTGTTTTCTTTCCTTTTTTATTCGTTTGTTCATTATCTTTCATTTATTTGTTTCATTCCTTTTTTGTATAAAATGGCAAAAGCCTAAGTAAATTTTACGGTTTAGGTCTAGTTGAATTTCTCTATCCCCTACTATGCATTACTGCGATAGCTGTTTCCATTTGAAGGGAATAGCCAAACATACGATGTTTGAGCCACCAGATCGCCACTTAACTCCGTACCTTAATCCTTAGGCTTCCTTGCTTCTTACAAAGCAAACATTCTAGAAGTTTTCCTTGACCCACTTGAATTATTGTTAGTCTCTTTTGCAAATGCAATTTCATAATAAAATGTAAAATATTAATCCCAATACATTCACTCAAGACAGGCTACGCTATGTATTTTGTGTCTTGGCACGCAACATAGGTTTTACTTAAATTGCAACTGCTGTAACAAATTAAGCCTCCACGAGACTAGGGTAAATGATACATGCCACTGTAAAACTTCCCTAACCTCTTTACTCCCTGCCCACACGCAAACTTGGCTGGTTCGCGCACAAACAAGAAACTTCACCGATATGCCTTTTAGTGGATTTTTAGCCCCACCCTCACAATAAACAGTAATGACTAGAATAATGCGCCATTGTTATAATTATATCATATTTTAAAAATATATTCAAATTTTCTCCAAAAATTTTAAGAATTTTCTTTTGTTATTTTCTTCTATATATTATCATTTTTTATCTCATCAATGATATTACTTTCTTTTATCTTTTTCCTTGCGTTTCTTATTGCCATGAAAATTGTTGCATAAACTACTATTAAACAAATCAGTATACTGAGCCATGGTATATGGAATAGGATTACCATTGCTTGAACTTTTGATGTTTGAATTATATAGTTTATATATAGTATTCCAATACTAATGCTTAGACCCCAAATTATGCTATCTATAGCATATAATATACCTTGTAATATAAACATTTTATTAATTTGTCTATTACTCATTCCTATTGATTTAAGCTCTGCAAATTCTTTTTTTCTTAGTAACGTACTGAAATATACTATATTATATATATTCAATGTTGCAATTGCAGTAAGTAAAGCCATAAATGTATATATCAATACTTCTACAATTATCTTTTGACTTTTCTCAGTTTGATAATATAAATCTAAACTTATTATTCCTTGTACATATGGTATTTTTTTAATTTCTTCGCTATTTAACTCTATTTCTAAAGCTTTATCTGTATTTAATATGACACTATATTCACGACTCGATTCTTCTAAAATACCATTCAGTTCATTTTTATAATATATTTTATTCAATTCTTTTAAAGTTTCTTCATTAACAATTTGCATCATATAGATATTACTTGTATTACTGTTTAAATTTATGTATGGCTCAAAGTCATCTAGTATGCCAACTATTTTTAAGTTTTTTTCAATTGTTTTTCCATCACGGTTTTGTGCAATTGGTAAAGTATATGTATCACCTACATTTAGGTTAGTTATATTAATTTTTTTCTTATTTATATTATTTAAAACTATTGAATTTGTTATTATTACTTCATCTTTTTTTAAATCCGAAATTCCTATTTTATTCAAAATGTCGGTATATGCTTTATCTTTAAAACACTGAGTATTTGTAGGCATAATTATATTTTCATTGGCACATCGTGTGTATACTCCATTCTTTACTAATTCACTCATGTCTTTCGATATATCATTTTTTTCTAAAATTATATTATAATTAGTTATTCCTTTTTCATATACAAAATAATCATTAATTAATTTATTGTTTTCTAAATATTCTATTAACTTATGTACACCTTCATAATTGCTTACTGTAATTTCACAATCTTTGAAATCTCCTATTTGATAATATTGTCCATATAATGATTTCTTAAAATAATCTGTTATAAGTTCACTAACACATAAGAACAATATAATGCTTATAACTATGGATACTACTATTGTTTTATGCCTTGATTTATCTCTCCTTATATTTTTATATGCAATTGAGCCTTCTTCTCCAAAGATTTTCGCTACAATTCTTGGTGTTCTTAAAATTTTCTTTTTTATTTTTGTATTTGTAGTATTTTTTATTATTTCAATAGTACTTTGCTTATTTAATTTTCTAATTGCAAATGTGTTTGATAATAATATTATTAAATATAATATTATTATACTTAAAACCAACAATAAAGCTGGAACTTTCATATAAAAATTTGGTCTATCTACAATTAACTCTAAAGTACCATAGCTTAATATGTCATAATGATAGCTTTGAAGTGCAATGTTTATAATATGCGATAAAATTAAAGATATAAATAAACCTATTGCAATTCCAGTAAGCATTCCTATAATTCCAAGTATTTGCGTCTCTTTTTTTATCATTTCATGTCTTTGCTTTTTGCTCATTCCGATGGAATTGAGTAATCCGAATTCTTTTATTCTCTCATTATATGTCATTTTAAAAGAAGTGTATAGCATAATAGTAGCTACAAATGCTATTACAAATATAACTACTCCTAAAGCTTCTGCCATCATTATTGAAAAATCACTTTGTACATCTATTATTCCTTCATAATTCAATAATTGTTTATTATATGAATAAAATGTATTTAGTTGTATTTCCCCATTATCATTTAAAATATTTTCAAATATTTCCCTCTCATTAGTAGAAAACTGAATTTCTCCTGTTTCGTCAAATCTTGCATCTCCTATTATATTTAAGAAAAAGTCAGATAGCTTTTCCTCACTTGTTTTTCCAGTGTATTCATCTATATTTAATAAATTAGCTATATTACTCACAGTTTCTGTAATTTTATAAATATTGTTTGTTAGTATTGTTATATCTAGTAGGCTGTTTTCTAGTAAATCTTCCTCGTCTAGTAAGGTTATCATACCAAGCTCATATCTTGAAAATCCTGTAAAATCAAATGAAAGTCTATCTGCTTTCCCTACAATTTTATATTTTTTTGGTTTTCCGCTCGTAGTAAGAGTTATGGTTTCACCCACTTTAACTTTTTTACTTAAAGTATCTCTCATATATTCTGGCATACTTACAATTATTTCATTATCATTTTCTGGGAACCTACCTTCAATTAAATGTATATTATCATTTTTCAAGGCATTTTTGTCATATGCTTTAATATTAAATTTTATTGGAAATTCTTCATCACTAAAGTTCTCTTCTGTTATTCCAAGATTTTTATATAGTGAAACTTCTTTGACATTACTCTCCTTAGAAATTTCAATTACTTCTTGATAAGTTAGGTTATTAAATTTTGCTTCCCAATTCCCATTAGCTCTTTCTATATTAATCATGTATTCTTGATAGCTTGCAAAAATACTAAAAACTGTTGTAATAAGAATAGCAACTAAAGCAATTCCGTATAATGCTTACCATACTTCTACGTTTGTTTTTTCTTAAATATTCTAAAGTTAATTTATTTATAATTTTCATATTTTATCCCTTAATTTTATTTATATTACTTAGATACTAAAAAAACAAAAAAGGTTTCATTTTTTTGTAATTTTTTTCATATTCTAAGAAAGTATGCGCGTCGCG
>JAAVZW010000054.1 GCA_022791835.1 Clostridia bacterium | reverse complement strand
AGTTCATCATCTCTTGATAAACGACAGTATAAAGCTGTTATTTTATCGCTTTCTAGCTGTTTCATTATTTACTCCTTTCTTTGACAGCTTGAAATACGATATAAAATTATAGTTACTACGTTTCAAGTAGTGTTTATAATATACCATATTTCAAACTGAAAATTCAATACAAAAACTATTACTTTTTGAAGATTTCAAAAAATCTAGTTAATATTGTGTGTTCTGAATCTTTGTTAAAATAGGTATTCACCTTATAAACAGTACCTTTTATTTCTTTTTCAAAGTTCAAATCTTGCTCTGGATAAAAACTTTTTAAATACTCTGTAAGTTCTTCTTTAGTCATTTTAGAAAGTTTATCGCATAGTTCGTTTTTAAGATTTTGTATAAATTCATATTCTTCATTAGTTAGCTCAATTCTATATATTTTTTCATTATCTTGCATCTCTATCAGCCCTCCTCTTCTTGTATTTAGGAGAGTTTTTAAGTTTTTGTCTTTCTAATCTTTCTTTTTCTCTGGCTTCTTCACGTGCTTTTCTTTCGGCTTGTATTTTCTCTTGTTCAAGTCTTTGCTTTTCTAACTCATCTTGTTTCTCTTTAGCAAATATGCTTTTGAATAAATCAAATACTTTTTGAGGTGCAAGTTTTAGAGCGTGGAAGAAGTCTTTTGTTTGTTCTACTATTTCATCATACTTTGATTTCCACTTATCTACTGCATTTCTTAAATTATTAATTCTGTTATTGAGCTCATATATTTCTTTATCTGCTACAATTCCTTTTTTAGCATATCCAACTAAATCTTCGTAGTCTTGAGATTCTAATTCAATTTTCTTTGAAAACTTCTTTTGTTTTCCTAAAGAAGAAATATTCTCAATTTTCTTATCATATTTCATAAACTCATCAAAATTGGATTGCTTTTCTTTGGCTTGATTTGCTATCTTTTCAAGTCTTTCTGTTTCTTTTTTTACTTTAAAATCTAAGTTATCTAAATGTTCTCTAGTGCTACCTTTAACACCTCTTATAAAACCTCTAAAGCCACAATCACTCATATATTGATAAAATCTATCCTGTAATAAGCTATATGATTTTATCAGTTTAGCTTTTCCATTGTCATCATAAACAGGATTACCAAAGTTATCAGTTACTTGTTCTGACTTCCATTTCTTGCTATGACTTACTTGATTGATAACTTCCTTTACTGTGCCTACTAAAGACTTATCCTTGCACCTTTTTGACCATTTAATCTCTTTTTTTACAACAGGAAGTGCAATAACATGTAAATGATAATGATAAATGGGCTTTCCATATTCTTCTGTTAGAGCAACATTTAATTCGTCTGCGTGCATAACTGCTGACAATATATTATCTTGTCCCATTTCTTTTTCAGCGAAGTGAAAGACTCGCTCATAAAATTTCTTTGCAAATTCATAACCACCGTTTTGTTCAAAATAGTCGGAGTTAATATCAAATATAATTTCATCAAAGACTTTAGCATTATCTTTTAGTCCTCGAAGTGATATTTCTCCATTATCAATCATTTCTTTTAATCTTTCGTTGTAAGTGCTTTCACATTTTTTGTAATGCACATTATTTGGTGTTTGAGTTAAGTCAACATTCATATTAGAGTAAGATTTGTTTTTTCGTTCATTATGTCTTTCTGCTTTTACAACACTTGCTCTAGTATAAGTTTCTACCCTAGCTACCGAATAGTTTGTTTTGTCCATGTCAATATCCTTTCTTGCAGGTAGCAAGAGGCGACCAAAGGGAGCTGTTACATAACTTTCTTTGAAAGTATGTAACCCACTATGACACTTTCAAAACTTCGTTTTGCAAAGGTGTCGTGGGCTCCTAGCGAAGGGCTCATAAATTATCTAATCTTGTGATAGATAATTTATGTTTGGCTTCGCCAAATCAAAAGAATATTTTCATTTTCATTCAAATATTCTTTTGACTACTGAAAAATTTTTCTACATACCTGCATAAAATTTTTTCAGTATCTTTTTGCTATGCTAGAGGGTAGCTCTGAGTATGAAACTATCTTGGCACAAACAAAAAGACCATAAGTGACACCAATGTTAATATTCCATTTACAAGAATTGCAATTTTAAATAGAACTCAAACAATAATTTTTTTGAGTTTGCAATATTATATTGTAAATAGAATATTGAACATTTGCACTTACAGCCTCAATTACTTCTAAATACTGGACACTTTACTCATCTTTACTTTTAAACCCAGCTCGCAATCCCATATGCGACTCGTTTTGCTTGGCACCCTGAGGAATGTTATTCCCAAGAGAACATCAATATTCATTTTTCAGTCGTACTCTAAATAAGTACAAGCTATTTATACCATGAATTATGTAAAATGTCAAGAAATTTTACAGTTTTTAAAATGTTCTGCCAATTATGACATTTTATATATTTTTTTATTTAAGTAGTTTCAATTTTTATCAATGTATGATAATATAAACATAATAAAATCGCAGATTTAAAATACGAATGAGGAGGAATAATGAACGCTCAAGATTTAAGAGAATTATTAGAAAAAACAGATGATAAATTAAGTATATTTGCTAGTCGCGAAACACTTTCTAAATGTGAAATTAATGTAAAAGAATTATGGGATTTAATCAGTGATTTTTTGACTGACGAAGAAAAGCTAAAACTATTTGATTATTCACACTTTACGCAATTTGAAGGTTTGATAAAAGGTGGCATAATTGGACTTGTTTCTGATGAAAATATAATATTACAAATGCTGAGTAATGATAATATTATGAATGGTTTTGCAAGTTATCAAATATTCAATATTATAAAAAAAATGAGTGATTCTGGGAAACAACAATTATTACATAATCAAGAATTTATAGAAAAATATCAAATTGCTGATTACGAATTAAAAGATATTGTCTATAGTTTAACAGATGAAGCAAGAGCAGAAACATTGGCTGATAGAGATTTAATTGTAGATAAGTTACATTTACAAGATTTTCAAATTGTTGAATTAGTAAAAGGATTATCAAGTGAAGAAGCAAAAAGTAAAATGTTTGGAATATATCAATTATCAAATTATCAAAAGATTGATATTATTAATACTTTTAATGTTATCAGTAGATTAGGTATACTATTAAGCGAAGAAAGTTTTAGCAAATATGATATAACCCAGATATTAGAAACATTAGATATTGAAACTTTAAGTGAATTTCTTATACACCATAAAGAATTTTGCGATGAACATGATATCCATCCATATGAAATTGTATGTAGATTAGATAGTGAGAGGCAAAAAGATTTTGTAGCAAATTTAGAGCACATTGATTTAACATTAAATGAAAAAAGAGAAATACTAGCTACATTAATGGAAGATGTTAAACAAAGTATTGATACAACTGATTTCTCAGAAGAATATAAAACAGCACTTAGTATAAAAACAACAGAAGCTAGTGGACGAATTATTTTAGATTTAGAAAGAGATTTAGACGATTATCGTGGGTTAGATAATTTAATGAGAATAAATCCTGAAGAATTTACACAAGAACAGAGAACTAAATTTATGAAAGTTTGTGATATTTGCCCCAATATGCAAGTAGTTAGTGCATTAAATAATGTAGTCGCATATACTTCAACTGCTAGTGAATATAAAGAAGCTGAAGAATGGATAACATCTCTAATAGATAGCTTAAATCCTGAATATTCAAAAGCACAAAAAATGGCAGTAATAGATAATGCAATAGGTAAAAGAATAAGCTATAGTCCTGATTTTGATACAGAAGTATTTAATAGTGCAGATTGTAGAGCTTTGTGGAAAATAATTAGCTCTGGTTATGGTGTTTGCAATGGAATAGCAAAAGTAGAACAATATATTCTTGATAGAATTGGCATAGAAAGTGAGATTATAAGTAGTGGTACACATGCATTTTTAAAAGTTAAAGATATTGAACTTCCACTTGCGAGTGGAGAAACTGCTAAAGGTAATACTATATTAGATCCTACTTGGAATTTAACTATGCATAGATTTGGAGGAAGACCTGATAATTTCTGTATGAGTTATGAAGAAGCAAGAAAGCGCGATGTTGATATAGAAGGAAAAGATCACAATTGTCATAAAAATGATGAACAGCTACAAGACGCAACATTGAACTTAGATGAGCAGAGTTTAAGAAGGTTATTTACAAGTGTTGGATTAGCAGATAAGGAAGGGCAATTTCCAGTAAAAAATTTACTTGAAAAATCAAAATTATTGGATGAATTTTATGCAGGAGATCCAGCTCAAAATATAGTTAAGCAATTTTTGTTACTTTCAAAGGTTTGTCCTGAATTTGCAACATGTCAAAATTCAAGTATGAGTATTTTAAGTAATATACTCTTAAGTAATGAAAACTTGCAATTCAATAAATGTGTTGTAAATAGAGTATATGCCAGAACAGATAAATTAAAAAGTCCAACTTTATTTGTTTATATTAATTCAAATGAATTAGGACAAAATTTTTACTTTGCTGATAAAGATGAAGGTCAATTTGTAGAATTGCCACAAGAAGAGTTTATTAAAAAATTTGAATGTTATGAAGAAGATTTAAGAAAACATAATCGGACTTAGACCGTGGGAAACCAAAGAACAAGGAAAAGAAGATATAGATTTATCAAGAAGTTCTGGTAACGTAGTTGCTGAGGAAGGTGAAGAAAGATGAATATTATAAGAAAAATGATTTTATTTATAAAAAATATATTTGTTAAACAAGAAGAAATAAAAGCACTAGAAGAGCCTAAGCAGATTATAAATCAAGAGAAAAAAATAAATTTTGTTGAATCATTAAAAATAACTACTACTGAAAAAAAGAACAAAAAACGAATTGAAACATTAACTTGTGAAGGAGACGGATTAGGAATACAAAAGAAGATAAGTTGTTAGTAATAACAAAATGATAGCAGAGCTGTTTAAAACTCTGCTATTACTATTCTAATAATATATTAATTCGCTCAATATAATTTCTTCAACACAAAGTTTATAGTTATTCATAAGCCTAGTCCATTTTAAAGGGTCAGTATTTTTTAAATTTTCATCAATAGGATTTTTTTCTAGCATTTGTTTCATAAGTGTTTCAAACCTTTCTTTAACTTGCTTGTCAGTTTCAACAATATGTTTTCTTAAAGTCTTGTTCATAAACATTATTATATATTCTGCTTT
>JAAVZW010000053.1 GCA_022791835.1 Clostridia bacterium | reverse complement strand
TCATTTTTAATTCTACCTTTCTCATTTGTTCCTCCGTTTAAATTTAATGATTATTAATTATACCATTATGGAGAACAATTATTTCTTTGTTAAGACATTTTCTCAATTGAATTATTAAGATATTATCATAAATGAATCATATTTTGAAAAAAATTTACAAGGTTTTTCTTGCATATTTTTGGTTAATGTGTTAATATATATAAAGTAATAACTATGTAGGGGTATAGTGTTAATGGTAGCACATCGGTCTCCAAAACCGCCTGTGAGGGTTCGAATCCTTCTACCCCTGCCATTTTTATTACATAGCGAATTACTAATTTTGATAGTAGTTGACAAAACGATGGAGGAAGCAATGGAGAAATTAAAAGCACTATGTAAGAAATTTTTAACTAAAGAAGTTATTTTTTATGTTATTTTTGGTGTTCTTACAACTGTTGTTAATCTTGCTATTTTTTATTTGCTTACTCTCATTAAGCTTAATGAGAATATTGCTAATCTTATCGCAATCCTTACAGCTGTACTTTTTGCTTATTTTACTAATAGGAAACTTGTTTTCAATTCTACTGCTAGTACTTTTAAAGAGAAACTTTATGAGTTTTATAAGTTTATGTTAGGACGTGCTTTTACTATGGTAGTTGAGGCTCTTGGTTTCCCTTTATTATATAATATTATGGGTATTCAAGAAATGATTAGTAAGCTTATTATTTCTTTTGTTGTTATTATCTTAAACTTTTTTATCAGTAAGTTTTTTGCCTTTAAGAAAAAGGATAATTAAATTTGTTAGATATATAATTTTATATTTGGAGGCTACTTATTTTAGGAGGTAGCTTATGAATAATTTGTTTTTATTTGCTTTTACTTTTATAGCTGTTGTAGCTATTATTATTAGTTTGTTTAGTACTGGTATCTCACATTCTTATGAGGATTTTGGAATCAATCCTGAGGATATTTCTATTAGTATTAAAGGTTTTACTTGGCCTTTGCCTAATAGGTTTTATATTTCTTCTTATTATGGTTATAGAAATCTTAGTTTATATGGGTCTGGTCCTTTTCATTCTGGTATTGATATTCCTGCTCCTGAAGGTACTTATTTTTTAGCTACTATGAGTGGTACTGTTGTTTATACTGGTTTTAGTGGTAGTGGTGGCTACACTATTATTTTAGAGCAAGATGATTTGAGAATGACATATTGTCATACTTCTCCTAATTTTTTGGTTAAACCTCGGCGATTTTGTAGAGCAGTCTCAAGTTATTGGGCAAGTTGGTCCTCTCTATGTTTATGATGTTGTGAATAATCCTTATAAGGATAAGAATGGTTTACCTACTAATGGTTCTACTACTGGTTGTCATTTGCATCTTGGTGTCAAAGTAAATGGTAAGTCTTTTAATCCTATGGATTTTGTATAACATGCGTACATATTAAAAGCCCTATTGCTAGGGCTTTATTTTACATATCTTCATCTTCTTGGTTTTCTTCATTTCCGTCTGTTTCTTCTTTACAGTCGTCGCAGTCGTCACAAGTTCCGCAGTTGCCACATTCTTCATGGTCGCAATCTCCTCCACAATGATGCCCACAGCACTCTTCATCTTCTTCATGCCAGTCAAGTTCTATTACATTTCCGCATTCTGGGCATTTTATTTCAGGTTCTGTACCACTTTTTAAATCTTCTACAAATTCTGTGTTACAATATGGACACACTATTTCAAAATCGCAATCTTGTGGTATAAATACTTCTTTTTCTATATTATTTACCATTTTTTCCATGTTTGCAATTTTTTTGCTAAGTTCTTTTTCTCTTTCTATTAAAACATTTAGTCTTCCTAAATTTATTTCTGCAAGTTTGTCTAGTTCATCTAAAAATAGCATTGAGATATTATATACTTGTGATTTTACATAGTCTAGGTCTTCTTTGTTTTTTATATTTTTTTCTATATCTGCTATTATTGCACTAAATTTTTTCTTTAAGTCTGACATTTTTCTTTCTCTCCTTAAACTCTTTCCATATATTCGCCAGTTCTAGTGTCTATTCTAATTACATCTCCTATTTCTACAAATAGTGGTACACTTATTTCTAGTCCATTTTCTAGTTTTGCTGGTTTCCCTGATGTTGTTGTTGTGTTTCCACTAAATCCTGGTTCTGTATATGTAACTTCTAATTCTACAAACATTGGTGGTTCTACTGAAAATACTTTGCCTTTGAATGATAGTGTTTTTACATTCATGTTTTCTTTTATGTATTTTAAACTATCTCCTAATTGGTCTTTATTTAGTGGTATTTGTTCGTAGGTTTCGTTATCCATAAAGTAGTATAAATCTCCATCGTTATATAGATATTGCATATCTCTTTTTTCTATTTCTGCTCCTTGTAATTTTTCTGATGGATTAAAGGTTCTTTCTATTACTGCTCCTGTAATTACATTTTTTATTTTTGTTCTAACAAAAGCTGCTCCTTTTCCTGGTTTTACATGTTGGAATTCTACTACTTTGAATACTTGATTGTCTAGTTCGAATGTTGTTCCGTTTCTTACATCTCCTGCCATATATACTTCTGCCATGTTTGTTTCCTCCTTATTATTTTTCTCTCTTAATTATAATTTATTCTTATATATTTTATACTATTTTGTGTAGAAAATCAAGCCTTCTTGGGGTTATTTTACAAAAAGATTAAATTTATTATATGTTTTTTTGTGAAAAGTATGTATTTTTAGATATTAATAATATGTAATAGAGCAATATTCTTATAGGTTGTAAGCTGAAGTATCTTCTACATTAATTACATACTGTGTGCATACTTTCACAGAATATAAAAACTTTTGCTACTGCTATCACTTTACCATTATTTTATGCAAATCTATTTACATTTATGTTAATTTGATGTATAATGTTTATTGTTTTATCATTTGGAATGATAGTTTGTTTTTTTAACTATCTAAAGTAAAAGGAGGGCAGAAATTACAATTTTAGCAAATTAAATAAAAAAATGTCAATCCACAAACAGAAAGGGAACTCAACATGAGAAAATTTTTTAACAAGGTTTACATTCTCGCAATCATACTGTTTTGTGTATTTTTAACTGCATGTCAAACTACTAATGAAGAGCCTCAAGAAGAACCCAAAAACGAGCTTCAAGTACAAGTATTAGAAGAACCTAGCGAAACCTCACAAGTTTCGGAAGAAAGTCAAGAACAAATGGAAATGATTATTGAACACCAGGAATTAGAAGGACCTATTAAAGAAGTTCCTTGTTCATCTTTTAAACTTCCTGATGACGTTTTTATTATTGAAGTCTCTCAGACTTATGATGGAAATCAACAAGCTTTAACATTAAAAGATAATCTTTTGCAGTTTTGGGTAAATGATAATATGGTCTGTGAAAAGCAAATACCAGTTCCTGCTAAAATATCACTAGGAAGTAACTTTTATGAAGTAATTGGGAACCCATATATAAGCACAGATAATCAGTTGATTCTAATTCAGAGTTATACGACTTCATCGGGCCAACGAAAACTTGACTATACAGTTTTAACCAATAATTGTATCAGAATAATTCCTTCTCTTAATTATGATGGCTATGTTTTTCAAAACTTTGAAGGAAATTATGGTTTAGCATCTTACCGTGATGCTTCCCCACTTCCTTGGTATCCTTATGAAGGGTTTGGGTTTAATATTGCAGATAGCAATTTTACACTTCCCAAACCCACAATAATTTGGTTAAATGAATCAACTGTAAAAAGTGTTAATTTTGGAAGTTGGGGCTCATCAAGTTATGGATATCAAGATGTCTCAGCTATATCTGTTAGGCTAAATGTTGAATCTTATGGAGAATTAGATATTGCCCGTGTCGGTGATTCCTTTGAACCAGTAGAAGTTGACTATGTTTTTTTGGATTTACTCCGTGAAAAGTTTCTTCCTGAAGAATACACCGAAAGATTTGATAAAGTGATTCAAACTCTTAGTGAGTACAAAGAAAAAAGCTAAAATTGAATAATGTCTATAGGTCTCTTGGTTAAATAGCCAAGAGACCTTATAAAAAAATAAAGAAAGCTAATTTTTTAAAATCTATCTTTCTTGGAGCCTTTACTAGACACGTATGCGAAATCTAGTAGGCAAAAAAATATAAATTCTAACTCTTAAATACAGTCTCCACAACTGATTGCTGAAATCGTATATACAGAGTGGAGTTTTTTTGACTGTACCTATATAGTAACATAACATTTTATACTTTGCAATAGGCAAATAAAAATATATAGCAAAAATACATAAAACCTTTTAGAGTTTTATGCATTTTTGCCTGAGGTTAGATTATTTGTATAAATGTTCTACGATTTCTTCTGATACATTAGTTTCGGTATTGCATACGCAACATTTAACAAAGCTATCGTAGCCTCCCAGATAACGCGGACTTCTTATTAGGTCATCACGTGTAATTTCAAGGATACTACCACAATGTGTACATTTTATTTGTGCTTTTGGTACATAGTTTCCTCTCTTAATGAGCCGCATAGTTAAATCCTCCTTTGATAATTTTCGCTGGAAATAATTCTACATCATCATATTTGACATAATAAATATTATACAATGTTATATAGCATTTGTCAATCAAATAAAAAGATACAAATTTTTAATTATATCTATTGCAAATTTTACTTCTTCACTCATATAATATCAAACTCCTTTAAAATCATTATCATTTTTTCTTTTAGCCTTTAAAATATTGATTTCATCTAGTGTTTTGACCTTTTTTGAAAAATCTGTTGCAATTTCTTTTTCGTGCTTATCAAATACTCCGTTATTATAAAGGTCATCTGTAACATACTTGTAATGCTTGTCTTTATCAAAGCCAAGTTTACTTTGAAATCTTTTCATAAGACCATACCAAAAGCCTTTGAATTTCTGCAACTGTTCTTTTAATTTGTCTTTTTCAGCTCGTAGTTTGTTAATAATTTTGTCCTTTGCTGATAATTCCTTTTTCAAGTAGCTTATTTCTTGGTCTTTTTGCTCGACTTGATATTTTAGAGAACAAACCTCTCGTATTGTATCAAATATAGTATGCTCAAAATCTTTAATTGCCATATTTAAGTCATTTACACTTCTAACTGACTGCGTTGTATCTTTTATTTCTTCAGTTAGTTTTTTAATCTCTGCGACGTTCTCGTTTGAAATAAGCATATTATTTTTGTTAAGTTTAGATGGCTTTAATTCTTGTAGTATGGTATTTACTTTATCTGCGTTGTTATCAAGATTTTTGGACTTATTGTTTGCTTGCTCTAGTCTTTTTGCGTTTTGAAGTTGCTCTCGTTTTATTTGCCTATAATCTGACATATCCTTTACGTGTATATCTTGATTTCTGCCTTTTTGCTTTTGTTTTAGTGTAGAAGATTTTTCATAAGTCTTGTTGTATGATTTTATACAACGTGTTCGCATTTCGTCTTGTACTTTTTTTAGAGATTCCTTTGTAAATATTTTTGATTTTGCAACTTGCTTTTTCATACCTCGTTTATTATTATCACTTATAGGAAGTCCTACTAAATGAAGATGAGGGGAGGTCTCGTCAAAATGAATAACTGCATTTGCAACTTTGAACTCTGGTACAACTTGCATTAAGTCTTGTACTTGCTCTTTATAAACTTGTACCATTTTATAGCGATATTCTTGTGTCTTATTTTCCCAAAAGTCCATATCTCCAAGTTCAATTATAAATTCACAAGCTAAGTCCCAAAGTTTGCTCTCTGATATATGCTTGAAATAGTTGTGAATTTTCCTATCTTCACGAGTTTGCTTTTCGTTATATTCAAGTCTTGATTGTTCAAATTCTTGAAGATATAATTTTTGCACATCATTATATAAATTATTTGTTCCATAAATTACATTTATCAATTTTTTATTATTATCATAATCACGCAAATTGTGTTTATTAACTTTTGATAACTGTGTAGCATTTTGAATTGCATTATTAGAAAAAGAAGTTGTCCCTGATGAGTTATTTTTTGCAATTTCTTTTGCTTTGGTAGTTCTATTTTTATCACTACC
>JAAVZW010000052.1 GCA_022791835.1 Clostridia bacterium | reverse complement strand
TATTGATATTTCAATATTTTAGATAAATTTTAGATAAAAAATTGTAAAATATCTTGAAAAATAAGCATTTTTAAGGTGGTACGCTCCTAGATTAAGTAAGGTTGTGAATTTTAACTCACAACCTTACTTAATTTATTTATCATCATCTTCTTTTAATTCCATTTCTTCACCCCAATCATCTTCTGTTTCTGCTAAAAGTCTTTTTACTTGTTCAGCTTCTTTTGCCAGTTTCTCGCCTTGTTTTCTTAGATTTCTATAATGCCATTCGCCTATAAATTTTGAATTATCAAATATTGCTTCTCCACCGTCAATTGCTTTACTATGTGTTGCATTATAATAACGAACTTCAGGTCTATTATCATATTTTTCAAGCCAGTCCACCATAACTCTTATATCATATAACATTCTTTGAGTTTTTTCTTTACACTTGCCACGATCTACATTTCTTTTGTATAATTCAAATAACTCTCTTTGGTAATATTTTAACATACTACACATTTTATCATAAGATATTGTTATTCCTAAATATTTATTATTTGTACCATTATTGAGTTCTCTTAATGTTTCTTGTACTTTTATTGGTATATAAGTAAATCCATAGTGATTTCTTAAATAATAAAATAAATTTTCCATATAATTTTCAATTCCTTTCTTTATTTTTACGATTTCCAAGCTAAAGTCAAGTTATGAAAAATATCTTGTCCTTTGGATATATTTATCATTATTGATTAAATGAAGTTATGGATAGGTTGAAAAGGTAAAATAGGAAGGTGTGTAGGAATATTTGTTTTATTTTAAGGTTGGTTATTTGCTAAATATATTATTCCTACCCTTCCTAAAATAACTTATTACCTTATCCTTATCTTTTCTATTTCAGTATTTGCAATAGTTATAGAGTTCCAAGATATTTTTACTATCTTATCTACAACATATCAAACCCAAACTTTTTCTTTACTTCATCTAGTTTTTCTTTTGTAATGATATACCCTGTTCTTTTCTTATCTCTTACAATTACACCAGAAGAAGGTATCCTTTTTACTTCTTTTTCAAATCCAAAGCCTGACATATACTTTCCAATACTTTCTGAACCTTTTATCTCAGGAAAATCTCCAGTATCCTTCAAATCATAATATAATTCGTCAATTCTATACCAGTTTTCATATAATAAATCATTTCTATCATCTATGTATTCTGATAAGAAAAGAAGTAATCTAGGCTTTAACTCCGAAAATTTTGCTTTAATTAATTCTTCGTGAAGAATCTTTGAATAACTAATTATTGAATTTTCTGTTGCTGTATTTTCTTCTTTATCTACTATCTTTGATATTGCTAGTAAAGGTTTCCACAAGTCTTTTTCTCTTGGTGTATAATCTTTTTCTAGTGCAAGCAGTTCTTTATCTTTATATAGATTAATAACTTCATCTACATATTTCAAACCAAAGATATGTAAATCATTTTTTATCTTATTGCATTCTTGTATGAAATCAGGGTCGTTGCTAATAAATTCAGTAAGGCTTGATACATCTTTTGCTCTTTGCATATTAATTTTAATACAACGAGATAGAAGAACACTATCAATATCAGTAATTCCAGCAAATATCTTAGGTGAAAATGCACTAAAAGACTCTGGTTTATAATTATCACTAGAACATCTTTTAACTGTTGCACCATTTTTAAACCCAGCTTTTAATATTGCTAGTATTAGCCCTTTTTCCTCACCTGTCATATCCTCAAACTCATCTAAAAATAAGGTTGAACCATTATTGTCTATTGTTCTATATACTATTGCTGGTGTGCCACCAACATTAGTATCTCCATTAAATGAAAAACTCATTACTACATCTATTACATTTGACTTTCCACTTCCAGCTTCTGCATTAAGCCAAATATATGGTACATATCGAAATATGCAATAGATATATGTGTGCATAATCCATAAGGATACTATATCATGAAGTTCAGTATATGGAAAAATTATATATTTTTGTAGTTGTTGTTTTAAAGTCTTAAATACATTTCCAGCAGATACATTGTCTTCTCCATTATAAAACCTCATATATGCCCTCATACTAAAAGCACTAGAATTGTTTTGATGTTTAAGATATATTCCCACTTTTTCGCAGTCTTTATACTCACATATTTCTTTTTTAGATGAAACAAAGTATTGTTCAAACTTTCCACTTTTATCTTTTTTTAGTGCCATATAACTTAAGCCATATTCCTTAGTGTAGTCCATAGAAGGTATTATAGGTGTTATTGTACCGTCATCATCAGCCATACTTTCCATAATGATTTCTATTTGTTTATCTTTAAATTGTTTTGTCTTTGAATATTCTGCTATATATACATCATTTAACATTAATCTTTGTTCATCAGTTAAAAGTAGTTGTTTGTATGCTTTATCAAGTAGTTTTGCTTTTTCTTCTGATGATACTTGTTCATCTTTCACTATTTTTAACAAAATTTCTTCAGCTTTTTTGTAGTTGCTAGAAGCGTCTAGCTTTGACGCCTCTAACTTTTCTATTTCTTTTGTGTATGTTTCTATTGTTGTTTTTCCTTCTGTTTGTATTTGTTTAGGTTCTTCTACATTATTATTCTTCTTTGCCATTTGCAAGTTCCTCCTTGTTTTCTTCTTTTAGTTTTTTATTTTTTTCTCTTGTTTCTTTCTTCTTTTGATTTCTTTCTTCTCTTTTCTTAATTAAGAATTGTGGATTTTCTGATATAAATTGATTTATTATATCTACTACTTCCATTCTATACTTTGCATATCCTTTATCTGTTATAATAGGCTTATTATCTGATAAATGTATTGCAATAGCATATCTACCATATTCCTTACCTTCTTCTGTTAAGATTATTTTTTCGTCAACTCTTTCAAAAAAATGTAATTCTTCCAGTATATCGTTTACTTCTGTACCTGTAATTTTTTTATCATTAAAGATAATATGTATTGATAATTCCGTTGGAGTAAAAAATTCTCCATATTTTTTACTTACTAAACTATCCCAATTATTTTCTTTGATAGTATGATTAACTATTTCTTTAATCTCTTCTTTTAATTTTTTCATAAAAATTTCCTTTCTTCGTTCACTTGCTTTAAAGAAAGAAATGTGCTACAATTAATTTAGGAATTTTATGTGAGCACACTGCTTACTTTAAAGGAAAGAGCATTGATATTTTTATCTTTGCTTTTTTCTTTTTTGCCTCGTTGCTTTCTTTAACTTGCCAAAGATATTTAACACAAATCTTTGAAAGCGAGGCAATTCTCACAGAATTATTTACGTCATTAAATTGCATTTTTACCACTTCCTTTCATTTCTAATACGATTATTATCTTAATTAGTTCTAATCTCTTCTTGACTTTTTCCACTGTTCAAAAGCTACTTTATCTACACCGAAATTTGCGACCAATTTTCAAAGCAGGAAAGTCTTCTCTTGCAAAAACTTCATATGCTTTGTTTCTTCCAATATGCAAATTTTCTTGAACTTGCTTGACCGTTAATATTTCTGTTAAATTCTGTGTTTCTTCCAAGTTATCCTCCTTTCTACAATTTCAAAGAAAGTCCTGCTGTTCACCTTGAAATTCAGCATCACTTTGTAACTGTGATAACTATCATATCACAAAAACAACATCTTGTCAATCCTTTTATCACAAATTCGCTTTTATTTTTTTCTCACTATAATAATTGACAAATAATTTAAAATATGATATAATATCCATATACTTGATAAAGGAGGTATTATATGACCATAGGAGAAAATATTCAAAAATATAGAAAAGAATTAGGTTGGAGTCAAGAAGAATTGGCTAGGAAACTTAATGTTTCTGTTAGTACAGTTGGAATGATAGAAACAGATAAAAGAAATGTAAAAGATTCAATAAAATTACAATTATGTTCTTTATTTAATATATCAATATCAGAATTAATGGGAACAAACGAAATTAATTTTAGCAAATTAAAAAATAGTATTATATTTGTATTCCTTCAATATAAAACAGATAAAAAAACATTTTCAGAAATAAAAAAGGAAACAATTGCAATAGTAGAAAATCGACAATATCTTGAACTTAGAAAATTGAAAGTAAAAAGAGAAACAAAAGAAATTATAAAGGTTATATTGCAGTTTGCTAATGGTGTATGTTTTAATAATTTCTTTATGTACAATATAGAAAAAGAAGATAAGTTTATACAAGAGCATAAAGAAAGCATAGTTCAAGTAATAAATTCAATGCTATATGACGAATTACAACTAAATTCCTTTTTACCTGTAATCTCACAATATACACTTTATCATAAGTCAGAAACAACTATATTAAAAAATCCATTTGAAGAAGAAGATAAATTTATTGCAATACGAATAGAAAATGAGAAAATGAACCCTAAATATGAAAAAGGTAATATTGTTATAATACAAAAATCAGATATATTCACTAATGGTCAAGATGTCTGCTTTAAGAACAAAACAATTTATGATATAGGCAGAATTTATATTGACAGTAATACTGTTGCTATTAAATATTTTAATACTACCAATGATATACAATTTTTTGAATTAGAAGAATTTAAAAAAATGTATATAGGATTTGTAATTTCAACACGATTATATAATTAAATTATAAATAATAAGAGAATGTAAACCCATCGCCAAACAGTTTTACATTCCCTTTTAGTCCAAATACTTATAAGAAAGCATTTGTTACCTTATATATTTATTGTATCAAAAAATATAACAAAAAGCAATAAATCAACAAAATCTTTCTTAAAGTATTTGAAAAATAAATATTTTAAGGAGGTTTTATTTTATGGTAGGTCGTCCAAAAAAGGATACAAAAACACAAGGAAGAAAAGGAACTGGAACTGTAACAGTAAAGATACAAAAAATAGATAGAAAAGAAAATCGTTTATCTAAAATGTGTAAGATATGTAGTGTTTGTGAAGATAGAAGTATTTGCAATAACAGAGAGGGTACAAAAAAATGTAAAAAGTGCTTGGAATGTAAAGGAAAGGACTGTGATAGATTCTATGTTTATGCTCCACATACAGCTTTGACATCATCTAAAGGAGGAAAAAAGAGGAAATATTTAGGCAGATATGATAAACAAGAAGAAGCTCAAAATAGTATTATTCAAGCTCAAAATGGTGGATTTATAGAAACAAACACCACTACTTTATATGAGGTGCTTGAACAGAAAAATACAAAGAATTTACAGGCTAATGCAATAGCACCAAGTACAGATGATAGAAATAGAGCAATTAGAGATAAAATGAGGAAATACGGTTTAGCAGATAAAAAAATACAAAAAATCTCAACAGATGAAATACAAGATTATTTGAACGATTTAAAAGATTCTTATTCTCAAAGTGAAATAGATAAACAAACAGATGAAATAAAGTCAGGATATAAGTTTGCAATAATCAATCATCTTGTATCAATTAACCCTTGCGAAACCTTAATTAAAGTTACAAGTTCATTACCTGTGAAAAATGCTAGACCATTTGAACTAGATGAGCAAAATCTTTTTATGAATTATATAAATACATACGATAACTTAACAGATATAAGGTCAGGAATGGATAGTATTACTTTTAGAAATGTTGTAAAACTTGCATTTGCTACAGGTCAAAGAATTGGAGAATTATTAGCATTACAAATTGGATATGATAAAAAGCACTACACAAGCGATATAAACTTTGAAAAGAAATATTTTAGAATATCAAAAACAATATCTACAGAACATAACAAGCCAGTTTTAAAAAATGGTACAAAGAACTCAAAAAAAAGAATTAGAAAAGGTCTACCTCCATATATAGATATAAGTTTTAATGTTGCTAATGATGATGTCATTGAAAAGATAATAAAAGAACAAATTGAACACTCAAAAAATAATCCTAATAACAAACAGCATTTTCTATTTTGTAATGATAATGGGAGTTTCTTAACACATCATCAAATAACAGATACTTTCAAAAGAATATGCAGAGAATTACATATACAAGAAGATAACACCAAAGGCTGTCATATCCACCAAGCTCGTCATTCCTTTGTTACAAGGTGTTTAGAGGCTCGGTATGAACATAGAAATCATTGCTGATATTATAGGAGATAATATTGAACAGGTTTTAGAAACTTATGCTCATATCTTAAAAAGGTTTAAAGATGATGAACTAGATAAATTACACAATTATTATAAAAATAATAATATAATTTTTTAAAATTAAAATAGTAAAACAGTTGGTATAAGCTGATTTTACTATTTTTTATTTTAACTATTTTTTTAACCCAAATTTAACCCATTTTATTTTTCATTTTAACCCAATTTTAACCCAGATATTTTAATTTTATATAACACACCATAAAAAGTAAAAAATAAAAATCCCTATTTCTAGGGACTTACAGGTATTATATAACACTGTTTAAAATTACATAACACCTAGATATTGGAGGCGACACCCGGATTCGAACCGGGGATCAGAGTTTTGCAGACTCATGCCTTACCACTTGGCCATATCGCCAGATATGATATTAGTATACTAAAACTGTAATTCTCCACTCGTAAACAGCCTCATAATTTGGTACTATTGCTGTAAACAAAAAATGGAGCAGGTAACGGGAATCGGACCCGTAACTTAACCTTGGCAAGGTTATGTTTTACCACTAAACTATACCTGCATAACGATTGCCTAATAATAATACCAAAAATAAGCAAAAATGTCAAGCAAAAAATAACAAACCAAAGGTCAAATTTCAAAGTGTAATATATAATATGCAAGATACTAATAAAAAATGACAATAAAATAAATAAAAATCGTATAAGATTAAAAACTACGTAAATAAGACTTTTCAAAAAAATAAACATAATATATTGAAATTGTCACAAAAATGTTGTATAATTGTAATATAATTGTAATAAAAAAAGTAAAGTTCGCAAAAACTCTATCCGTAGAGCCATTTTGCACAATTTTTTTGAGACTAAAAAATTGCCAAAATCTACTATTGACTTTATTTATAAACAATGTAAAATATAATATAAGAATATTAGAAAGTAAAAAAGGTGGTAAAGTATGAAGACGAGAAAACTAATCACAGGGATACTAGTATTTGCATTTTTAAGCATTGCATTAGCATTCCTAAATACATCAAAAGCAGCAATCTCAAATCTAGGATATGTAAAGATAACACCAGATAGAACTGCAACAGTAAAATATAAAGTAACAAATCCAGATACAGGAGAAGAAGTAGAAAGGGAATACACAGCAAAATATGCACATCAATTTGGACTAGATAAAGCTAGTACCAAAAATGTTTGGAACCTAGTAACATGTAGATCAGCCACAGACAAAACAGAAACCAATACAGCACAAGACCTATATTGTCTAAGAGCAGGATTAGGTTTCACACAAGACTTAGGAGGTACAAACTATAATCCAGACCCTGTGCTATATAACCAAGAATATAACATGATAAAAGAATATGAAACAGTAAAAAACTATCTTGCAAACCTACATTCAGAAACAACAATATTCAATAATAAAGCAAACTTCAACTCAGTAATGTGGATATTAGACAATATGCTATTAGAAGGAGCAAGTGAGCAAGAATACATAGACTACCTAATAAAATATGCAGGATACAACAATAACACAGGAGCAGGAATTACAGGTACAAGTCTAAATCTAGCAACTATGAAAGAAAATGTATTGACAAGAGCAGATATAGCAGCAATCCAACAAATGGCAATTTGGTATTTTACAAACAGTGATGAAGTAGCCTACCACTCAGAGACAATAAAACCAATATATTTAGATATAGAAGGTGGAATATATGATACAAATGGTCAATACAAATTATTCTCAGACATATATAACACAACAGAAAGCTATGGAACATTCAGACAACAAGCAGCAGCACAACTATATCTTAAACTAATAACAGATGCAAAAAAAGCACCAGCAACAACAAGCAACGGACTATATAATCCAAAAAGAGAAATAATAGTATATCTAGGAGAAGATGCAGCAAGAGAACAACCAATAGTACAAGTAAAAGAGAAAAATCCAGAAGCGGATATCGCACTTAGAAAATATATCTCAGCAATAAACGGAGTAGAACTAGTAGGAGACGCAGTAAGAGCACCAAAAGTAGATACAAGAAATCTAAACAAAGTAATAAACAATAATTTACAAACTACAGCAATCTACAATCATCCAAAGAAACCACTATCAGTAAAAATAGGAGATGTAGTAACATACACAATAAGAGTATATAACGAAGGTGATATAGATACATACATAAAAGAAATCACAGACTACTTACCATCATACATAGAATATATACCATATGGAGAAGACATAGGCGGTTACTGGCTACAAGACGAAAACGGAGCTACTGCAACAACCACACCATATTGTAAAATAACAGGAGCAGGAGGAGAACTAAAGTATTCAGAACTAAGAGGAAAAACACTAGGAGAAATCCTAATACCAGCTGCTAAATATAATGAAGCAAAAAAAGATACAGCAGAAGCATATACACTAAGCTATGTAGACATTCAAATATCAGGAAGAGTAATGAAAACAGCACCATATGAAACAGCAATAACTAATATAGCACAAGTTACAGAAATAAAAGATGAAAATAACCAAACAGTAAAAGATAGAGACTCAGTATCAAGTAAAGACTCAGCAATAAATGGATTTGTAGAACCAACAGAAGCACAAAAACCAACATATAGTGATAATAAAATGCCAACAGATACAACAAAACCATACTATGTACCAGGACAAGAAGACGATGATGACTTTGATAAAGTAATAATAGAAAAACCAATAATAGACTTAGCACTTAGAAAATTTATATCAGCAATAGGAGATGTCAAATATGATAGAGCACCAAGAGTAAACACAAGTGGACTAAGAGCAGGTTCAGCAACAACAGCAATCTATAATCACAGTAAAGAGCCAATAAAAACACAAATAGGTGACATAGTAACATATACATTAAGAATATATAATGAAGGAGAAGTAGACGGAAAAGCAGTAGAAATAACAGACTATATAGCCAAAAACTTAAAATATGTACCATTTGGAACAGACCTAAATGCAGACTGGTGGAGTGAAACACTAGGAAAAGAATATAATACAGTAGTAACAACAGACAAATGCCTAGTAACAAATGTAGGTGGAAAAACAAACAAAGCTTGCATAGGAGAAAAACTAAAAGACGTAATAATACCAGCATATGACAAGAAAACAGACACACTAAGCTATATAGACATAGAAATTCACTGCCAAATCCAAAAAGTAGCAGAATCAATAAAACTAACAAACATCGCAGAGATTACAGAAGAAAGAGACGAATATGATAGACCAGTAGACAAAGACAAAGACTCAACACCAGGAAATGTAAAAGTACCAAATGATAAAGACCTACCAAATTATAAAGATGAAGAAATAGAAAAACCATATGTACCAGGACAACAAGACGATGACGACTTCGAAAAAGTACTAGTAGTAGTACCAGAAGTAGACCTAAGTTTAAGAAAATACATCTCAGCAGTAGATGGAAAAAAACTAGAAGGTAAAGACTCACGTGAACCAATCGTAAAAACAGGACCATTAGATACATACAATGGAACAACAGCAGAGTATGATCACACTAAAACTCCAATAACAGTCAAGAGAGGAAGTCTAATCACATATACAATAAGAGTATATAATGAAGGAGAAATAGATGCATATGTTAGTGAAATAACAGACTACTTGCCAAATAACCTAATCTATCAACCAGATAATGAAATCAACAAAAAATATGGTTGGAAATACGACAGTCAAACAAGACAAGTTGTAACAACAATAACAGCAGAGGAAAACGAGGCAGGAGACGAAGTATACAAAGACAGAGAAACAGGAAAACTAATACGTTCATACAAAGGAACACAAATTTTAGACTATATAGATGTAGAAATCGTATGTAAAGTAGACGAAAAAGCACTAGGAAATGATATACTTACAAACTTAGCACAGATTACAGAAATGACAGATAAAGACGGAAATGAAATAGAAGAAGACAGAGACTCAAGACCAGACGACAACTTCAAACTACCAGACGACAAAAACAGACCAACATATAAAGACGATGAAGAAGAAAAAACATATATACCAGGACAAGAAGACGATGACGACTTCGAAAAAGTAAAAGTGGAACCAATCTTCGATTTAAGCCTATTAAAATGGGTAGCAAAAACAAAAATAACACAAGATGGACAAACAGTAATAAAAGATACAGGACATACAGTAGAAACAGCAAAAGGCGAAGCACCATACAAAGTGCCAGAATTAACAGTAAAAGATATAAAGACAGTAAACATCAAATTCATATACACAATAAGAGTTACAAACGAAGGAGAAATTCCAGGATATGCAACAGAAGTAAAAGACTATATACCAGAAGGACTAGAATTTAAACAAGAAGACAATCCAGACTGGAAAAAAGTCGAAGGAGAAAAAAATATAGTAGTAACAGATAAACTAAAAAACACATTACTTAAAGAAAAAGGAGGCTATGCAGAAGTAGAAATAGTACTAACATGGATAAATGGCGAAAAGAACTTAGGAGAAAAAATAAACCTAGCAGAAATTAGCCAAGACAAAAATGATTACGATATACCAGACATAGACTCAACACCAGACAACAAGAAACCAGGCGAAGACGATATAGACGAAGCACCAGTAATCCTATCAGTAAAAACAGGTTCAACACCAATGTACCTAGGACTAACAACAGTACTTCTAGCAATCTTCGTAGGAGGCATATACTTAATCAAAAAATACGTACTAGAATAATAAAAAATAAATAAAGTCGCCTGCCCAAAGGGGGCAAGCGACTTTGCTCTTCTTAAGTAAACATTTTTACTACAAAGAGCACAACTGAGGCAACTATAATAAAAATTATAGAAACCCACCATTCAGCACAGAGGAGCAAATAAACAGCGACAGGGATAGCGATAGCCAATAGGATGTAGAACACAAATGTCAAAAAATCACGCATTAGAAAAACCTCCGTTTTAAATGTACTTGACATAATCTAGCTATATTATAACACGCTTTTACACAAAAAACAACATAATATATATAAGGAAAGAAGGGAAAAAATGATATCAATAATAGGAGCAGGACTGGCTGGCTCAGAAACAGCCTATCAAATAGCAAAAGCAGGAATAAAAGTAACACTATATGAAATGAAACCAAAAAAATACACACCAGCCCATGAAAATCCAAATTTTGCAGAAATAGTATGTAGCAACTCATTCAAATCAAACCTAAAAACAAATGCATGCGGATTACTAAAAGAGGAGCTAAGAATTTTAGAAAGCCTATTAATAAAATGTGCAGACGAAACCTCAGTACCAGCAGGACAAGCTTTAGCAGTAGATAGAGAAAAATATGCAGAACTAGTAACTAAAAAATTAAAAGAACAACCCAATATAGAAATAAAATCAGAAGAAATACGGAAAAGACATACACCTAAAAGAAATAATAGAACAAAGTAAATATGTAGTCATTGCAACAGGTCCATTAACCACAGATAAACTAAGCAAAGAGATAGGAGAACTCACAGGTGAAGATAAACTACATTTTTACGATGCAGCAGCTCCAATAATAGAAAAAGACACAATAGACATGCAAATAGGTTTCTTAGGAGATAGATATGACAAAGGAGAAGCTTGTTACATAAATCTTCCAATGAACAAAGCAGAATATGAAGAATTTTGGCAGGAATTAGTAAATGCAGAAGTAGTAAAATTACACAGCTTTGAAAAAAGAGAAATATTTGAAGGCTGTATGCCAGTAGAAGTAATGGCCAAAAGAGGAATAGATACTCTAAGATTTGGACCACTAAAGCCAGTAGGATTTAGAGACTCAAGAACAGGAGAAAGGCCATATGCCATAGTACAACTAAGACAAGACAATAGAGAAGGAAATCTATATAATATAGTCGGATTTCAAACAAACCTAAAATTTGGAGAACAAAAAAGAGTATTCAGCAAAATACCAGGGCTAAAAGACGCAGAATTTGTAAAATATGGAGTAATGCACAGAAACACATACATAAACTCCCCAAAACTCTTAGATAACACTTATAACCTAAAATCAAATTCAAAAATATACTTCGCAGGACAAATAACAGGAGTAGAAGGATATGTAGAAAGTATATCCTCACGGAATGCTAGTACGGCTTAAACATTATATCAAAAATAAAAGAAGATACCAAAACAACATTTCCGAAAGAAACAATGATAGGAGCATTAGCAGACTACATAAGCACAGAAAACGACAAATTCCAGCCAATGAACGCAAATTTTGGCATACTTCCAGAACTAGAAACAAGAATAAAAGACAAAAAAGAACGCTATACCCAGTTAGCAGAAAGAGCCTTGCAATCAATTAACATAAAAAGTGCTTGACAAAAGTTTACAAAAGTCGTATAATTAAATTGTATGATAAATTAGGATAATTATAACTAAAAAGATAGTTATGAGGAGGATAAAAAAATGCCAAACAAAAAAAGTTACAAAGAAATAGCTGAAAATAACATGATACCAAGAAATATACTACTTAAAGACCTATATGAAAAATTGGAACAAATATCAGAAACAGACATGCAAGCAAGGATTGCAGAAATAAGAGAAGCATTAACAGAAGTAAATACTAGAACAGCCAAGATGCATAGAAGAATGCAAGCCAAGAAGGGAGATAGAGATAGAAGCGAAGAAGAAATTAAGAAAAATGCTAAAGAAATAGCAAAAATTAGTGATGAACTAGATGAAATAAGCCTTATCGGTACAAGACTAGAAAATGAAGCAGAACTATTAGAATATTTTCCTAGAGTCAAAGCAACAATGCAAGCAATAAAATCAGCCCAAGAAAAATCAGCCCAAGAAACAAATGATGCAAGAAGAACAGTTGATGCTCAAGAAAAACTTTTAAATGCAGCACAGAAAGCAGCAGACAAAGCAAGAGAAGCAGAAGAAAAGGCAAAAGAGATAGAAGCACAAATTGGAGAACTGGAATCTGAGCTAAATGAAGCAAAAGCAAAAGGAAGAAAAACAAAAGTATTAGAAGGGCTTGAAGAAGAAATATCAGAAAAAGAAGAAGAAATGGCAGCACTTGGAACGCCAGAAGATTGGAAAAAAGCTATAGATGCGGTAGGAGAATATGAAACAAAATTGGCATTAGCAGTACAAGAACTAAATGTAAAAAAAGAAAGTCAAGCAAAATTAGAACACCCATGGGACACAATATTAAAATTTAAACTATGGACAGAAATCGGAGACATGGAAAGCAAAGATATAAGTGATTTAGTAGGAACAAAAGTAGAAAAACCAGATGCAAAATGGGAACAAACACCAGCAAAAAAAGACGACCAAAATAAAGATAAAGATAAGAATACTGGAAGAGGACAAGGTATAGCTACAAATGTCGAACCAGAACAAGAACCACATGAAGAACATGATGATGAACACGATGAAGAAGAGCATGATGAAGAAGAGCATGATGAAGAAGAACACGATGATGAAGAGCATGATGAAGAAGAACACGATGATGAAGAGAAAATGCCAGATGTGCCAAAAACATGGTCAGAAAAACATAAAATAATTGCAAAAATTTTACCAGGTTTAGCAAGATGGATGGAAAAAAGAAATGCGAAAAAAGTAGAAGAAATAACAGAAAGACTTTCTGAAGAAGAAAAAGACCTAAAATTGGCAAAAGGACAACGTATATCTGCAGAGTCAAGAATACAAGCAATAGAGTTAAAAATAAAAAACTATGAAGTAAATGCTAGAAATGCTATAAAACAAATAATACAAAAAGCTGATGAGCGTAATCCAGAGCTTAAAAAAATAAAAGACAAATTGCCTTCAAGGAAATTAGAAGATATCAAACAGGTAGCAGCAATGTATATTGCAAAAGGAGATTATACAGAGGAAGAAATGTATGAATTGCTAGAAGAACGTGTAACTGCAGAAAAGAAAGAAAAGGATGACGCATATATTTTAACAGCAGATAGTTCTTACAATGAAGCAGTGAAAAATAGTATTAACCAACAATTGCATTGCTTGACAGTAAGTCAACTAGAAGAACGTAAGCCATACTTAGAAATGTTAGGTGTATTTACAGATGAAGAAATGAGAGACATTGAAGCCAAAGTTACACAAAGAGAAAAAGAAGAAAAAGAAGCACTTAATGATAGGCTAGAACGAGCAAGAAGAGATTTAATACAGGCAAGATTAATAGAAGCAGATGCAGAACGAGCTTATAAAGAAACACAAGTTTCGGCTTCAAGACAAGCACATAGAAACTTTGCTAAAGAAATAAATGGGGGAGAAGAAATTCCTACTCCAGAAGTAGAACATATAGAAGCAGAACTTGTAAGAGAAGGAGACTACGAAAGATCAAAGTTTGGTGACCCATTCGCAGAAGAAACAGATATAGGTGATCCATTTGCAAAAGAACCAGCTGATAGTGATGAAGCAAGATAAAAAAATAAAAAACTTAGGGAAAATAGAACTGCAAGTGTTGACAAACTAAAAATAATATGATAAAATTAGTGAACACGTATTGAGGTTATACGTGTTCACATCGTTAAGTTAACTGTTTAAAATAGAAAATTACAGATAACTTATGCAACCCAAAAAATAGAGGTTACATACCTTAAAATGAATGACTATAAAATAAACCAAGATTACGGAGGTGTTTTTAATGGCAGCAAAAGGTCCAAGAGAAAATATCACATTAGAATGTACAGAATGTAAAAGAAGAAATTACATGACATCAAAAAACAAAAGAAATAACACAGACAGACTAGAAATAGTAAAATATTGTAAATACTGCAAAAAACGTACAACACATAAAGAGACTAAATAACTTTAAATAATGGAGGTGCTAAGCAAAATGGCGAAAGCAGAAAAAAATGAAAAAACAAATAAAAAACAAAAACATTTTTGGAAAGACTTTAAAGCAGAACTAAAAAAAGTTATTTGGCCAACAAGAAATCAAGTTGTAAATAGTACAATAATAATAATAGCAATAGTACTACTTATAACAGGAATAGTGTTTGTATTAGACTTAGCCTTTGAAGCTTTAAACACTTACGGAATAGACAAGTTGAAAGTAATGGTACAAAACGAAGTGAAACAAGAAAACAATGCAACAGTAGAAGATGAAAATAAAACAAATGAAGATGAAAATACAAGCACAGAAGGCGAAAACCAAAATAACGAAAACGCAGAAAACAACGAAGAAAACAATACAAACAACGAAACAGAAAATAATGACTAACCATAAAATAATGAAGGAGGCATAAAAGTGGCTCATCAAAAAGAAGACTCTGTCGCAAGATGGTATGTAATCCATACGTATTCAGGCTATGAAAACAAAGTAAAAACAGACCTAGAGAAAATGGTTAAGAATAGAGAACTAGAAGATTATTTCTTTGAAATAGTAGTTCCAATGGAAGAACAAATAGAAATAAAAGATGGAAAAAGAAAAGCAAACTTAAAAAAAGTTTTCCCAGGATATGTTTTAATAAAAATGATAGTAACAGATGAAACGTGGTACATAGTTAGAAACACAAGAGGAGTTACAGGATTTGTAGGTTCAGGAACTAACCCAATACCACTTACAGAGGAAGAAATTAGAAATATGGGATTTGAAGAAATGCCAATAAAAATAGACTACGAAGTAAACGAATCTGTAAAAGTCATAAACGGACCACTAGAAGGCTTCATAGGAGTAGTACAAGAAATAAATAAAGAAAAAGGAAAAGTAAAAGTTCTAGTATCAATGTTTGGAAGAGAAACACCAGCAGAACTAGAATTCTCACAAGTACAAAAAATCTAAAACAAATAGATAAAAAATAAAGAAAGGTAGGTGCAAGAAAATGGCACAAAAAGAAGTAGCTACAGTAATCAAACTACAAATAGAAGCAGGAAAAGCAACACCAGCTCCACCAGTAGGACCTGCACTTGGTTCAAGCGGAGTAAATATCATGCAATTCGTTAAAGAATTCAATGATAGAACAGCAAACCAACCAGGAATGATAATACCAGTAGTTATTACAGTATATACTGATAAATCTTTTGAATTCATAACAAAAGTACCACCAGTAGCTGTACTAATTAAAAAAGCAATAAAAATAGAAAAAGGTTCTGGTAAACCAAACAAAGATAAAGTTGCAAAAATAACAGAAGCACAAGTAAGAGCAATTGCTGAGCAAAAACAAGAAGACCTAAACGCAGCAAGTGTAGAAGCAGCAATGAGCATGGTAAAAGGTACAGCACGTTCAATGGGCGTAGTAGTAGAAGGTTAATTCAGAAACAATTACAACAGTGTAGGGGATTAGGCTAACGAATAACTTATTTCTAACTTATTACGTTCGAAGAGCTAAGAAATGCTAGTGTCCATACTTCGGAGGAAAGACCTCAAAAAGAAAATAAAAATTGAAAGTTGGGAGAAATCTAAAAGATTTCGCTAAAACCAAAGGAGGAAAAATGAAAAGAGGAAAAAGATACCAAGAGGCATCAAAACTAATTGAAAAAGGGAAACAATACGAAGCAAAAGAAGCATTAGAACTAATAGAAAAATTCCCAAAAACAAAATTTGACGAAACAGTAGAACTACATGTAAAACTAGGAGTAGACTCAAAACATGCAGACCAACAAGTTAGAGGAACAGTAGTATTACCAAACGGAACAGGAAAAACACAAAAAGTATTAGTATTTGCAAAAGGACCAAAAGCAGATGAAGCAAAATCAGCAGGAGCAGACTATGTAGGAGCAGAAGAACTAATACCAAAAATAGAGAAAGAAAACTGGTTTGACTATGATGTAATAGTAGCAACACCTGATATGATGGGAGTAGTAGGAAGACTAGGAAAAGTATTAGGACCAAAGGGACTAATGCCAAACCCAAAATCAGGAACAGTTACAATGGACGTAGCAAAAGCAATAGCAGACATCAAATCAGGAAAAGTAGAATATAGACTAGACAAGACAAACATAATACACCTAGGCTTTGGAAAAGTATCATTCGGAGCAGACAAATTACTAGAAAACTACAATACAGTAATGGAAGCAATCATAAAAGCAAAACCAGTAGCTGCAAAAGGACAATATATAAGAAGTGTAAGTGTAACAACAACAATGGGACCAGGCGTATTCATAGATCAAAAATAAAAAAATAGAAAACTCCTAAGACAGTAGGCATTTCAATAAGTCCTACCGAGGAAAAAGAAGAGGAATCAAAACCTTGAATTTTGCTCGAAAAAATCTTAGGAAAGCAAAATTCAAGGTTTTAAATTTTAAATTAGGGAAAAGAGGAAATACTCCTATGGCTTTACAACGCTAGCCCTTATACAAAAATAGGTTGAAATATAGAGATTAGATGTCTCACATCTCACTTCTCATATCTCACCGCTCAAAAGATGGAGGTGAAAAAATGGCAAATCAAAACATAGTAAAACAAAAAGAAGAAGAAGTAAATAAACTAGCAGAAAAAATGAAAAATGCAAAACTAATACTATTCACAGATTATAGAGGCATAAATGTAGAAGACGTAACAGCATTAAGAGCAAAACTTAGAAAATCAAATACAGAATACACAATAATTAAAAACAACATTTCAAGAAGAGCTCTAGCAAAATGTGAAATAGAAGGATTAGACACAGCAGTAGAAGGTCCAACAGCAGTAATCATCAGTGAAGAAGACTATCTAGAACCTGCAAAAGCAATCTACGAATACACAAAAGACCACGACTTTTACAAAATAAAAGGCGGAGTAATAGAAGGCAAAGTAATGACTGCAGAAGAAATAATAACATTAGCAAAACTACCATCAAGAGAAACCCTTATCGGAATGCTTGCTGGAGGATTGCTTGGAACAATATCAAAATTTGCAGTTGCAATTGATCAAGTTCGCATACAAAAAGAAAGTGCAGCAAATGCATAAAAGAAAATTAATAAAAATTTAGGAGGAAATTAAAAATGGCTAAAATAGAAGAGTTATTAGAAACAATCGATAGCTTAACAGTAGTTGAACTATCAGAATTAGTAAAAGGAATAGAAGAAAAATACGGAGTATCTGCAGTAGCAGCTGCAGCACCAGCAGCTGGAGGAGCAGCAGGAGCTGCCGCAGCAGAAGAAAAATCATCATTCAACGTAGTACTAAAAGACGCTGGATCAAACAAAATCCAAGTAATCAAAGTAGTAAGAGATGCAACAGGATTAGGACTAAAAGAAGCAAAAGAACTAGTAGACGGAGCACCAAAAACAGTAAAAGAAAACGTAGCAAAAGAAGAAGCAGAAGAACTAAAAGCAAAATTCACAGAAGCAGGAGCAGTAGTAGAATTAGCTTAGTGTTCAATATTTAAACAGTAGAGTAGTGTAAAATGAATAAAAATAAAAAGTTCGCGAATGTAGGAGCGATGAGTTAGAGCTTCTTAATGTAATTTTATGGAAATAGTTCACATACCTGTGAAAGGGTGCCATAAAATGCATTTAGAAGCTTTTACGAAGAACGACGCCCCGAGTGGACTTTTTATTTTTATTCATTTTACACGGCAGACCTAGAATAGATTGACAAAACATTTCTACTAATATATAATAACAAAAAAGGAGGGACCCATATGGATATATTAATTAAAAATTGTACCTTAATTTCAATGGCGTATGATAGACCAGAAATAGAAGAAAATATGAGTATATACATAGAAAACGGCACAATAACTCAAATAGCCCAAGACATAACTCCGGAAATAGGAGCACACATAATAGATGCAAGAGGAAAAATATGCATGCCAGGCCTAATAAATACTCATACCCACCTAGCAATGTCAATATTCAGAGAAACATTAGATGGTTATACCCTCCAAGACTGGTTAACTGAAAAAATTTGGACAATGGAAGATAAACTAACAAGAGAAGATATATACCATGCCTCACTCCTATCATGCATAGAAATGATAAGCACAGGAACAACTACAGCAAATGACCAATACTTCATGGCAGAAGATACAATAAGATCAGCAGTAGAAACAGGAATGAGACTACAATTAACAAGAACAGTAAACGATGTAGCAGATATGCAAAGCGAGAGAATGAAAGAATTAGAAGAACTAGTAGAAAATTACCAAGGTAAATATGACACAATAACACTAAATGTAGGACTACATGGACTATACACAACAGGAAGAGACACTACAAGAAAACTAGTTGCATCTGCAAGAGCATATAAATATCCTATACATATGCATTTTTGTGAAAATCAAAAAGAAGTAGAAGATATCAAAAGAAATTACGGAGTAGAAAGCCCAGTAGACATATTAGAAGAATATTTCGAAGATACACATACAATACTAGCACATTCAGTAAAACTCACAGATGATGAAATAAGAAAAATAAGTAGACTAGGTATAAGTGTAGCACACTGTCCAGTAAGTAACCTAAGACTAGGTTGTGGAGTAGCAAAAGTACAAAAAATGCTAGAACATGGAGTTAATGTAGCACTTGGCACAGATGGACAAGGGAGTGGCTCAAATTTAGACATGTTTGAACAAATGAAATTTTCAGCATTATTGCAAAAGGGTATATTTGAGAATTCAAAAAATATGGATAGTTATGAAGTTTTGCAAATGGCAACGATAAATGGAGCAAAAGCACTGGGATTAGAGGATGAAATACGGAAGTATAGAAAAAGGTAAAAAAGCAGATATAATATTGATAGAACAAAATACTGAAATAACAAATCCAGCTGGAACGGTATTTGCGAATTTGGTATATAATACTAAAGGGAGTAATGTATCCCATACTATAATAGATGGAAAAATCGTAATGGAAGATAGACAAATAAATGGAATTGACAAATACGAGCTTTTTCAGAAATGCAAAGAAATAATTGAAAGAATAAGCGATTGTTAAAGTGTATCGCTAAAATTAACGACAAGCTACCTTTTGATAAGTTTTTTTAGAATTTGTTTCCTCCAAGGCTTTCGCGGGTCGAACCCCCGCCTCAAAGGGCTGTCGTCAACGAAATTTTAAAAAAATTATCAAAACGCTTGCCTGTGTGATAAGAAGTGAAACGAGTATAAAAAACAATAACTGCAATTGCTAATATTACTGTATATTAACGAAAATGTTACAAAAATTTGACAAAAATATAAAAAAGTAGTATAATTAACTTTGTGTGATGAAAAAGTAGGAGATGATTTATGAAAAAAAGTATAGTAATATCCTTATTGACAGTAGCAACTCTATTATGCACAGCAATATGTAGTTTTGCGTCAACAGGAAAAGTTACAACAGATACTTTAAGACTAAGGAAAGAAGCATCGACTGATTCTTCAACAATTGCACTTTTATCAGTAAATGATGAAGTAGAAATATTAGGGGAAGAATACGGATGGTATAAAGTAAAATCCGGAGATAAAGTCGGCTATGTAGCAGCGCAATATATTAGTATATTAACAAATGCTAATAATACCGCTAGCGAAAACCAAAATAAGGATAATGATGAGCAAGAGGAACAAAAACAAGAAGAACTAAATAGTAATGAAGAGAATAACCAAAATAGTGAAAATAGCAATCCAGATGAAGGGACAGAACCAAAAGAGACAAAAAAAGTACTAGAAACTGGAGAAAAGCTATATATAACTCCACTTATAAATTCAATAGTAATTGAAACACTGGAAACAGAAAAAGAAATAGAAATAATTAGCGAAATAAGTGGGTGGACCTATGTAAAAATAGGAGCAAAAGCAGGATGGGTTAGAACGGACAGCATAAAAGAAAAAGAAGTTGAAAAACAAAAGCCTGAAGAAAATAATAATAATGAAAATACTTCATCACAAAAAATAGGATACATTTCAGGAACATCAGTAAACTTCAGAAAAACACCAAATACATCAGGAGAAGTAATCAAAAAACTTACAAGAAATGCAAAAGTCATAATCAAAAATGAAAGTGACGGATGGGCAGAAATAGAGTATGACGGTGATACAGGATATGTATCAACAGATTATATCACAGACAAACCAGCAGAGACTACCTCAAGAAGTTCTGTAACAAGAACATCAAACAATGATAGTACACCAAATACTGCAAAAGAGGCAGCATCAGAACCAAAGGTTACAGGAAACTTTACAGGAGCAGATGTAGTAGCTTATGCTAAAAAATACCTAGGATGCAAATATGTATATGGAGGAAGTTCACCAAGCGGATTTGACTGTTCAGGTTTCACATCATACGTATATAAACACTTTGGAGTATCCTTATCACGTACTTCAAGCGGTCAGGCATCAAATGGTAGAAAAGTAAGTAACAAAGCGGACTTACAAGTAGGAGACATAGTATGTTTCTCAAGCTCAAGTAAGAGCAAGACAATAGGCCACGTAGGAATATATATAGGTGGCGGAAAATTTATACACGCAGCAAACTCTAGAAAAGGAGTAATAACATCAAATGTGACAGGAGGAGGATATTACTTCGTAACAGCTAGTCGTGTAATATAGGAAGGACTAAAAATGCAGCCATTAACAATAGTAGTGGTTGGATATATAACAGGAGAATTATGGGGGCAATATTTTAACATTAATATTGTACCCATAATTTTTTTATTTATTATAGGTTTTTATTTACTTGCAAAAAAAAAGCAAGCAACAAAAAATAAAAAAATCATTTTATTTTTAATAATCAGTATAATTTCAAATCTACAAATAACCCATTTAGAAAACAAACATAACACACTGTATCACAACTTGCAAAGAATAGAAATAGAAGGCTGTATAATAGAAGGACCAAAAGAAAGCACGTACAAAAAGGCTTATACAATAAAAGTAGAAAAAATAAATCAAAACGCTAAATACAAAAACACAAAACTAATAATATACACTCCTAAAAATGAAAATATAGAATATGGAAGAAAGATAAAAGTAATAGGAGAATTTACAAAGCCTAATAAAGCAACAAACTACAAAGCTTTCGACTATGCAAACTATTTAAAAACAAAAAATATCTATGGTACAGTAAAAACAGAAAAAATAATTCAAACAGACGAAGTAGGACTGAACTGGTTTAAAATACAAAGTAATAAACTAAAGAACAAAATAGAATTCAACTTAGATGAAATATTAGGAGAAAATTCAGAATTAGTAAAACGGAATATTGCTAGGAAATACAGAAAAAATAGAAGAAGACACAATAGAAGATTTTAAAGCAAGTAATATATACCATATATTAGCCGTATCAGGCACACATGTGCGGAATATTGGTAATAGGTATTACATATCTATTTTCAAAAATAAACCTCTCAAAACGTAAAATAAGCGTAATTAGCACTATATTTCTATTCATATTCATGCAAATTACAGGATACACACCATCAGTAGTCAGAGCATGCATAATGGCATTACTAAATCTAATAGCACGGACAGCTATATAGAAAAAGCAACACAATAAACAATCTTAGTTTAGCCTTACTAATAACCTTAGTAAGCAATCCATATAGCATAAATAGCATGTCAGTTCTTCTGTCCTATGGAGGAGTATTAGGAATAACCATTTTCCATCCATTAATAAAAACCAAACTAGAAAAAGTAAAGAATAAATACATAAAAGAAACAATATCTACAAGTCTAGCAGTTCAAATAATAATAGCACCAATTATGATGTACACAGCAAAGACATTTTCAATAACCTTCATAATCTCAAACATATTAACATCATACCTAATTACCATAATCATAATACTAGGTTTCATCATAATAATAAGCTCTATAATCTTCAAACCATTAGCAAACCTAATAGCCATAATATATAAACCAATGCTAATCCTGTTAGAAAAAATAACAAGCCTAACAGCCAAAATTCCATATTCCAAAACTTATATCAAAGCCCCATATCTATATCAAATAATAATATACTACTTAGCAATATTAGGACTACTCTATATAATTAAAACAAAAAAATATGACTTACTAAAAAAGTACAAAATCCAAATAATAGCACTAATATTAATAATAGTTCTAATCCCAAATCTAATAGAATGGATACCAAAAGAAAGACTAAAACTTCACATGATAGATGTAGGCCAAGGAGATGCATGTCTAATAATCACACCAAAAAACAAAAAGATTCTAATAGATGGAGGAGGAAGCGAAAGCTATAATGTACGGCAAAAACACACTGCTCCCATACTTACTAAACCGAAGGATAACCACCATAGACTATGCCATAATAAGCCATTTCGACACTGACCACTGCTCTCGGAATTCTATACATAATGCAAGAAATAAAAGTAAAAAACGTAATCATACGGTACACAATTTGAAACTTCAGAAAACTATAAACAATTTATAAAAATAGCCAAAGAAAATAAAATCAAAGTACACACCTTAGAATCAGGCAAAAAACTAACAATAGAGCAAGACATAACTCTAAACACACTCTGGCCAGACACAAAAAACAAAATCCCACAAAACATACTAAACAACAACTCCTTAGTATTCAAACTTACATATAAAGAAAAAAGCATGCTATTCACAGGAGACATAGAAGAAATAGCAGAAAAAGCCATAATAGCAAAATACCCAAAAGAAGAGCTAAAAGCAAACATTCTAAAAATAGCCCACCATGGTTCAAAAACCTCAACAACAAATAACTTCCTAAAAGAAGTATCCCCAGAAATAGCACTAATCGGAGTACGGAAAACAAAACACCTTTGGACACCCAAGTGAAATAACAATACAAAACCTAATCAAAGAAGGCACAAAAATATACAGAACAGATAAAAACGGAGAAATAACCATAACAATAACAGATAAGATAAAAGTAAACTAATAAAGCAAAAAGATAATTGCAAAAATAAAGAGGAAGTGATATAATAGATATGAGTACAATAGAAAAAGCAATAGAAAAACTAAAAACAAAACCAAAAGACTTTACATATGATGAAATGAAGAGAATACTGAATTATTTAGGATTTATTGAAGATAATAAGGGAAAGACTTCAGGTTCAAGAGTAGGATTCCTTAATAAACAACTAAATAGAGAAATAAAACTACATAAACCACATCCAGGAAACATACTAAAAGAATATCAAATAAAAGATACATTAAAAAATTTAATAGAATGGAGGATTTTATAATGAATAAAATACTAGAATATAGAGGATTTTGGGCAAGAGTAAGATTCAGTAAGCCAGATAAATGCTTTTATGGAATTATAGAAGGACTAAAAAATACTGCAATATCCTTTGAAGGAGATACTATAGAGGAATTAGAACAAGACTTCAAAGATGCAATAGATTCTCACTTAGAAGATAACAGGGAAGGAAGGATACCAGAAAGACAATCAATAAAATGTCCAAAACAAAAGTCACAATTAATATTAGAAAGATAAAAGTAAAGGGCGACTATAATTCGCCCCTATTAAAATAATCCGAAATTCCAGTAAAAATTCCAAAAGCAACCCTATCCTGATACTCAGAAGTAGTAAGAGCTTTAGCTTCCTCAGGATTAGATAGAAAACCACACTCAACCAAACCAAGAGGAATCTCCACATTATCAACAATATAAATACCAGAAATAGGCTTAGCAACCCTATTATTACTCTTAGGAATAGCCTCAGAAAGCGAAGCCTGCATGCACTCAGCAAGCATTTTACCGTTTTTCACTATTCTTACCATAAAAAGTTTGCCAACCATAATATTGAGACTGAGGAATTTTGTTCAAATGAATAGAAACAAAAATATCTGCCTGCGAAGAATTTCCAAGTTTAACTCTATTTTTAATATCCGAAACTTTTTTTTGCCTAAGAGACTTAGCATCAATTTCATAAATAGCATTCTCATCAGAACGAGTAAGAACAACAGTAGCATTAGCTTGCTCTAGCAAAGCTTGAACCTTAAGAGCAATTTGCAAATTAATATCAGCCTCAACAATCCCAGAAGCACCGAACAGCACCACCATCCTCACCACCATGCCCAGCATCCAAAACAACCACTTTCTCAGACACAGGCAAAGTAGAAACCTGAGTAATCTCATACGACCTATTAGAAACATTCAAAGAATTTCCTTGATAACTAGCAAAAAAAGAACAAAACGAAACCGCCAAACAACAAAAAATCAAAAAAAATCTTTTCTTCCTAAACACAACCATAAAAAAATCCCCTCTTACTCATTATATAAATAAGAAGAGAAAATAATAACTAAAAAAATAATTAAAAAATCAAAAAAGTAACAAAAAGTTCACATACCTGTGAAAGGGGGCCATAAAATAAACTTAGAACCCATAGGAAGAACGACGCTCCGAGTATACTTTTAAAAAAGATAATCCTCAATTTTCGCGGAAACAAGAAAAGGATTTTAAACTAAATCATGCATACGTCTATTAATCGCATAAGCACTACCGAGGTGTAACCTTTGCAAGATGCTTAACTTGTGCTCCGACTTCGCCGATTTCAAGTATATTATGAAATCTCCCTTTAGAAACCTCAACAATACCAACAGAAATAGAAACAAGAGGAAACTCCTCAATTACACCTTTTCTATTAGGTACTTCAAGATAACCTCTTTCCCTATCCTCATCGGAAAAATAATCTAAAATCTTAGTATCAAATTCCAAAATAATGCTTTGGCAAATTTCCTCATAATTATGCCCATCAACAAGAGCAACAAAATCATCTCCACCAATATGTCCAACAAAATTATGAACATTACAATCTGCATTAACATTCTTTGTAATAATCCTAGCAGTCTGCTTAATAACCTCATCTCCACCAAGAAAACCATAAGTATCATTATAAGCCTTAAAATTATCTAAATCAAAATATAACACAGCAAATTCCTGATTCTTAAGCAAACGTTTCTTAAGCTCTGCTTGAATAGGAATATTACCGAGGAAGCTTAGTCAAAGGACTAATTCCTCTATTAATAAGCATAAGTGAAACAATATTCTTAAGCATAAAGTATAGATTATTACCATCAAAAGGTCTATTTACGCAAGAATGAACCCCTGAACCCAAAAGCTCTCTTTCATGTTCAAAAGAAAGATTAGAGCAAACTGCAACAACAGGAGTAGCAGAATTATCCTCACTATTTCTTATAATTTCACAAAGCTTAAAAATATCCAAAGAAACAAGCTTGTCTTCATTAATAAGTATAAAAGAAGGAATATCCAGCAAACGCTTTCCTAAATCATCAGAAAGCACATGCTTTAATCTAATATCCGTATCCTTTTTAAACTTGTCTTTCAAAACATCAATAAGCTCTGGTTCATCTTCAACAACAAAAATTTCTTGTATCATATATAATCTCCAAAAATTAATAGTTTTTAGCCTTAACAGTTTTAGAAACGCCATCAATATCAGTAGCAATAATAGTAACTAAAATACGTTCATCTCCAACATAATATCTATAACTAAAATGTTTTTCGCCATTAGCCTGAAGAATTTCTGGTTCATCAGCATTGACTTGGAAAGAAACATTATCAACACCTTCCTCGTCAGTAACATCTATATACAAATCAGTACCCTTGATATAGAAAGAAATTTCAGGCCTCTTATTACCTTTAATCTCTTGTTTCTTAGATAAAGTAATATTATTACTATTTACAGCAGTAATATAAAGAGTATTAAGTCCAGAAGGAATTTCAGAAGTTTTCTCAATAGAAATATCTCCTTCACTATTAGGGTATACAGTAATTTCTTCGCCAGAATTCCATCTGTAAATCATATGACTCATACCATTAACATCAGAAGCCACAATTTTCATATCAGAATTATTAACAACAGATAAATCAATAGCAATACCATCATATGAATATTCATAGTAAGCAGAAGAAGAACGACCATTATCATCTAAAGCCTCTACATGAAGAGTATTAGTACCAGAAGGTATATTCAAATTATCAAGTAAAAACTCACGCTTAGAATCAGTTCTTTCAATAGTAGCATCCTCATCATTCCAATAATACTTAACCCAAGTAATTCCCTTATTGTGAGTAACAGACACAGAAGCAATATTATCATTTCTAGTAAAGGCAATTTGTGGAACAGAAGTATCTAAATCTGCACCATTACCTGTATTAACAGAAAATAAAGCATAAGAAGCCTCACCAAAGAAAATAACACCGAGTACAATAAGAGCAATTGCAAAAAACTTTACAATCGACTTAATAGGTAAAGGTCCACTTGGCTTTCCATTTGAAGTATATAAAATCTGGTTCATATAATCACTCCTTCTATATTTCGCATTATAACATAAGCAAAAAAATTTGTAAATAACAAAACGACTGATATTGCAAAAACTTTATGAAAGAAATGTGATAATGTCTTAAGTAATGAAATGAAAAAATGTCCCAACTAAAAAATATATGTTCTCTTAAATGATATAATAAAAATATTATTTAAATCTAAGGAGGACATTATGAGAAAGGTGGAACTCT
>JAAVZW010000051.1 GCA_022791835.1 Clostridia bacterium | reverse complement strand
AATAACTTTGCACAAAATGAAAATTCCAAAATTCTATTATATAAATTTTTATAATTTTGTTTTTATTTTTTTATGTTTTTGTAAAATTTCTCTTGAAACTTATAATAAAAATTTTTTATTATTTATTTAAGAATTATAAATACTGAAATTAATCTTTTCCCCTACTCTGCTCATTTTTATCAAATTTATTCTTTCATATCTTCTTGCTGTTGTAGTGGTTGATTATGTGATTTAGTTTTTTGTTGTTCTCTATAATTTGCAGCAACTTCGGCAGATTGTATTTGTATTCTAGCAATTTCTTCTGTTTGCAATACCCAAGACTTCTTTTCTTTATTGCCGCTTCTTTCAAACATTATCATCAAAGGCGTTTTTAAATCATCTTGTGTAATACCATAGTAATATTCAAGATATTCATCATCGTAATATGGGAAAGTATCTTGTTTTGAAGGATTTTTAAAATCCAAAATATATTTCTCTTTTATTTGTTTATTAATTAATTCTTCAGTGTGTTGTCTAGTCATCTGTGATGTAAACCAAAAAGAATCAGCATATACTTTTGAATTTTCAACTGTAAGTTCCAAAAATCCATTTTTTAAAAGTGCTGTTAATATCTTCTTCTTTCCTAAATCGCGATTCCAATATTGGATTACTTGAGGAGTATAATCTTCCGCTAAAAATTGTTTATAAGTAATATCTAGCAAATAAGTCTTACTAATTCCACCTAACATCGGAAAATCTAGAATATTTATTTTATGGTCTTCTCCATCATAATTATCTAAAATATTACTTAAAGTTAAGCATTTAGAATTTAATCCAATATTTATTAATATTTTATGAATTACTGTCTGAGCTGCTTTGCATAGTCCTTGCAAATCTAAATCATCAATATTAGTTGCTCCAAAAGATTTTGCTAATATTCTTCTAGCCTGATTAATAATCCATTCAAGAAGCAATTGTACTTCATGTTCAGTTAATCCAGTATTATAATTACTATCTATATTTTTCTTTTCTAAAATTTCTCTTAATTTTTGCTCAATATTAGCAATATCTGTTAATTCTTTATGTGAGAATTCTTTTATTGTAATCATTATTTATACTAATCCCTTTCTAATTATTTAGTTGACAATAATCTTATTAATCTAACATTTTTATATGGTAACATTTCTAATTTCATAAATTTTAACCTCCATATGTATAAATATCACATTTTTTATACATTTACAATAAATATGTATAAAAAATCAAAAAAATTATACATGTTTTAAAAAACAGTTATAATTATATGAATATTTATATAACTTTTCTAATATTATGATATAATTTATATATTGAAGTTAAAGATGAAACTCAGTTTGTAGATTATTTCAATAATTATAATAAAATAAATATTTATTGTGGAAAGGAGCTGTTATGGGTACAATTCGCAAATTTAATGATAAAGTGAATATAATTGGCAAAAATGTAAAAAAATATCGAAGAAAGCTTGGGCTTTCCCAAGCAGATTTATGCATACGTATGCAACTTCTTGGTGTTACAATGTTTATCTCTGATATTTATGAAATTGAAAACAACAAAAGGCTTGTCAAAGATTTTGAAGCGAAGGCTCTTTCTTTATCGCTAAATATCACTCTTGATGAATTATTTATTGATACTGACAGCCTCTTTTAACATTATCTCATTGTCTATACTAGCTACTTTGTTTTTATAAAGTTACTAATTTTTATTATCATATCTTCAACGCCTTCATATTCAATAAATTGATTTGTAATAAATTGAAGCGATGAACTTATTTTAGCTGTCTTATCATGTATGCATAATATAGGTGTTTTAGCATAATCTGCCCAACCTAACTCTATACCTTGTCCTGTTGCTGGTAAAGATACTTCTGCAATTACCAAGTCAAAACTTGATATAATATCTTTTGTATTTGTTATTTTATTTTCTTCTTCATGTGGTAAAAAGAATGTATTTGATACAATTAAATTAGAATTCTTGATAGGATTATAAATTTTATTTATATAGTCATATTTTGTCGAATGTGAAATATATATTTTCACTTTTTCCTCCATATTAATTATTTTTATGATTCCATTCTTTTAATTTTTCTTTCCATAGTATTACCTCTATTAATATTATATGGTATTTGTAAACATAAGTCAAATATGTATAAAAAATCAAAAAAATTATATATGTTTTTAAAACATGTATAATTTTTGGTTTGTATTTTTATTGCAAACCAAAAGGATAGCCTCATTTGAGACTATCCTTTTGGTTTTTGGTAAGTAATCACTTACCTTTAAAAAAGGAGCTTGCTAATTGAAATTACTAATAGTTCTAAATTTACAAGCTCGCACAAGATTTGGGCTTGTTCTCGATTATTTCACCATGTGTTCCACAAAGCGTTTTATCAAAGCTACAACCTCAGCACGAGTAACACTATCCGTTGGCTTTAAGTTTCCTTGATTATCGCCATTGAATAGTCCTGCTTCAATAGCCCAAGACATGGCATCGTGTGCCCAAGCAGATATATCATCGCCGTCTTTAAACTGGTTTGTATAACCTCTTTCATCTGTTCTCATACCAATTGCATTTGCATAGCGATACAGGATAACCGCTATCTGCTCACGAGTCACATTGCCATTTGGTCCGAAAGTTCCATTCCCATAACCACTAATGATTTTATTGGCAGTTGCCCATTGTAGAGCTTCAGCATACCAAGCATCGCCGTTCACATCGGGAAAATACATTACTTCATTCGAAACAGGTGTATCCTCCAAACGATGTAATACTGTTACCAGCATGTCACGACTCATATTAGTGTCTGGAGCAAATTTGCTATCTCCAATCCCTTCAAACAAGCCACGACTTGTGGCAAATGCTATAGCATCAGCTGCCCAATGGTTGTAATCTACATCAGCAAATTGCATTGAGTTGTCAATAAGCTTTATCGTCACATTGCCACTCAAAGGAACAATTAAATCGTTACCTATCATAGTAGATTTGCAGACGATTTTTTCCGAACCATCAGCTTTGATAATAACAGCTACAACTCCAGCATTATACTCGTTCAAAGGAATGGCAACGTTCATGTCTTGTATATTCGCAGGCCATCTGACTTTTACCACAGGTGCATCTGCATCGTTCGATGTCACTGGTAAATTGGGAATTGGCAACTTCACAGTACCCGAGCTATTTGCTACCGTTGTCTGTGACAAGTTCACTTCTGCAATCACTCTACCAGTTGCAGGCGTTTCTACAATAGTAGTAGTGCCATCCTTAAACCTTGTAGTTTCTGTCACAGTCCCAGTCTTATTGTTCCTTTTGGTCGTTGTTACTGACCCGTCAGAATTTGTCTTTATACTAACGGTAGTATCGACCGTATTAGGGTTGCTTGATGTACTGGGTTTACTTGGATTACTTGGTGGGTTCGGGTTGTCAGGCACATTTGTGTCGGGTACAATAGGAATAGTACTTGTTTCACTATACTCACATACTGTACAAGTCCTATGTTTCATTCCTTCTGTACTGGTAGTTGCTTCTGTGTCTGTAATCCAATCGCCAAACATATGTGAACCATAACCAGATTTAAGTGTATTTTCACTTACATCACAGTTAGGACTTATACAATCATGCCAGTGATAACTGCTATCGTGAGACCAGTCCGTAGACCAGTTGTGTGTATGCGTATCGCTTGGCGGTGTATCTGGCAAATTCGGATTGTCAGGCACAATAGGAATAATACTTGTTTCACTGTACTGACATACAGTACAAATTCTATGTTTCATTCCTTCTGTACTGGTAGTTGCTTCTGCATCTGTAATCCAATCGCCAAACATATGTGAACCATAACCAGATTTAAGTGTATTTTCACTTACATCACAGTTAGGGCCTATGCAATCATGCCAGTGATAACTGCTATCATGAGACCAGTCCGTAGACCAGTTGTGCGTGTGTGTATCACTTGGCGGTGGATCCGGCAATGTTGAACCAGCTGTTCTTACATGCCCACAATTGTTGCATATTGCATCGGTATCGTCATCATAGACATGCGTGGCACCTCCATATGTAGGATTGAAGATAGAGCAAATATTGTAGGATACTTTTATGTTTGACGCAGTTGTATATTTCAGTGCGTCAGGTCCGTTGGCAGCTATCCATTGCTCTTCTGTTCCACCATAGTAGATTTCTTGCATCGCCCGAGTATCCATCAGCGCTTCTCTGTCTATTGCTGTTATACTCCCAGGAATATAAAGTTTCCAAAGTGAAAGACTATTTTGGAACAAATTCTCATTCAATTTAGTCAGTCCGTATGGAAGCTCTATCGCCAGAAGTCCCCAGCATTGTGCGAATGCACCTCCTCCAATTGCAGTTAATTTGCTATCGGGTGCAAATTCAAGCCTATATATACTGTTACAGCTCATAAATGCACCACTGCCAATGGTTTCTACGCTTGCTGGAATTGTAAATGGAGTAACTAAATCAGTTGCTATTCCAGTACAACCACCAAACGCATAGTTCCCAATGCTTGTTACGCCTTCGCCCAGTTCTAATGTTTTAATATCTTTGCATTTACGAAATGCCTCGTATCCAATTGTTCCTTTGGGTATGCTGACTCCTATCAAACTTGAACCATAAAAGGATCTAATTCCAATGCTTGTTACAGAATCAGGAATAGTAACGCTCATAGCTGTACTTTGATAGAAAGCATAAGCACCAATACTGGTAATTCCACTTCCTATTTTGATGGAACTTACTTGTGTTGTGACACCATCTTCCCATGGTCTCGCAAATTCTTCTTGAAGATAAATTCCATTCTCGTCCTCTTCCCATGTTGCAAAGTCAAGAATTGGACCTGAACCAGAGAAAGTTAGTACTCCTTTGCTACTTAAAGTCCAGTGAACAGTTCCAATGTCTCCTTCTTTTACCAAAGTTTCCTGCGTATCTCCATCGTAGTCTTGATCTTCAACATACCGTGTTATCATGAAACTTGAATTTTCTACTTCGTCTTTGCTTATAGTTCTGCTCCAGTTGACCTTGCCGATTCTACTTGTATCGGATATGTCAATTTTGACATTTGCCTCAGCAATAATTGCCCCAGCTTCAGTAGTCTGTAAGACAATAACAAAATGGGTGTTGTTTACATCCCTTAATATGTCACCTGGATGAACATTCTCCAAGTGAATATTGCCTCTTTGTACCACTCTAGCAGGCATACCACCAAAAGCTGCATCACTCATCATAAAAGCAAACGCTGCACATCCAGTGCCAGAACGACTGCCTGGGTCTGAAGGATCAACCTTAAAAACGCCACCATTCCATGTATACGCTTCACCGAGATACCCTATGTTTGGATCCTCCTTATCATGAGGTGACAGTGAAGTATATATACCGTAGGGCATAAAGTCAGTCCAGACTGTATTTTGCGGTATAATTTCCATACAATCTACGATTCGATTGTACACTTCGTCATAAGTCGACGGTGGCTCTACGTTTCTTGTAGTTGTCTGCCAGTTCCTTATTGCGTCATACACCGCTACATCTGAATCTTTTGCATCAGATACAGTGCTTGAGATTTCCATTACTTCTTCCGAAGGTTCAGGTTCTTCCTTAAACTCCACCGTTTCCTCTGGAGCTGTGTCTTCCCAAACTTCTTCCAAAGTTTCTGACCGTTCCTGTTCTTGCTCTTCCGCAAATTCCGTCATTTCTTCTAGGTCTGTGCCTTCGGCTGTTGTTGCCATTGCCACTGTTCCATAAGAAAGCGTCAGTGCGATAGCTATCAGCATTGCCAGCAGTCTCTTGATGCCTTTTGAGGTCGTTTTCATAGTCTTGAATTCTCCTTTCAAAATAACCAACTGTTTTTGCTACTAGTTTTTCTTTTACATTCCTCCTTTTTTCAATGTACACAAATAGGCATCTTGCCTATTCTGTTGCACTCTAACAGAGTAAAACAACCTGTGTAGGCAATGTGTTTCAATTGCCTACTGCTACCTCAAGGACATCAGTCCTTATTTTTTTATTATACCATATTTTGCTCTCATTTTTCAAGGCTTTGATGGCATTTGCATGAGTTTTTTAATGAGAGAGTTTCTTAGATTTCGATATTATATGCATTTTTTATATACATCATTTTTGCTGTTTATTATAAAAGGATTTATAAAATTAATGTCGAAAATAATCTATATAACATTGCACAAAATTTAGTATCTATTACTGAATTTGAGATAGTTGTTTGGAGGTATACATATGATAAGCAATAAAGAAAACCCAGAGTTTTTGAACTCGTTTTTACAATATTCTTCTGTTATTTTGAATAAGTCTCAAAATAGCGTTAAGGAATATAATTATGACCTTTCTAACTTCTTCAAATTTATGTCTAATCATCTTGGATTATCTTCTGAAGAAGATATTAAGACTACTGATATTCATTCGCTTGATATGAACTTTCTAAAACAGATTACCTTAGAAGATATACATTCATATTTATATTATTTAAAAGGCAATTTTGATAGCAAACCTGCAACTATTGCTAGGAAAGCTTCTACTATAAGGGTATTTTTCTCTTATATGACTAATAAAGAAAATAATTTAGAGGTTAACCCTGCTCAAAATTTAGAAAATCCTAAGCTTGATAGAAGGCAACCTAAGTACTTGACTTTAGAAGAAAGTAAAAAGTTATTAGAAGTTTCTTCTAAAACTACTTCTAATGAAAGTTCTAGGAATACTGAAAGGGATTTTGCTATTATCACTTTGTTTTTAAATTGTGGAATGCGTTTATCTGAGCTTGTCTCAATTAATATTCCTGATATTAAGTTTGATGAATGCAAAATGACTGTTATTGGTAAGGGCAATAAAGAAAGAACTATTTATCTTAATAAATCTTGTATGAAAGCTATAAACGATTATATTGCTGTAAGACCACCTAAGGATAAAATTAAAGATAAAGATCAAAATGCTTTGTTCTTGAGTGAAAGACTTGAAAGAATTAGTAGAAGGACTGTTCAATATATTGTAGAAAAAGAACTAAAAAAAGCTGGACTTGATACAAGTAAGTATTCTACTCACAAGCTTAGACATACTGCTGCAACTTTAATGTATCAATATGGAGATGTAGATATAAGAGCTTTGCAAGAACTTCTTGGCCATGAAAGCATTGCTACTACTGAAATATACACACATGTTGCTAATGTTCAAGTAAGAGATGCAGTTGAAAGAAATCCTTTATCTGGTGAATAGTAAAAAACAAAAAAGTTCTCCCCAAAACGTGAAAACGTTTTGGGAAGAAACTGCTGTTTTAGATTACAGCGGGAATTGCTTGCTGAGGAATCGGGAATTTCCAGAGTTGGTTAATGATACCCATCGCCATCGTGTCCTCCTCAATACCAGAGACACGCTTGTCAATGCTGATGTCCAGTTCTTCTGGACACTCGAGGGTTCGTACCTTGGCAGAGCGTCCTTCTTCATCAATATGGTGATAAAGGTCCTCATCAACTGTCATGCTTTTCCTTACTTTGATATATTCAGGATAGCCTTGTGAAGAGTTGGTACCACTTGCCAATCTTGCATAAATGCTTTTGTGGGACGAAAACCCCACATAGACATCTACGCATGTCCCCTTTCCTTCTGCTGTGTTGACTCTCATGATTTCAAGCAAAACAGGATTATATGTTTTGCCTGAAGTTAAGAAGTCCATGTGCAATCCACTCCTTTACAATTTTTTAGCTAAATAAACTATTGCTTGTGCGGAGTATTTCTGCAAAAGCTATTTTAGCTGATATATTAATTATATCAAAAAAATATATACATTTCAAGTTTTTGGATTAATATGTAGCTATTTCTAATGTTTGCCCCAAATTTAAATTACAGTTTTTTAAATTATTTGTTGATTTTATATCTTCTATTACATCTCTTATATCTTTATTTTTATAGTAGGTATTGCTTGATTGTTCTGCTTTTGCTATATCCCATAGTGTTTCTCCATATGACACTGATATGGTCTTATACTTTAATTCTGCGTGAGAAAGTGTTTTTGTAGTTATAATTAGGTTTATACTGATAGCTACTCCTATTATTAAAAGTATTGCTCTTACAAATTTTTTCTTATTTTTTATTACCATAGTTATTTCTCCTTTTATACCGAACGTTTATTTCATATTGTAAATTCATTATATACGAACATAAGTTTATTGTCAATACTTTTTTGAAAAAAATATAAAAAAATGTTCGCCACTATTTCGCTATAGTAGCAATGGTTGTATTTGTTGTGTTTCTAATGAACTTTTTATAGATTTTATTATATATGTTGGACTGAAACATAATGATGTTGGCTTTGTGATTGGATTATCTTGTGTAAATGGAATAAAAAATATATTTTTACTATTTAATAGTTTGCCTATGTTTTCTGCATTTGTACTAAGTCCATCCTTTGCCACTATACCGAAGTAATACTGGTTTATTTTCTCTTAACGCTATTTCTGCTATTTTTAAAACTGATGTATCATATATAGAATTTGCAAGTTTTGCAATGTGGGTTCCGCGAACATGGTGCTATGACCGTTATGTCCATTTTTATTTTTTCTAATTCCTCTTTGGATGTAATAATTTTTTTATTTGAAAGTTTTTCTATTTGTTTCGTAAAGTCTAAAGCTTTACCATATTTGCTATCAGTATTATATGTATCTTCTTGCATAATTGGTATTATTTTCCCACCTTCTAGTGTAATATTTTTCATTTCTGAAATAGTATTTTTGAATGTATAAAAACAACTTGTTAATCCAAATGCTATTTTTTTATCTTTTAGTTTCAATGGAAACCCTCCTTACTCACTCTTTGCCATACATTATATTTTATGAAATTATGTTAATTTTGGAACTTGTACTAATTAATTATTTACTTTTATGCTTTAAAGTGATACAATATATACTAAAAGGAGGAATTTGGCAATATGAAAAAGAAAGTTTTAATTTCTGTTTTTACTTTTCTGTTTTTAATTATATTTTTATCAAGTACTTGCCTTGGTGTTACAATTGTATTAGATTCTGGTCATGGTGGAAAAGATCCTGGTTCTATAAATCAAAATTTAGGATTATATGAAAGAAATCAAGTTTGGAAGATTACTAATTATTTAAAAGGATATTTAGAAGAATATAAAGATACAAAAGTATATATGACATATCCTAAATATACTGAAACTGGTGATACCTTGACAAGAGCTAGACGTTCTGAGATAATGAAAAACTACAATGCAGATTTAGGTATAAGCTTACATATTGATTCTTCTACTAATACTAGTTTAAGGGGTGCTACTGCATATGTTTCTGGTCATCCCAAATTTAAAAGTTCTATGACAAAGCTTGGAAATAATATGCTTGCAAATCTTAGTAAGCTTGGTATTAAGAGCAATGGTGTACAAACTAGAATAGACACAACTGAGCCACCTTATGAAGATGGTACTCCACGTGATTATTATGCAATGCTTATGTATCCAACTGAATATGGCATACCTGCTATACTTTTTGAACATTGTTATATTAGTAATAGTGAAGATTGTAAGTTTATAGATTCTGATGAAGATTTGAAAAAAATTGCTAAGGCTGATGCTGATGCAATTGCAAATTATCTAAAACTTGTTAAAAAATCTGATGAAAATACTTCTGATATAGATAAAACTTATGTTGGGCAAAAGGCAATTGGAAATTATTTATATGGAGATATTAATAAAGATGGTAAAGTAGATACTAAGGATGCTAGACTTGCTCTTTTGAATTATGTTGGAAAAGAAAAACTTACAGATGAACAGAAACTTTTAGGTGATGTTAATAAGGATAATAAAGTTGATACTAAAGATGCAAGACAAATTCTTCTATTCTATGTAGGAAAAATCAAATAGATATTTACATAATGCTACACAATATGATACAATATATATATTAAAAAATTTGGAGGTTAAATAATGAAAGTAAATGAAAAAATTCTTATACTAGATTTTCATGGACAATACAATCAATTGATAGCTAGACGTGTTAGAGAATGTAATGTGTATTCTGAAATAGTACCTTATGATATTGATGTTTCTAAAATTAAGGAAATTTCGCCAAAAGGTTTGATTTTTACTGGAAGTCCTTTTAGCGTTTATGAGGAAAATGCTCCTACAATTTCTAAAGAAATACTAGAGCTTGGTATCCCTATACTTGGAATTTGCTATGGTATGCAACTTATAACTCATCTTTTAGGAGGAAATGTTTCAAGAGCTGATAAACGTGAGTATGCTACAACTTCTGTTAATATTGATAATACCTCTCCTCTATTTTTAGGATTTGATAATAATAACGATTGTTTAATGACTCATAGTGATTTTGTTGAATCTTTACCTCAAGGTTTTAAGAATATAGCTAGTACTCCTAGCTGTCCTAATGCTGGTATGGTAAATGTGGAGAAAAATTTATATGGTATTCAATTCCATCCAGAAGTTAATAATACAAATCGTGGTACTGAGATTATACATAATTTTGTATATAATATTTGTGGTTGTTCTGGAGATTGGAAAATGTCTTCTTTTGTCCAAGAGTCTGTAAAGACTTTAAAAGAGAAAATCGGAGATAAGAAGGCTCTTTGTGCTTTATCTGGTGGTGTTGATTCTTCTGTTGCTGCCGTTTTGCTTAATAAGGCTATTGGAAAGAATTTAACTTGCATTTTTGTTGACCACGGCTTACTTCGTAAGAACGAAGGAGACGAGGTTGAGAAAGTTTTTAGAGAGCAATATGATATAAATCTTATTAGAGTTAATGCTAAAGATAGGTTTTTGTCTAAGCTTGAGCATGTTTCTGATCCTGAGAAAAAGAGAAAAATCATTGGTGAAGAGTTTATTAGAGTTTTTGAAGAAGAAGCTAAGAAAATTGGTAAAGTTGATTTCTTAGTTCAAGGTACTATTTATCCAGATGTTATTGAAAGTGGTGTTGGTAAAGGACAAACTATAAAGAGCCATCACAATGTTGGTGGGCTTCCTGATTATGTGGATTTTGAAGAGATTGTTGAACCTCTTAGAGATTTATTCAAAGATGAGGTTAGAAAAACTGGTTTAGAGCTTGGTATTCCAGAAAATTTAGTTTATAGACAACCTTTCCCTGGTCCTGGTCTTGCTATTAGAGTTATTGGTGAAATTACTGAAGAAAAGCTTGATATTTTGAAAGAAGCTGATTTTATATTTAGAGATGAGATTGCTAAAGCTGGATTAGACAGAACTTTAAACCAATATTTTGCAGTTCTTACAAATCTTAAATCAGTAGGTGTTATGGGAGATGAAAGAACATATGACTATACATTGGCACTACGTGCAGTAGAAACTTCTGACTTCATGACTGCTACTTGGTCTCGAATCCCTTATGATATATTAGATACAGTTTCTACTCGAATTGTAAATGAGATTAAAAATATAAACAGAATTGTTTATGATATAACATCTAAACCACCTTCTACTATTGAGTGGGAATAGAATTATTACAAAATTTTTATAGAGGGAAGCTAGTAATTAGCTTCCCTCTATTTTTTAGTTTTTATATGAATTATCTATTTCTTTTAGTATTACGTCATGTGCTTTTCCTTCTGAGATACTTACATCTGATACTAGGGTTAGTCTTGCTTTTTCATGTAGTTCTGGAATTGTTATCGCTCCACAGTTGCACATTGTTGATTTTATTTTTAGAATTGTTACATCTAATGTGTCTTTTAGTGGTCCTGCATATGGTATGTATGAGTCAACTCCTTCTTCGAATGATAGTTTATCTTTGTCTCCTCCTAAATCATATCTTTGCCAGTTCTTTGCTCTATTTGAACCTTCTCCCCAATATTCTTTTACATAGTTGTTTCCTATTTTTAGTACTTTTGTTGGGCTTTCGTCAAATCTTGCAAAATATCTTCCCATCATTACGAAGTCTGCTCCTAGTGCTAGGGCTATTGTGATGTGATGGTCATGTACTATTCCTCCATCTGAGCATATTGGAATATATATTCCTTTTTCTTCAAAATATTCGTCTCTTGCTTTTACTACGTCTATTAGTGCGCTCGCTTGACCACGTCCTATTCCTTTTGTTTCTCTAGTTATACAGATTGAGCCTCCTCCTACTCCTACTTTTATGAAGTCTGCTCCTGCATCTGCTAAATATCTAAATCCTTCTGCATCTACTACGTTTCCAGCTCCTATTTTTACGTTTTCTCCATATCTTTCTCTAACAAATTCTATTGTTCTCTTTTGCCAAATTGAATATCCGTCTGATGAGTCCATGCATAACATGTCTACTCCTGCGTCTACTAATGCTGGTATTCTCTCTTCATAATCTCTTGTATTTATTCCCGCTCCTACTATGTATCTTTTGTCTTCGTCTAATAGTGAGTTTGGATTATTTTTTCTTTCTTCATAATCTTTTCTAAATACTAAGTATTTAAGGTTTCCTTCTTCTGTAAGGATTGGTAAGCAGTTTATTTTGTTGTTCCATATTATATCGTTTGCTTCTGATAGTGTTGTTCCTTTTTTTGCTGATATTGTGTCTTCTGCTTTTGTCATATAGTCATCTATTGGGGCATCTAGGTTGTCTTTTGATGGTCTATAATCTTTGTCTGTAACTATTCCTAAAAATTTTCCATTTGCTGAGCCATCATCTGTAACTATTACTGTTGAGTGACCTGTTCTCCTTGATAATGCCATTACTTCTCTTAATGGTGTTCCTGATTTTACATTTGAGTCACTAATTACAAATCCTGCTTTATGTTTTTTTACACGATATACCATTTGTGCTTGTGCCTCTATTGTTTGTGCTCCATATATGAAAGCTACTCCTCCTTCTCGTGCTAGAGCTACTCCCATTCTTTCTCCTGATACTGATTGCATTATTGCTGATACCATTGGGATATTGGCTGAATATTTTGGTTCTTCACCTCTTCTAAATTTTACCAGTGGTGTTTTTAAGTTTACATTGTTTGGTATGCATTCTTCTGTTGTTAGGTTTGGTAATAATAAAAATTCATTAAATGTTCTTGATATGTCTTCTAATACTTTTGCCATTTATTTTACTCCTTTCTATGATTTAACTAACTCCATTGTGTCTCTTGCTATTACTAATTCTTCGTTTGTTGGGATTACAAATACTCTTATTTTTGAGTTTTTAGTTGATAGTTCTACTTCTTTTCCTCTTGATTTGTTTAATTCTTCGTCTATTTCTATTCCCATATACTTTAAGTGGTTACATACTGCTTCTCTTGTATTTTTTTCATTTTCTCCTATTCCTGCTGTGAATACTATTGCATCTATTCCTTGCATTGGTACTGCATATTTTGCAATATGCTCAGCTATTGCATAGTTTTGGATTGCTAATGCTAGTTTTGCTCTTTCATTTCCTTCTGCTGCGGCTGCTTCTATATCTCTTGAGTCTGGGCTTATTCCTGATACGCCAAATACTCCTGATTTTTTGTTTAGTATTGTGTCCATTTCTTCTATTGATACATGTTCATTATCCATTATAAATTTAACTATTGCGGGGTCTATATCTCCTGATCTTGTTCCCATTGGTATTCCTGCTAGTGGTGTTAGTCCCATACTTGTGTCTACACATTTTCCACCTTTGACTGCTGATATACTTGCTCCTTGACCTAAGTGGCAAGTTACTATTTTTGTTTCAGGTGTTAGTCCTCCCATAAGTTCTGCTGCTCTATCTGATACATATCTATGTGATGTGCCATGTGCTCCATATCTACGAACCCCATATTTTTCATAGTATTCATATGGTACTGCATATATGTATGCATAATCTGGCATTGTTTGGTGGAAAGCTGTATCGAAAACTGTTACCATTGGTTTACCTGGCATTAGATGTTGACATGCTTCTATTCCTGCAACTGCTGCTTTATTATGTAATGGTGCAAGTGCTGCTGCTTTCTTAATTTCTTCTACTACATTTTCATCTACAATAACTGAGTGTGTGAAGTGTTCTCCTCCATGTACTATTCTATGTCCTACTGCATCTATTTCGTTTATATCACTTATTACTGCATATTCTGCATTCATAAGTTGTTCTAGAACGAATTTTATGGCTTCCTCATGGTTTTTTACAGGATGTTCTAGTACATGTTTGTCTTCCCCTATTTTATGTGTTAGAAATGAATTATTTTGACCAATTCTTTCAAAATTTCCTTTTGCAATTACTTCCTCATTTGCCATGTCAATTAATTGATATTTTAGTGATGAGCTTCCTGAGTTTAAAACTAAAATTTTCATAGTTTCTTTCCTTTCTTTTTTTATTTATTTAATGTCTAATTGTTTCTTAATTACATTGTTTGGGCTTGAACTGCAGTTATTGCTACTACTCCTGCTATATCTTTTGCTGAGCAACCTCTTGATAGGTCGTTTACTGGTCTTGCTATTCCTTGGCATAATGGGCCATATGCTTCTGCTTTTGCGAGTCTTTGTACTAATTTATATGAGATATTACCTGTATTTAGGTCTGGAAATATTAGTGTATTGGCTTTTCCAGCAACATTACTTCCTGGTGCTTTTGAAACTGCTATTTCTGGCACTATCGCTGCATCTAATTGTAATTCTCCATCTACTGCTATTTCTGGTGCTTTTTCTTTTACTAATTTTGTTGCTTCAACTACTTTGTCTACCATTTCTGATTTTGCACTTCCATATGTAGAATATGATAGCATTGCTACTTGTGATTTTTTACCTACTAATTGTTCAAAACTTTTGCTTGATGATATTGCTATTTCTGATAATTCTTCTGCTGTTGGATTTGCATTTAATCCACTATCTGCAAATACAAAGGTTCCATTTTCGCCATATTCGCAGTTTGGTACACACATTACAAAAAAGCAAGATACTAGTTTTGTACCTGGTGCTGTTTTTAAGATTTGTAATGCTGGACGTAATGTGTCTGCTGTTGAATGTGCAGCTCCTGAGACTAACCCGTCTGCTTTTTCACATTTTATCATCATCATTCCAAAATAAACAGGATCTAGGCATAACTCTCTTGCTTTTTCTATTGTCATTCCTTTTTCTTTTCTAAGTTCGTATAGTTTTTCTACATATTCCTCATATTCTGATGAATTTTTAGGATTGATTATTTGTGCTTCTTCTATTTTTAAGCTTTTTGTTTTTGCAAGTTCTAATATTTCTTCTTTATCTCCTATTAGAACTACTTTTGCATATTTTTCTTCTAAAACCAATTCTGCCGCTTCTAATGTTCTTATATCATTTGCTTCTGGAAGTACAATGGTTTTGATATCTGCTTTTGCTTGTTTTTTAATTTGTTCAATAAATGACATATCTTTCCCCCTTAGAAATTAATATATATATTATATAGCAAAAAGTAACAAAAAACAAGGTTTTATTTTAATTTTGTAGTAAAATCTTATGCTATTTCAGCTAATTTGCCATTTTGTAGATAGATTACTCGGTCTGAATTTTTGATTGTTGCTTTTCTGTGTGCTACTATTATTACTGTGCTGTTTTTTGAGATTTGATTTATTAGATTTTGGATTAGCTTTTCGGTTTTTAAGTCTATGTTTGAGGTTGGTTCGTCAAATATGTATATGTTTGCTTTATGTGCTATTGCTCTTATGAAGGAAATTAGTTGTAATTCTCCGCATTGAGAGTTCTTTTGCTTTTATTTTTTGATCTAATCCGTTTCTCAAATCTATTATATATGTTTGAGGCTTCTAATAATTTTATTATTTCTAGTATCTCATTGTCAGTTATTGCCTTGTTTCCTAGTATTATATTGTTTCTTAATGTATCTTCAAAGATATATGGATTTTGTGATATATATGATATGTTTTGTCTTAAAGACTTTATACTGATTTTTGATATGTCTTTTCCATTTATTAATATTTGCCCTGATTTTATATCATAAAGTCTCATTAGTACATTGGTTAATGTGGTTTTACCTGCTCCTGTTTTTCCTGCTATTGATATTTTTTCTCCTTTTTTTATTGTTAATGAGATATCTTGTAGTACTTCTTCTTCAGTATATTTCATATATACATTTTTGAACTCTATGTCTCCATTTAAGTCTTCGAAGTATTCTCCTTCTTCTATATTTTCGTTTTCTTCTTCTTTTAAGATTCTATTTATTCTTTTTAGTGAATTTAAGCAGGTTTGCATTTCTTCTAGTCTATCAAAAATTTCTGATAATGGACTTCTACATTGTTTTATATAGAATAGTACTAGGTATATGTCCCCAACTTGGATACTTGTGTTTATATTTAAAGCATAATTCAAAACTGCATATATTCCGACAGGCTTCTAATACTAACATTACTGGAAATGAAATTGTGTGTAATAGTATATAGTTTTTTCTTGTCTTTAGTTCACTATCTAGCATACTACTTATTTTATCTATATTGTTTTTTTGCAGTCCAAATAGATATGTTAGCTTGTGTTTGTTATACATTTCTGAAAATTCTCTGTTTTCCATATCTCTTTTGTCTAATATTTTGCTGTCTAGTTTCTTTAGTTTTCTTGTAAATGAAAATGAGACCATTCCTACAATTATTATAGTTGCTCCTCCTATTAATGCCAAATTTACATTTGCTACAAACATCATTCCTATCATAAATATTATATAGGTTATATTGTTTACTACTATTTGAATGAAACCAAAAAATAGGTCAAATAAATTTGCTGTATCTGCTGTAAGTCTCGTGTATATTTCTGAAGAATTATATTTGTTAAAGGTTTTCATATTAAATTTTAGTACTTTACAAAATATTTTTTCTCTTATATCTTTTAATATATTCGCCATTAATTTATTATTTTGCATGTTTCTTATATTTTTCATTATTGCGAATAGGATATGTACTATAAAATATGCCAAAAATATAGTTATTATTTTATTTGTAATATCATTTTGAGTGAAGTCTATATCCACTACTTGTTTTATTATGTATGGGTGTGTAACGTTTAAAATATTACATACTAGTACTAATATAGTTGCTATTATAAATGATTTTATATGTTTTTTTATTACACTTTTCATACTAGTTCTCCCTCTCTTTCGTAGTTATATAGTTCTTGATATAGTTTATTATTTTCTAATAGTTCTTTTGGTGTTCCGTTTTGCATAAATTTCTCCATTTATTATCATGTATACTTTATCTAGGTTTTGAATATTGCTTATTTTGTTTGATACTATTATTAGTGTTTTATCTTTAGTTTCTTCTATTATTGTGTTTAAAACTTTTTCTTCTGTCTCGCTATCTAATGCTGATAGTGTGTCATCAAATATATTGATTTCACGAACACTTGATAGACTTCTTGCTATTTGTATTCTTTGTTTTTGTCCTCCTGATAGGCGGTTTCCTCTCTCTCCTATTACTGTTTTTAATTTATTTTCCATTCTTTCTACGTCTTCATTAAGACAGCTTAAACTAGTTAGCTTTTTTATATCTAGATTCTCTTCTTTTACTATATTTATGTTGTTTTCTATTGTGTCATCTAGTATTATATTTTCTTGGGTTGTATAACTTATATTTTTAAAAATTTCTTCCCTTGAGTACTTGTTTACATCTATGTCATTTATATATACATGTCCTTCTGGAACTTCTAGAAAACCTGCTAGTACATTCATTAGAGTTGTTTTTCCACTTCCTATTTGTCCAATTATTCCTATTTTTTCTCCTCTTTTTAATTCTAAATTGATATCTTTTAGTGCATAATTTGATTTATCATATGTATATGATAAATTCTTTATTGTTACTTTTTCTATTTTTTCTAATTTCTGTCCGTCTTTTTTATATGTTTCTAGTCCTAAGAAATAGTTATATCTTTTTGTTGATTGTTTGAAATAAGCTATTCCTTCTATCAGTGGTTGTATTGCTTGTGTTATTTCTGATAACACGAATGTTGTGCAGGTTGTTAGTGCTGTTAATGCTCCTATTGTTAACGTTCCTTTACTTATTGATAATAATGATATACCGAATACTGTGATATAGCATACTGCATACATTATGTTTGTTAAATTGCTTATTTTATTTTTTTCTACTCCGATATTATACGATGTTTCACTTATTTTTTTATTTATTTCTTTAAATTTTTTTATTTGGTTTTCTTGTTCATTATATAGTTTTATGAGTAAAAATCCTGATGTATTTTGTTCTGCTACTTTAAATAATTCTATGTCAGCTTTTCTTGCCTCTTCTATTTTTTTGTTTAATTTTTTATATTCTTTAAATATAAGTATTGCTATTATTATTAGTATTGGAAGGAGTGAAATAGATATTTTCATGCTATATTTTAACCCCATTATTGCTAATACTACTGCTGGATTTAAGATAAGCCTTCCTATGTTATAAAAGAAGTTTCCTAAAAATTTTCTAATGGATAGGAGTTCTTTTGATATGTAAGCTAGGAATACTCCTTTTTCCTCTTTTTCGTAGTATTCTGGCTTTACATATTGTAGGTATCTTATTGTTTCTTTTCTTAGTTTTGTGTCTGATGTTCTTGCACATGTGAAGAACAGAAATCTATATATGGTTCTTGGCACAAGTGATATCGCTGATACTAGTATTAATAGATATGCTTTTGACATTATTTCTTCTGTGGAAGCGGTATTTTGTAGTACTAGGTCTAGTATTTCTCCTATAATAAGTGGAATTATAAAGTGAAATGTAGCTTGAATGCCGTTTACCAGCATTCCTAGTGCATATATTGGAAAAGTTTTTTTGAATTCGTTTGTTAGTATTGGGTTATTTTCTTTGAATATATTTTTTATTACTTTCAACATATATTTTCTCCTGTTTTCTGATATTGTAAGTATAGCATATATTATATAAAAAGTCACGGCTAATCTTAAAAAATTAGCCATGACTTTTGTTGCGATGGGATTACTTTTTTGCAAGATAGATGTGCACTGTCATTTCGCGGTCTTCGATTTCCTTTTCTTATTTTTTGTAGATATCCATTAAGACATCTCTAGCAACTGTTGTTCTTTTAAGAACAACAAGATATCGTTCGTCTTCGAACGAGGTTATTATGTCTTGGCTGAGATAGGTCTTTCCTCTTACAGTCACATAGAAGGTGCTATCTTGGGTTTGCCACTTACCATCATTGGTTCTCTCGAAGTTTAAAAGGTCGTTCACATTGGGATGATCTGTTACAATAATTGAACTTTTGCCTTTGTAGCATATCGGCATCATTGTTTTAAGAGCTGAAGCAACTTCGATGCCCAAAATGCCATTGCCACCAACGAGTGCATCTGCCATATATGTTCCAAATCCATCATCTAACCGACAAACCATACAGTCGATTCGGTCTCCTAACAGTTCCAGAGTTGTATCGCAAAACTCTGAAATTTCTTCCATATGCCATTCTTTATAATTGGCAATATGGTCTCTTGCATTAATCCTTCTTTGGATAAGCATATACATTGCTGTTTGTTCCTCCATTTTTCTTTTATTGTTGCAGGTGTATTTATGTAAACACCAAAAAGTTAGAGGATGCTCCTCTCACTAATTAGTGAATTGGAAATAACATAGGTATTCACCTATATCGCATATATTATAACATAAATAGACATAATATGCAAGTTAAAAAACCGACTTTACAATTTCTAAATGATAAAATCATTATAAAAAAACGGAACTAATATTTTCTAAGCTCATCCTTCGCTAAGAAAATCTAAGTTTCGCATAATTATCTAGTACGGAGCTTTTCACTACTTATGTAGCGAAAATTCCTACTATATAAAAATATGGCGTGATAGTCTTTACCACACCATATTATTCATTTGTATGTTATTTTAATCATTTTTATTTTTGTTAAATGCACTTATATCTTTGCACATTGATGCACATTGTATAATTATGTATATTCCTACTACAATTCCATATACAGAAAGGTGTATAATGTCCCAAGCACCTAAAATAATTCCTAGAATTGGTCCTGCTAGTTTTTTGTTCTTAGAGAAGATATAAGCTAAAACTGTCAATACTACAAATATTATTGCATCTCCTATTATCATTGCCATTTTAATGTTTTCATATCCTTGTGCATCTACAAGTACAATACCTAAAACTCCAAGAATTCCTCCTAAGATACATTGCATAAGCAATCTTTTTACTTTTTTTGAATACTCTTCATCACTTATCATAATAGTATTCTCCTCCTTTATCAATGAACTTATTAAAGTATATCATATTTTTGATAGATTGCAATAATTTTATAAAAACTTTTTAGAAAATAACATAGGTCACAGCTTTTTATTACTATATCTCATGCTTGAAACGTTACTTTTTGTTGTTTTCATCATAACCACAAGCCAAGTTTAATGCAAGAGCAATAGACAATATATAGAACTATAACAAGAGATAGTAACGATAAAATAATTTTAGGAGAACCTAACAAAACATACAATAAAAAAACTGGGGCAAAAATTGATAAAATCTAGTTAATATAACTTCTAAAAGTATTGAAAAATAAAGACTGATAAAATTCAATAATGTTTGAATTGGTGCCGTTGGCGTAGATATCTACAACTTTTTGGCTCTCATTGACGATTGATACAAATATCAATCAATTTATATATAGATTATCAAATTATTTTATAAAAATCAAGCAATTTTATAAAAAAACTTTTGCAAATATTTGTTCTTTTTCTATTGCTTTACTATAAATATTATGCTATACTATGAAACATAGGAAATGAATATAAAGCAGATGTGTGTTGCCACTAAACTTCATAGTTTCTAACTATGAGAAAGTGAGGTGGTGTTTATGGGATTTATATTATTTTTGATATATGCATTGGGATTTTCCCTAACTATAAACGTAGCCTTATTGACAGTTATATACATACTTTGGACAAATAAGGAATAAATAAAGACACTACATTATGCTTTGGCAGGCAATGTAGTGTCTTCTCAATTTTATATGTGACAACACATTTCTGTGTTTCATTTCCTATATTTATTATACACAGATAATTGAGATTTGTCAAACGATTTTCAAAACATTTATATTCTTCTTATACTCGTAAATTTAAATATCTTTTAGAATAAGAATAGGTAGAGAAAAACTCCCTACCTATCCCACAAAGAAAGCAAAATATGAAACTATTATCCCACAATGTTAATGCTACAATAGCTTATCATAAACTCAAAGAAACTTTCAAATTTGTCATAGGCTTTTGCCTTGATTGTAGTATTATCATCGAGTTCATTTCCATTGTCAGCTTTAACCTTTGCTTCATATAACTGATAAATTAAGTGAGGACAGGGCTGTATCAAAAAAAACTCTGAACCGTCATCAAGTTTTACTGAAAACTTGCCATAATTGTTAAGATAAATGTTGTACTCCTTTAAATCCTGAGGATAAATGTAGAAACAAGTATGTGCCCAAATAAGCTTTTTAATTCCATTTGCAACCATAGATGCCTTTGTCCATAAATCCTTATTAACTTCTCGCATAAAATTAGCCTCCTTAAAAATGATTAAGTCAATGTTAAAACGTAATTTTCCTTTTGAGCATTCTTCCCTCCTCATCTTAAATTATCAATGTCCTTCTTTGTATTTTTTCACTTTAAAACATTTTACAAATCTATATTAAACTAGTGATTACACCAGATTACATAAGTGAATATATGTTAAAAAGCATACTGCTTGTAGATATTTATTATACAAAATTTTCTGTCAAAAGTCAACTTGACATAATTTTAAAAATGTAAGATTATAAACAAAAATGCCATTTTATTAAGCATAAATTAATTCTTTATATATAATTTCTTCAGCTTGTGCCTTAATAGAGTTCATTGTGCCTACCCAATAAAGCATATCTGTATTTTTCATATCTTCGGTCAAATTACTTTTGGCTTTCAACTCACTAATAATCTGTTGTATTCTAATATTTGCTGTTTCTTGTATTTTTTTCAAATGCGTATTTAATGTTCCTTCCATAATCATTATAGTATATTCAGCTTTTTTGTGTTCTTTCAAATATCCTAATCTCATTCTTCCATATTTATTTAAAGTGATTTTTTCTTGTTTAGGTATTGCTAGGTTTGGTATATAATAATCTCCCTCTAAATGATATTCAATACCTGTTCTTTCATCAATTTTTGTTTTTGGTAATTCATTATTCATAGCTCTTTTCCTCTT
>JAAVZW010000050.1 GCA_022791835.1 Clostridia bacterium | reverse complement strand
TGAGAGTTCCACCTTTCTCATAATGTCCTCCTTAGATTTAAATAATATTTTTATTATATCATTTAAGAGAACATATATTTTTTAGTTGGGACATTTTTTCATTTCATTACTTAAGACATTATCACATTTCTTTCATAAATTAATTCATAAGCATGCAAAAATGCTTGTTTAAAGAAAAAAGATGTGATATAATCACAAAAAAAGGAGAAAAAATGGAAACAAAAAGAGTAGACAAAATCAATTACTACCTATCAATAGCTGAAGCAGTAGCAGGACGTGGTACATGCCTTAGAAAAAACTATGGTTGCATAATAGTAAAAAACGATGAAATAATTGCTACAGGTTATACAGGAGCACCAAGAGGAAGAAAAAATTGTATAGACTTAGGTTACTGCACAAAAAAGAAAATCCTCCCAGAAACAAGACATGGAGGATACGATGCATGTAGATCAGTACACGCAGAACAAAATGCCATAATAAGTGCCTCAAGAAAAGACATGATAGATAGTAAACTTTATCTAGTAGGAAAAAGAAAAGACACAGGAGAATATGAAGAAGAAGCAAATTCATGTCAACTATGTAGAAAAATAATCATAAATGCAGGAATAAAAGAAGTAATAGTAAAAGTAAATAATGAGCAAGGCTATAAAATAATAGAAGTAAAAGACTGGATAGAAAACGACGACCTATTAGAAGGAAAAACAACCTATTAAGAGAGGAGAAAAAGATGTCAAAACCAGTAGTAGCAATAGTAGGGAGACCAAACGTAGGAAAATCAACATTTTTCAATTACATAATTGGACAAAAACTCTCAATAGTAGAAGATAAACCAGGAGTAACAAGAGATAGGATATATGCAGATGCAGAATGGAGAGGAAGAAAATTCACACTAGTAGATACAGCAGGAATAGAACCAAAATCAGAAGATATTATCCTAAGCTCAATGAGAGAGCAAGTACAAATAGCAATGGACATAGCAGATGTAATAATATTTCTAACAGATATAAAGCAAGGAGTAACAGAAACAGACAAAGACATAGCACTCCTCCTAAAAAAGACAAAAAAACCAGTAGTCCTAGTATGCAACAAAGCAGACAAATTCGAAAAAGAAAGAAGCGAAATATATGAATTCTATAATTTAGGCATGGGAGACCCAATGGCAGTATCAGCAGTAAATGCCTCAGGTATAGGAGACGTATTAGACGAAGTATATAACAATTTTAAAGAAGAAACAATAAAAGACGAAGAAGAAGAATATATAAAAGTAGCACTAATAGGCAAGCCAAATGTACGGAAAATCCTCACTAATAAATAAAATCTTGCGGAGAAAACAGAGCCATAGTAAGTGATATAGCAGGTACAACAAGAGATGCAATAGATAGCCCATATGAAAATGACCAAGGCAAATACATATTTATAGACACAGCAGGTATCAGAAGAAAAAACAAAATAAAAGATAACATAGAAAAATATAGCATAATAAGAACAATGTTAGCCATAGAAAAAGCAGATGTATGCCTATTAATGATAGATGCAAAAGAAGGAGTAACAGACCAAGACACAAAAATTGCAGGAGAAGCACACGAAGCAGGAAAAGGCATAATAATAGTTGTAAACAAATGGGACGACATAGAAAAAGACGACCACACAATAGAAATCTTTAAAAAAGATATCTACAATAAACTAGCATACCTAACATATGCACCAATAATTTTCATATCAGCAAAAACAGGACAAAGAGTAAACAAACTATTCGAAATGATAAACGAAGTAAACAAGCAAAACAGTATGAGAGTACAAACAGGAGTATTAAATCAAGTAATAGACGAAGCAATAGCAATAGTACAACCACCTACAGACAAAGGTAAAAGACTAAAAATACTATATGTAACACAAGCCTCAACAAAACCACCAACATTCGTAATTTTTGTAAACAATAAAGAAATCTTTCACTTCTCATATGAAAGATACCTAGTAAACCACATAAGAAAAGAATTTGGAATGATGGGAACACCAATAAGAGTAATAGTTAGAGAAAAAGGCGAAAAATACGAAGATTAAAAACATAAAATCAAGTAAATAATAATAATATAAAAAGGAGGACCAAAAATGATAACATACATAATAATTGCAATCATTGCATATCTTATAGGAAGCATAAACTTCTCAGTAATACTAAGCAAAAAAATGGCGGGATTTGACATAAGACAGAAAGGTAGCGGAAATGCAGGAACAACAAATATGCTTAGAAGTATAGGAAAAAAAGCAGCTGCAATAACACTAATATGTGATATACTAAAAGGAGTAGTACCAATCTTACTAGCACTATTAATAGGACTAATAGCAAAAGACCAAAACAAAGCTATACTAGTACAAGTAGCAGGAATATCAGCTGTTGTAGGACACACCTTCCCAATATTCTTTGGTTTCAAAGGAGGAAAAGGAGTAGCAACATCCCTAGGAGTACTAATATGTATAAACTGGAAAGTAGGACTACTATGCCTAGTATTTGCAATAATAATAATGGCAGTTACTAGAATGGTGTCAGCAGGATCATGCACAGCAGCAATTCTATACCCAGTATTAACACTATTTGGAGTACAACAAGACTTTTTCATAGTAAAAGGAGAAAGTTACTTAATATTCAGCATAATTCTAGCCCTTATAATTGTCTTTAACCATAGAGAAAACATCAAAAGAATACTTACAGGAAAAGAAAACAAACTAAGCTTTAAAAAGTAAAAATAGGAGGAACACATGAAAAACATAAGTGTAATAGGAAGCGGTAGCTGGGGCACAGCATTAGCAACTACACTAGCAGGAGAAGGACACCAAATCAAAATATGGTCATTCTCAGAAGAAGAAAAAGACCTAATAAATAACGAAAGAAAATGCAAATTTTTGCCAAACATACATATTCCAGAAAACGTATATTGTACAACAGATATAGAAGAAGCAGTCAAAGAAACAGACATAATTTTACACGTAACACCATCAAAATTCACTAGAGAAACAGTAAAAAAATATAAAAACTACATAAACAATCAAGCAATAGTAATATGCTCAAAAGGTTTTGAAAAAGAAACACTAAAAACATTAGAAGAAGTAGTAGAAGAAGAAATACCACAAGCAAAAATAGCAGTTCTATCAGGACCAAGTCACGCAGAAGAAGTCTCAGTAGACATACCAACAGCATTAGTAGTAGCATCAAAAAATCAGCATTTAAGAGAACTAATCCAAGAAGAATTTATGAGCGAAACCCTTAGAATTTATACATGTGAAGACGTAAAAGGAGTAGAACTAGGCGGAGCACTAAAAAATATAATAGCCTTTTGTTCAGGAGTAGCAGCAGGACTTGGTCTAGGGGACAATAGCTTTGCAGCTCTAATCACAAGAGGACTAAAAGAAATAGCCGAATTAGGAGTTGCATTAGGAGGAGAAAAAGAAACCTTCTATGGACTAACAGGACTAGGAGACTTAATAGTAACATGCCTTAGTGAACATAGTAGAAATAGAAAAGCAGGAAAATTAATCGGTCAAGGAAAAACAATAGAAGAAGCAAGAAAAGAAGTAGGAATGGTAATAGAAAGCATAGACAACATAGAAGTAGCATACGAACTAGGTAAAATCAAAAACATAGAAATGCCAATTCTAAACACAGTATACGACATCCTATACAAAAACTTATCACCAAAAGAAGGTGTTGCAAGACTAATGCAAAGAACAAAAAAATCAGAATTCTAAAAACATCCAGTATAATTTGTAGCAAAATATCAAAAATATTAACAGAAGGAGGAACTAGCATGGAAATATTGGAAAAAATTGGCGATGCAGCCAGTAAAACATACAAATATACTGCAGAAAAAACTACTAAAATTGCAAAAGAAACAAAACTAAAAATGAAAATAAGTGATTACAAAAAAGAAATAGAAACAATATATAGAGAAATAGGCGAAACAGTATACGAAAAATTTGTCGAAGACAAAGAAATAGATAAAACAGAATTAATGCAAAAATGTGAAGAAATAGACCTACTGACAGAAAAAATAGTAAACTGCAAAAATGAAATACTAAAACTCAGAGAAAGAAGACAATGTAAAAATTGCTATGAAGAAATAGAAATAACAGCAAACTATTGTCCAAACTGTGGTTTTGAACAAGAAACAATACAAATAAAAAAAGCAGAAGACAAACAACAAGAAGAAGCGGAAACAAACGAAGATAGCGAAGATGAATAATTAATAAGGGTATCTTTCATAAAGGTACCTTATTAAATTGTCAACATTGTTCTCAGTAACATTAATAAAAGCACCAGCATCTAAACTAATCCACATATTAATTCTATACAAATCCTTATTATCAATAAAAGTACCGAGCAATATCAGCAATCTCAACAGGATTCTCAAAAAACTTTTCCCACTTTAAATCTGAATCAGAGCAGATTTCTTTATCATAAAAATCCTTTAAAAACCTAGCAATTTCACCAGATTTATCACTATACAAATTAACAATAGTATTCATAACAAACCTCCAATAAAAACCGAATTAATAATGTCTAAATAGTTATTGCAATATTCGGTATAATTATCTAGCACTGTATAACTTATCTGTAATTAACTACGCTCATACAGCTAAGAAAAGTAAGGAGCTTTTCATCACTGTAGTGGCGAAATTTCTGACTATATAAATATATTGTACTAAACATAAAAAAGAATACAGAGAATATTTGGAGAAATTTATTGGCATAATAATAATGGAGGAAAAGATAAAATGAAAATTATAAAAACAACATTAAAAATAATCGTAGTACTAGTAATCATTCTAGTAGTTGTTGTTGCCATATTCATGAGTACTAAGGCAAAAGAAAATGTACAAGCAGATGCAAAAATAGAACAAGAAATAGACTACTTAGACACAAAATTAATAGATATAATAAATAATTTGAACAATATAAAACTGCAAGACTACAAAATAACAGTAGCAAAAGTCCAAGAAGAAGCAGATACATCAAAAGCAGGAGAAAAGGAAGAAAAAAGTGGAGAAAGCGAAAAAGACGAAACAGATACCAGCAAAGAAGAAAAAGATGTAACGAAAGTAGAAAAAGAAGTAATAGTAACAAGTGGAGGAGAAATACCATGGCAAATAATAAAAGACGAAGTTGAAGTACTATTCTCAACTTGGTCAAGCATAGTATTAGACTTATATGAACTAGGAGTACCATCAGAAACAATAGTAGAATTTAGTAACACACTAGACAAAGTCATAATAAGTGTAAAAGAACAGAACAAAGAACAAACAGCAATATACCTAGCAAAAGCATATAGTTTCCTACCAGAATTTATAAAAAACAGTCAAATAGACCAAACAAAAAAGAAAATAATAGAAACCAAAAGTCATGTAATAATATCATATGCATATGTACAAACTCAAAACTGGGATAAAGTACAAGGAGAAGTAATAAATGCAGAGAAAAAATACTCAGAAATACTAAATGATGTAAGTAAAAAACAAGACTCAAGAAAATACAATATAAACAAAGGATCTATACTGATACAAGAACTAAAAAATTCCCTACCAACAAAAGAAGCGGAAATATACTATGTAAAATATAAAAACTTACTAGAGGAATTAAATACATTTTAGAACGCAGTGCTAAAATGAACAGCAAGCATTTTGATAAGTTTTTTTGAAATTTGTCTCCTCGACGAAATTTCAAAAAATTATCAAAATGCTTGCCTGTGTAGTGCTGGTTTCATTAGTGTTAATTGTTAACTTTTTTGAATTTAAACTTGCACTTTCCTTTAATAAAATCACTAAACTCTTTAGAAGTCCCAAGCGAAAAACCATTCTTATCAATCAAAAAAGCATTTTCTCTAGAAACATAAAGATAAAAAAACGAATTCGTCTCAAAAACCCTACGGAGCATTAAAAACTTATATCTAAATTTCCCTTCTTTATTTGCAACCATCAAATAATTATCATAAAAAGAAAAAGTATTTAAACTACTATCAGAAACCTTATCTCCTTTAAGTTCTCTTTTGATAATAAACTTAGGTTTTAAAATACGATATCCAATAAAACAAACCAAAATAATAGTAATAAGTACTGCTTGAGTTCTCATTTGAGAACCGAAAGCAATAATAATACAAAAAAACAAAATCACAGTCCAAATACCAGTATAAAGCCAATAAGCTAAATTATACCTCTTCCCATGAAATTGCAAAAATTCCTCATAAACCTTAGCATTATATACAGTTTTATTAACAAACAATTTCTTATCATTATTACTATTCATAAATTTTTACCTCTATCAAAAAAACTAAATTAATTCTACCACATAAAATTCTCCATTGCAATAACCCTAAAAAAATGATATAATAACAACCACTGCACAGGCACGCGTTTTTGTAATAATATATATTTTTTTAATATTGTCCGACAGCCCATTGAGGCGGGGGAATGACCCACGTAGGCCTTGGAGGCAATATTAAAAAAATATATATTATTACAAAAAGGTAGCTTGCCGTTAATTAAAGCACTACCCCAAACAAAGAAAAAGGAGAACTAAAAATGTATAAAGAATTTGGAATAAGCAAAGAACTAGAAGACCTAGCAATCAGAAGTGAACAATCCCTAAAACCACAATTCGAAAAGATAGAAAAAATTGCCTTAGAAAATAGTAGCAAAGTCCTATTAGCCTTCCAAAAAAACAAAGTTTCAGACATGCACTTCGGTACCAGCACAGGTTATGGAGAAGGAGACGTAGGAAGAGACACAATAGAAAAAATCTTTGCAGAAGTACTAGGAGCAGAAGATGCACTAGTAAGAAACCAATTTATATCAGGCACACATGCTCTAACCGTATCCCTATTTGGGTTATTACGTCCAGGAGACACAATGCTTGCAATATCAGACAAACCCTACGATACACTAGACGAAGTAATAGGAATCAGAGAAAATCGGAAGTTCACTAAAAGCTTTTGGAATAAATTATAAAGAAATAAAACTAAAAGAAAATAGATTTGACATAGAAAAAATAAAACAAACGCTACAAACAGAAAAAATAAAACTCATTCATATTCAGCGTTCTAGAGGATATAGCACAAGAAAAAGTATAACAATAGAAAAACTAGAAAAAGTTATCAAAGAAATCAGGCAGATAGACAAAGAAGTAATCATATTTATAGACAACTGCTATTGCGAATTTGTAGAAGCGCAAACTCCATTAGAAATAGGAGTAGACATAATCGTAGGCTCACTAATAAAAAATTTAGGAGGAGGTATAGCACAAAATGGAGCATATGTAGCAGGAAAAAGAACATATGTAGAACTAATAGCAGAAAGACTAACAGCACCAGGCTTAGGAAAAGAAGTAGGACCATCACTAGGAGCTAACAAAAGTTTCCTACAAGGTTTATACCTAGCACCAAGCGTAGTTGCAAGTAGCCTAAAAACAGCAATTCTAGCAAGCGAAATTTTAGAAAAACTAGGCTATAAAGTATGTCCAAAACCAGAAGAACCAAGAGCCGATATAGTCCAAACAATAGAATTTGGAGAAGCAGAAAAACAAATAAAATTCTGCCAAGGCATCCAAGCAGGCTCAGCAATAGATAGTACAGCAATCCCAACACCATATGACATGCCAGGCTACCAAGACAAAGTAATAATGGCAAGTGGAAGCTTCGTCCAAGGCTCATCAATAGAACTGTCATGCGACGGCCCAATTCGTACACCATACATAGCATATTTGCAAGGAGGACTAACATATGAATATGGAAAATTAGGCATACTAAGAGCAATCCAAGATTTGATGTAGCCAGAAATAGACATAAAATTTGCAAATAAACATAAAAAATGGTATAATAAAAATAGAATTCTAAAATGGGAATTCAAAACAAGTTGTAAAGTAGGGGCATGTAAATTTACGCCCTGAAGAAAGGAGAAAAATATGTTTATCTACAAGAGTATCGGCAGGGTCCAATTCGCCTTTGGCGATAGCATGCAGGGAAAAACCGAGCAGGTCTTTCCCAAAATCCAGCAGTTGGCAGAAATGCTTGGACTTCCTCAGGAAGTTCGGAAAAAGCTGACCATCTCCAACTGGGTAAGCGAGTTCCGCGAATGCGGAGCCACCCAAAGGAACTTCCGCAACTGGGTTCATGAACAACCGGGAACTGAGAAACTCGCTGTTCCAAACTCTGGAGCACAGATTGTCTTAATTGCACAAGACACAAACGGCGACTACTGCACAATGGTGCAATTCAGGAAAAACTTTGAAATCGGTTTTCCGGGCGGTGCCAGCAACATCTGGTGCTATAACGGCAAGGAAGAATGGGAAGACGTTCTCCTTACGGCATACCGGGAATTCAAAGAAGAAACTGGCATGGACTTCGAAGGCGATCTTGTATTCTTGGACTTCACAACCACGACCAATCACTACGAAGGCTATCCCGACACCTACGCACCGAGCATGTACTACGGCTCAGAAGTCAGCTACAAAGACCTCATGCGGTATGCTACTGGCCTTTCGGATGAAGGCACACATGCGGTCGTCCGAATCAAAGACCTTAACGACTACCGCTGGTTCAACAACGCAGCTCAGATTTTCAAACTCCTGCAAGAACTGTACCTGGAAGAACTTTATCTGGACGGACTGTACGAATAAACTCTCAGACCCCTCACCACATTCTGGTGAGGGGTCAACCCTTAAAACAATACTTGATTTCAAGACAAAAATATGATATATTAAATACATAAAAACAAAAAAGAAGGGACAATAAATATGGAAAGATTAAAAGTATTAGGTACATGGGTGTTACTAGTAATATTGTTTTACCTATTTAGCAACGGAATGATATATTTATTCTTGCACAAAGGAGAAAAAGCAGAAACACCAAAAAACAACATCCAAGTGGTAAACGAAAAAAATAGATAATAAGACTAATTATCATATAAAAAAATAAAATACAAAAAAGTCAAGTTATTTTTATATACAAAAATAAATATTAAAAATACATAAAATCTATTGAAAAAAAAACATATATGTAATATAATTGTAATGGATTTGTAATAGAAAAGAAACAAAACCATTGCAATTTTGCTATATTGTAGAGGAGAAAGATAAATGTTTTCATTTGGTCATGATATTGGAATAGATTTAGGAACAGCAACAGTCTTAGCATATGTAAAAGGAAAAGGAATAGTATTAAGAGAACCTTCTGTAGTCGCAGTAGACAACCTAACAGGAGAAGTATTAGCAGTAGGACAAGAAGCTAGACGTATGCTTGGTAGAACCCCAGGAAATATAGTAGCAACAAGACCATTAAAAGATGGAGTAATCTCAGACTATACAGTTACAGAAAAAATGTTAAAATACTTCATAAACAAAATATGTGGAAGAACAATCTTCTCTCCAAGAATAATGATATGCATACCATCACAAGTAACAGAAGTAGAAAAAAAAGCAGTAATAGACGCAGCAACACAAGCAGGAGCTAGAAAAGTATACCTAATAGAAGAACCAATTGCAGCAGCAATAGGAGCAGGAATAGACATTTCAAAAGCATGTGGAAACATGATAGTAGATATCGGCGGAGGAACGACAGATGTAGCAGTAATCTCACTCGGAGGTTCAGTAGTAAGCACATCACTAAAAGTTGCAGGAGACAAATTTGACGAAGCAGTAGTTAAATATATAAAAAGAAGACACAATGTAATAATAGGAGAAAGAACAGCTGAAGACTTAAAAATGAATATAGGATGTGTATATCCAAAAATGCAAGATGTAGAAATGGACATACGCGGACGAGACCTAACTTCAGGTTTACCAAAAACAATAACAATTCGTTCCAGTGAAATGCTAGAAGCACTTATAGAACCAGCCATGATGGTAGTAGATGCAGTGCATTCAGTCCTAGAAAGAACACCACCAGAATTAATAGCAGATATAAGTGACAAAGGAATATACATGACAGGAGGAGGAGCACTAGTAGATGGACTAGATAAGCTATTGCAAGAAAAAACAGGAATAAATGTAATGATAGCAAATGACACAGTATCATGTGTAGCAATAGGTACAGGCAAGGCACTAGACGACTTAGATGTATTAGATAATGCAAGAAATAAAAAATAAAGACAAAACATAGGGGGCTACCAAAAGGTAACCCCTAAAATAATAAAGGGAGCAAAAATGGAAAGAACAGTAGCAATATACACACTTCGGTTGTAAAACCAACCAATATGAAAGCAATGCAATAATGCAAGCATTTCTAAAAAAAGGATATAAAATAGTAAATTTTGAAGAAAAAGCAGACATATACATAGTAAATACATGTACAGTAACCAATATGTCAGATAGAAAATCAAGGCAAATACTAAGAAAAGCAAAACAAAAAAATAAAGATAGCATATTAGTTGCAACAGGATGCTATGCACAGACAGCAGAGAATGCCTTAGAAGAAATAGAAGATATAGATATAATATTAGGAAACAGCGAAAAAGGAAATATCTTTAAATACATAGAAGAGTACAAAAATCAAAAACAAACCAAAGTACCAGACATAATGAAAGAAAGAAAATACCAAGAGCTAGGGACAACAACATACACAGAAAAAACAAGAGCAGTAATAAAAATAGAAGACGGTTGTGATAACTTCTGCACATATTGTATAATACCATTTGCAAGAGGACCTGTAAGAAGTAGAGCATTAAATAGCATATTAGAAGAAATACAAGCAAATGCTCAAAAGGGAATAAAAGAAGTAGTTTTAACAGGAATACAAATAGCATCATATGGTAAAGACCTAAAAGAAAATATACAATTAATAGACTTATTAGAAGAAATAAACAAAATTAAAGGAATAGAAAGAATTAGATTAGGTTCACTTGATATAAACCAAGTAACAAACCAATTTATAGAAAGAATAAAAAAATTAGAAAAAATTTGCCCACATTTCCACTTATCTTTGCAAAGTGGTTGCACAGAAACACTAAAAAGAATGAATAGGAAATACACCAAAGAAGACATAGAAGAAGTAGTAAAAAAACTAAGAAAAACTTTCTCAGAAGTAATCCTTACAGCAGATATAATAGCAGGTTTCCCACGGAGAAACAGAAAAAGAATTTGAAGAAACATATAAATTATTAGAAAAAATAGAACTATATAAAATTCATGCCTTCCCATACTCCCAAAGGAAAGACACAAAAGCAGCGACCTACAAAAACCAAATATCACCAGAGATAAAAGAAGAGAGAACAAGAACACTAATAAACCTATCAAACCAAACAGCAGAAAAAATAAGAAAAAAACAAGTAGGAAAAAAACTAAAAGTATTAGTAGAAGAAAAAGAAAAAGATGGTACATACAAAGGGCACACAGCAAATTATATAGAAGTAAAAGTAAAAAATGTAAATAAAGATATAAGGAACAAAATAATAGAAACTGAAATAATAGTAGCAGAAGAAAGTCTAATAGGAAAACTATAAAAAACAATAATAATATGAAAGTACTATTGGATTTATATCATTTTTGAAAATTGACTTTTTTACAAAAATACGCTATAATTATAGTATAGGTGGGAGTACGCCTATTTCATATATAGTTGCTAGGACGTTTTATTCGTCCAAGTAAGCTTAAAACAGCCTAAGCTTACTATGAACCTTGACAATTGACAAAAATGGAGGAAAAAATATGATTCCTAAGCCCAGAAAAGGCCCCGCAGGTAAGCGGAAACTTTGGAAGAGTGCAATCGCACTTTTCCAAGCAATCTTGCTTTCTCTCACACTCAGCACCTTTGCTTTTGCGGCAGAGACGACTGAGACAGTGGGGGAGGAGCAGTCCGCGACAAATCTGGAAGAGAACTACATCTTCGAACCCATTGGGGCAAAGAAGATGTTGCTCAAAGCCGGAGAAGAGTTCGTGGATCCTGGTGCCGTCCTTTTGGACGAAAACCGTAATTTGCTGTACATGTTCTTCGTGTACAGTGATGAAGTCACAATTCTTGATACCGAGGGCAAGAGACATCCAGAGCTTGAATCCTATTGCACCGTATCTGGCAAAGTAGCCACAGAGACCGAGGGTGAATACCTCAGAAAAATTACCTATAAGGACAAAACTGCAGAACGGCTGATTACTGTTTTGGAAAATCCTGAAGAGGGATTGTACAAGCCGGAAGGTAATGTAGAGCTTTTCTTTACTTTGAAACCCAAAGGGAATTCGGAGCATATGGTCAAATCTGGAACCCAGTTCAAAGACCCTGGAGTGGAAGTCTATGACCAGTTCTGGATTAGACACCCTGAACTCGAAAAAAAGGTTAAAACCATCGGCACAGTGAACACCAAACAGGTCAAATATTACCTTTGGCAGTATGACCTGAAAGGCGAGACCATCAACTGCATCATCCGCGTTGTCGGTCAGAAAGAAGCTCTTGCTTTAAGACTGAAAGACAAACAGGAAGTAAGTGTTATGGCTGGTCAACCCTTTGAGATTAAGGGAGCAATGGTTTACACAAAGGGAGGTATTAGACGGTCAAACTTGGATAAGGAGATCGTTGTACGTGGTACTGTCAATACCATGAAACCTGGCGATTATATCCTGATTTTTGATCTGGATGGTGTAACAATCACACAATTGGTACACGTAACTAGACCTACCACTAATACTGGTAGTAATGGAACAAGCACCACATGGGATGATAAGGATGACAGTTTGGAAGAAAAACCCGACGACCCCAACCCTGGACCTGGTACTAATCCTGGACCTGGCACAGACCCCAACCCCGGACCCGGCACTGATCCTGGACCTGGCACTGATCCTAATCCCGGACCGGAAGAGCCGGAAGAAGAGGATCCGCCTCCTCCTGGAGAAGAAATACCTGGATTTGGAGGAGAAGAGAATGAAGATCCTCCTCCGGCAGGAGAAGAAGTACCTGGATTTGGTGGGAATTGATAAGTACTCGTACACCATAAGGTAAAATTGTCTTTACACCATAAATAATTAGGCTGTTGTGACCCTTAGAGAACAATCTCTGAGGGTCGCATTAATTTTAAATATTAGAATAGACTTATTCTGTTGAAAATAAGAAATTACAAAAAGTTTACATAAGAATTTCATTTACAAATGTTGACAATAAAACCAAAATAATGTATAATAAAATAGGTGTAAATGAAACTTATGAAAGATATAAATCTTTATGAATTTAGGAGGAAAGTTTATGTATAGTTTTCTTAAAAATCAAAAAAAGAAAATTCTAATTGTATTAATTACAGCAATAATGATGATATCAGGAGCAGCAATCATTCCAGCAACATCAACAGTAATAGCGGTAGAAGGAAACGATCCAGTGATAACACCATTAGCAATTGATTCAAGCGGTAGAACATCAGGAGAAATTACAACAAATACAAATATATCATTTAAAGTAGAAGATAATAAACAAATAACAAACTTCTATTATTTATGGGATAGGAATATAGCAGGAAACACAACTTACACAAAAATACCAGCTAATAAAGTAAAAGTATTTACGGCACAAATTCCTACAAGTTCAATTCCAAAGACATTAGGGGTACACGAACTTAGTATATATGCATCAAATGGTACAACATCTTCATTAGTAAAAACAATACCATATTATGTGGTAAGTAGTTTAACAGGAAGACCAGACAATAATGCCCCAACACTAGTAAGGCCAACTACTACTATTTTAAAAACAAATCAAAAATTATCTCTTAAATATATAGAAGAAGAAACAGCAATATATCGTATAAGATATGAATGGTCAACAAATAGTGATAGAGAATTTGGAAATGCAATAAGTGTATATAAACCAGCAAATGGGACAATAGAAATACAGACACCATCAACACCAGGAATATATTATTTAAAAACAGATGGAACAGATGCATCTAACAAAACATTTGAAGGAGCAGTAATTGCATTTGATATAAGAAAAGAACTAAACCCACCTACAATAAATGGTGTGGGTACTACTGAGGTATTCCATCAAAAAGGAACAGAATACATATATCCAAATGTTACAGCAACAGACGATACAGATGGAACAGTAAAAGTAGATAGAACATCAAATCTAGACATAAATAAAGTAGGAAACTATACAATAACATATACAGCTACAGATAGTAGCAAAAACAAAGCTAGAATAGACGTAATAGTACACGTAGTAGACTATAGCTCTTTAGACGAGCAACTAGATAAAATAAAAGACCTAGATGAAACAGACTATGATAAAGACACATGGGATAAACTACAAGAAGAAATAAAAAAAGCAGAAGACCTAAAAGACAAAAATCAATCATTACAAGATAAAATAGACGAAATAGTAGAGAACATAAAGAACATAATAGAAGAAACTCAAAAACCAGAAAACATTAAAACACCAACAATTAGCAACATACAAGTAACAGCACCAGAATACATAAAAGTAGGAGACAAAATAACATTCACATTTAACTCAGACACAAAAATAGACAAAAATCAAACAATAACAATAAATGGAATATCAGTAGATGTAACACTTAAAGGAGAATTCCCAAATTATATAGCAGAAGTAACAATCCCTGAAAACAATAAAATAACAGAGGGACCTATTAACTACACATTCCAAGCAGAAAAAACACTTACAACAGTAGCAGGTGAAACAATAACAAAAAAATCGGAACCACAAGAAGGAACACTAGAAAACATAAAATTAGACAAAACAAAACCAACAATAACATTCAAAGACACAGTAAAGTTTGACGAAAATAAAAATGCATACATAGAACTACTTGCCAAAGACCCATTCAATCGTGAACAAGACTATACAAAATATATAGAAATTACAGACAACACAGGAATACTTGCAGTAAGTGGAGCAGGAAATATAGATACAAATGTACCACAAACTGAAGCATATGTAATAACATACATAGCAACAGACCTTGCAGGAAATGTAAGTGAAATAGCAACACTTAATATCTATGTAAAAGACTATATAGAAAGCATAGAATTAGCACAAAAAGCAGATGGAACACAAACCAAAACAACATATACATATGGACAAACAGTACAAAAATCAGATGTAATAGCAACAATAACAATGGCAGGAGGAACAAAATACGAAGCACTAAGCTTAAGTGATGAAACACTAAGCTCTATTAAAGATGCAATAACATTATCAGTAGATAGCGAAAATGCAGGAACAAGAACAGTAACAATAACGTACAAAACAAAAACAGCAGAAAGCACATTAGGAGATAAAGAAATAACATACAACATAACAATAGAAAAAGCAACATATAACACAGAAGGAATAATATTTAAAGACAAAAACGATAAAGAAATAGCAGAAAACGGAACAATTGAATATGATAAAACAGCACAAACACTAACAGTAGCAAACTTACCAACAACACCAGCAGGACTAAGCATATTAGATTATATATATAAAAATTCAGCAGGAGAAACAATTACAGAAGCAAAAAATGCAGGAATATATACAGTAACAGTTAACTTCCAAGTAGCAGATATTAACAACTTTGAAGTACCAGCATCAATAACAAGAACATTTGAAATAACAAAAAAAGAACTAACAATATCAGACCTAGAAATAACAAAACCATCAGCGCCAATCTACTATGACGAAACAAAAACAGTAGAAGTAGGAGTAACACCAAAAACAGGAATAGAAGGACTAGGAACAATAGTCAAAAAATACTATAAAGTAACAGAAGAAGGAGAAACACTTGTAACAGAGGCAGATGGTATAACACCAGCATCAAGTGTAAAAACAGCAGGAACATATAAAGTAAAAATAAGCCTAAATAACGAAGAAAACTATACAATAACAGCAGGAGAATTAGAAGTAGCAACTTTTGAAATTAAAAAAGCGCAATATAATATAGAAGGAAAATACACATTTACAGATGGAACAGCGAACTATGATGGACAAGTAAAAACAATAGCAGACCCAACACTACCACAAGGAGTAACAATACTAAATCGCGAATATAAAGATGCAAGTAATAAACTAGGAAATGCAGTAAATGCAGGAACATACACAGTAACATTAACATTAGGACTAACAGAAGAATACACAAAAAACTATGAAGACGTAACACCAAAAACAATTACAGCAAACCTAGTAATAAACCCAATGAAAATAACTACACTAGACCAAATAAAAGAACTAGTAGATATAACAGAAAATATAACAGGATTAGTATATAACAAAGCACCACAAAATGCAGTAACAGCAGTAGCAAAAGCAGACAAAAAAGGAGTAGGAACACCAGTTATAACATACTACCAAGGAGAGACAAAACTAGCAGGAGCACCAACAAATGCAGGAGAATACACAGCAAAAATAAGCTTAGCTGGAGCAACAAACTATGAAATAGCAAATGAAAGTAAAGAAATAGAAGTAGTAACATTTACAATAGCAAGAAACAGCTATGATATGCAAACATTACAAATAACAGGACAAACACAAGAATATGATGGAACAGCAAAAAAACTAACAGTAACAGGATTACCAGAAGGAGTAAAAGCTACAATAATATATAAAGATAGCCAAGGAAACACAATAACTGGGCCTGTTAATGCTGGAACAGGATACACAGCAGAAATAACATTCGTAGGAGATGAAATAAACTATAATCCAATAGCACCAAGAACAGAAAACATGAAAGTAGAACCAAAAGAACTATCACTAAGTGATTTAAGCATAACACTACCAACAGCACCAATAGAATACAAAGAAAATGATACAAAACAAGTGATAGTAGCACCAAAAGCAGGAATCCAAGGACTAGGAACACTAACAATTAAATACTACAAAGTAACAGCTGAAGGAGAAACACTAGTAGAAACAAACGGCAACCCATCAGAAGGTGTAATAAATGCAGGAAAATACAAAGTAAAAGTATCAATAACAGGAGCAAGCAACTATAAGATAACAGCAGGAGAACTAGAAGTAGCAACATTTGAAATACAAAAAGCAAGCTATGATATGACAGGAGTAATATTTGGAAACAAAACAATAACATATGATGGAACAGTAAAAACAATAGAAGAAATAGCAAACTTACCAACTGGAGTAATTTGTGAAAGCTATACATATAAAGATAAAGAAGGAAACACAGTAACAAATATAAAGGATGCAGGAACATATACAGTAGTTGCAAACCTTACATATGATACAGAAAACTATCAAACAATACCAGAACAAAAAGCAACATTAACAATAAATAAAAGAAAAGTAACAATTACAGCAGACAACAAAACTAGTGTATATGGAAATACACTAGAAAACTTAACATACCAAATAACAGAAGGAAGCATAGTTACAGGAGATAGAGAAACAGTAACATTAACAACATCAGCAACAGAAACACCAGTAGTAGGAACATATCCAATAACAGGTACAGTAACAATAAGTGATAACTATGAAATAACTTTTGTAACAGGAACTTACGAAATAACAAGAAAACTATTAACACTAGAAGACCTAAAAATAACAATGCCATACAATCTAGACACAGAAACAGTAATATATAATAGAAAACCAAAAGCAGTAAAAGTAGAAGCAAAAGAAGGAATAGTAGGTATAGGAGCAATCACAGTATACTATTATCCAGTAGCAGAAGATGGAACAGAAGGAAAAGCTACAACAGAAGCACAAGTGAATGCAGGAACTTACAAAGTAAGAGTGCAAGTAGCAGAAGGAACAAACTATACAGCATCAGGAACAGTAGTAGACGGAAAATTTGTACCAGGACTATTTGACCTAGATGACTTAGTAATAAATAAAAGAACAGCCAAAGTAGCAATAGGAGACCAAAGTAGTATATATGGAGATGCAATTTCTACAGACATATCAAAAGTAATCACAGAACATATAGAAGGAGATGACCTAGGACTAACTGTAACACCAGTACTTAGAGCCGAAGACGGAACTGAAACAGAACTAACAGCAGAAACACCAGCAGGAACATACACAATCAAAGGAACTGCAACAAATCAAAACTACAATGTAGAATTTACAGAAGGAACATATACAATAAATCCAAAATCACTACAAAATGTTACAATAGAAGTAAAAGAACCAACAGACCTAGTATATAGCAATTCAGGAAAAGAAGTAACAGTAGAACTAACAACAACAATAAACAAAAAAGCTTACACACTTAATGCAAATGGAAACGAAGACTACACAGCAGAAATAAAATACTTTGAACAAGCAGGACCAGAAGACACAGAGATAATCGAAATAGGAAACAAAAAATATAAAGAAATACAAAATATACCAACAGAAGTAGGAACATATATTGCAAAACTAACACTTACAGGAAAAGAAAACTTCACAGGAACAAAAGTACTATACTCAAAAGAATATAGTATAACAAAAGCAGTTCCAGAATATGAAAAACCAACAGGACTAAAAGCAATATATGGAGCACTATTATCAAGTGTAGAGTTACCAGAAGGTTTCACATTTGAGAACATGACAGAAAGCACACTAGTTGGAGATGCAGGAATAAGAAACTTCACAGTAAAATACACACCAACAGACACTAAAAACTATAGTGAAGTAACAGGAATCGAAGTAACAATAGAAGTATCAAAAGCAACATATAAACTAGAAAATTACAGTATACAACCAGAAATAATCAAAGACTTTGAAGAAGGTGTAAAACAAACAATAGTAGAAGAAGTAGAAGGAACAACACAAACACCAAAACTACCAGCAGGAATCAAAGTAACATATAATTATATAGATAAAGAGGATACAACTAATACATCAACAGATGGAATGATAAATTATGGAACATATAAAGTAGAAGTAACATTCAGCGTAGATGAAAAAGGACCATTATTTGCAAATTATAGTGAAGTAGCACCAAAAATACTAGAAACAACACTAAAAATAAGTAAAGCAACCTACAAACTAGAAGAAAATGTTGGAACAATCACATTCGAAGGAAACACAAACCCAACATATGATGGCACAAGCAAAACATTAACAGTTAAAAATACAATAGACCCAAAAGAAATAAGCATAAGCTATGAATACTATCCAGCAGATGAAAACGGACAACCAATAATAGCAGAAAAACTAACAGAAGCACCAAAATCAGCAGGAAGCTACATAGTAAGAGCAAAATTTGAATTAGTTGGAAGCGGAACACTTATACAAAACTATAATGCAATCAATCCATCAAGTAAAGATGCAAGAATAACAATAGCTAAAAAAGCACCAGAAGTATCAGACCTAAAAATAACAATCCCATATACAGATACAGTAAACAAAAAAGTAATCTATGATGGACAAGAAAAGAGTGTAACAGTAGAACCAAAAGATAGCACAATAATAGGATTAGGAGACACAATAAAAGTACAATACTACAAAGTAGAAGGAAACAAAGAAACCCTAGTAGTAAACGAAGATGGAACGCCAGCAACAAGCGTAAAAGATATCGGAACATACAATGTAAAAGTTGCAATAAATGAAGGAGATAACTACCTAGCAACACCAGTAAGCCTATTAGATTTAGGAGAAACTAATAGACTAGTAATAGAAAAAAGACCACTAGAAAATAGTGATATAGATCTAGATAAAGTATCAACAATAGTAGAATATGGAGAAGATGTAAGAAAAGCAGTAGAAAACACAATAAAAACAGCAATTAAAGAAGGAGTAACAGCAAATATCAAATCAATAACTTGGAACGGTGGAACAACAATGCCAACAGAAGCAAGTGACACACCATACGAGTTAGAAATAACACTAGAAGGAACAGGCAACTATTCAGAAATAGCTACAATAAGAGCAAACTGCACAATAAGACCAAGACAAATAACAGCAGATGATATAACAATAACAGAACCAACATCAAACCTAGTATATAGTAAAGATAAAAAACAACCAGTAAGCACAGTAATTACTACAAACATAAATGGTACAGACTATACACTACAAACAACAGACGTAACAATAACAACTACATATTATGTAGAAACACTAGAAACAAACATACCAGAAGCAGATAAAATCGAAGTAAATGGAAAAACATATAAAAAAGTAGTAGGAGAACCAGAAAATGCAGGAACATACATTGCAAAAGTAACAGCAGAAGGATTAGGAAACTTCAGAACAGGAGTAAATGCAGAAAAATATTCTAATCCATATACAATAGAAAAAGCAATGTACAAACTAGACAAAACACTAAGTCTAACAGACGCTACAATAACATATGATGGAGCACCACATAAACTAGAACTACCATCAGATGATAGAACAGCAGGACTAAACATAAGTTACACATACAATGGACAATCTGTACAAAACGTAACAAATGCAGGAATATACAAAGTAATAGCAACTTTCACACTAACAGAGGAACTTAGCAAAAATTACTTAGACACAGAACTACTTACAGAAAAAATAGAAGCAACACTAACAATAGAAAAAGACGATGAAAATGAACCAGTAGTAAAATTAGTAGATAATCAAGGAAATGAACTAACATACAATGAAGACCTAAAGAGTTACGTAATAAAAATAACAGAACCAAATCCAAGCATAAGCATAGAAAACTCTCCAAAATATGGAACAACAGTAGATATAACAGCAAACAAAGATATAATAACTATAAATGAAGAAACAAAAGTAATCGAACTAAACAGAAATGGAGAAGTAACAATAAAAGTAGTATTCCCAGAAAGCACAAACTACAACAAAAATAGCAAAGAAGTAAAACTAACAATTAACCTAGATGGACTAACTGCAGAACACTTTGAACTAAGTGATAACACACACACATATGATGCAACTGGAAAACAAGCAGTAATAACACCAAAACTACAAGAAGTAGAAACAGGAAGAATAACAACATACTATTGCAAAGTAACAAACGATACACCAGATATGACAAATAAATTAACAGCGCCAGTAAATGCAGGAGAATACGCAGTATTTGTAGAAAATGCAGGAGGAACAAAATACCAAGCAGTAGAAACACCAATAAAACTAGGAACACTTACAATAAATAAAAGACAAGTAACAATCACAGCAGATGATAAAACAAGTGTATATAGAGACAATTTGGCAAAACTAACATATACAATAACACCAGGAACAGGACTTGATAAAGCACTAGTTGGAACAGACAAAGAAACAGTAACATTAACAACAAATGCAACACCAACATCAGCAGTATCAGGTACATATGAAATAATAGGAACTTACTCAATAAGTGATAACTATGATATAACATTCAGACCAGGCACATACACACTAACCAAAAGAGTACCTGTAAAAGAAGACTTAAGCATAACAATGCCAAGTAATCTAGAATATAACAAAGAAGCCAAAACAGTAACTGTAGTACCAAATCCAGCAGCAGGAGAAACACTAGAAACAAAGGGATTAGGAAATATCAAAGTATACTATGGCGACACAGAAGTAGCACCAAAAGATGTAGGAACATATAAAATAAGAGTAGAGATAGCAGAAGGAGAAAACTACTTTGCAATGACAGAAGTACTAAATCTACCAGACTTAATAATAACACCAAGACCAGCAACAGTAACAATAACACCAGCACCTACAAGCAAATTTGGAGAAGCACCAGTAGCAATAGTAGGAGTACCGGCAAATGTAATAGAAGGAGACGACTTAGGACTAAGCCTAACAGCAAATGTAACAGCTGAATCTCCAGTAGGAAATTATGATATAGCAAAAGTAGCTACAAATAATAATTACAATGTAACATATCTACCAGAAGGTATCAAATATGTAGTTACAGCAAATCCAGTAGAAACAATAAGAGTAATAGCACCAACAACAAACCTAAGTTACACAGAAAATACAGAACATCCAGTAACAGTAGAAGTACTAGACCCAACAAAAACAGACGGAACATTACTAACAGAAAAAACAGCAGAACAAACAGGAGACTATACAAAAACAATCACATATTACCAATTAGCAAAAGAAGGAGACCTAAACACAGAAACAATAAACGGAAAAGAATACAAAAAAATAACAGGAACTCCAGTAAATGCAGGAACATACATAGCAAAAGCAGAAGTAACAGGACTAGGAAACTATGAAACAGAAACTCCAGTAGTAGGCTATTCAGCAGAATACACAATAAGTAAAGCAAATCAAGAAGCACCAGTAGTAGAACTACACAAAACATTAACAACAGGAGAACAACAAGAACTAAATAAAATAGATGGACAATATGTTGAAAAAATCACAGAAACAAACAAAATAATGGCAGTAGTAGCAGAAGGAAAAGGAAATACAACATATAGTGTAGATCCAGCTAACATAATAGAAATAGATAAAAATGGAGTAATAAAACTATTAAAAGCAGGCGAAGTAACAATAACAGTAACTTATGAAGGTAACGAAAACTACAATCCAAACTCAAGCACAGTAAGCCTAAAAGTAATCAAAGATACACTAAAAACAGGAGACTATGCAATAAAAGAAAATACAGATGAATATACCTATGACGGAACTGCTAAAAAAGTAGAACTAATACCTACAATAAAAGTAGTAGCAGAAGATGTTGGAACAGTAACAGAACATTATTACAAAGTAACAGAAAATGACCAAATAGAAACAGTAGAAACAATAAATCCAACACATGCAGGAAAATATGCTATATTCATAACAACAACAGGAGGAAACAAATATGAAGCAGTAACAACAGAAAAAACAGTAGGAGTACAAGGTTACCTAATAATAAATCCAAAATCAGCAACAGTAACAATAGAAGAACCAACAACAAAATATGGAGAAACAGTAGTAAACCCAATAAACTTTACTGAAACAGGAGCAGTAACAATAGACGGAGTAAAAGACGACTTAGGAATAACACTAAGAGCAGAAGTAACAGAAAGTACACCAGTAGGAGAATACGAGATAGTAGCAAATGCTACAAATCCAGACTATGATGTAACATTCGTACCAGAAGCTCCAGTATACACTATAATAGCAAATCCAGTAAAAGTTGAAGATATAAACATACAAGAACCAGCAGAAAGCACATACACAGAAGGAACAACACAAGAAATAACAGTAACTGTAAAAGATCCAAGTGATTCTTCAAAAACATTAACAGAAAAAGTAGGAGAAAATGCAGGAGACTATACACAAGAAATAACATACTATAAAAAAGTAGAAGACATTCCTGCAGGAACACCAGCATCAAGTATATATCAAGACGAAAACGGAAATAAATATGTAAAACTACCAGAAGGAGTACTTCCAGAAAACGCAGGAACATATATAGCAAAAGTAGAAATAACAGGACTAGGAAACTTTGCAACAACAGCACCAGTAGTAAAATACTCAAAAGAATTTGTAATAAGCAAAGCAGAACAAGACCTACCAACAGTTAAGTTACAAAAAACACAAACAATAGGAGACCCAATAGACCTACCAATTAAAGACGGAGTATACGAAGTAGAAATCACATCAGCAGGTAAAGTAGTAGCAGTAGTTTCAAATGAAGGAATAGGAAGCACAACATTCGAAATAATAACAGCAGAAGGAGAAGAACCACTAGCAAGCATAAATGCTAAAGGAGAAATAACAGTACTAAAAGCAGGACAAGCAACAATAAAAGTAGCCTTTGCAGAAACAGAAAACTACAAAGAAAAAGCAGTAGAAGTGAAACTAAACATCATAAAAGGAGTACTAACAGAAGATGACTTAGCAGTAGTAGAGACAGATGTACACACATATGATGGAACACCTAAAAAAGTAGAAATAAAAGCTACAATACCACAACTAGCAGAAGGCGACATTGGAGAAATAACAACATACTATATAAAAACAAAAAATCCAGATGGAACAGAAGTAACAAATGGAAGTAGAATAGAAGCACCAATAGATGCAGGAGAATATGCAATCTATGTAGAAGTATCAGAAGGAAACAAATACAACGAAGTAAAAGCTCCAAATGCAATAGCAAAAGGAACAATGACAATAGCACAAAGAAAAATAGTAATAACAGCAGACAACCAAAAAGGAGTATACAAAGACCCAGTAAACCTAGACCAAACTAAATACAAAGTAACACCAGGAGAAGGACTAACAGAAGCACTACTAAATGGCGATAAAGCAGTTGTTACACTAGAGACATCAGCAAACGAAACATCACCAGTAGGCACATATCCAATAACAGTAAAAACAGTAGAAATAAGCCAAAACTATACAGTAATTAAGAGAGATGGAACATTTGAAATAACAAAGAGAACACCAGCACTATCAGACCTAATAGTTACAATGCCATATGATAGTCAAGACGTAACAACAATTACCTATAATAATAAGCCAAAAGTAGTAGTAGTAGAAAAAGCAGGAAACACAGTAGGACTAGGAGGACAAGGAACACCAATCACTGTAAACTACTATGAACTAGATGCAGAAGGAAATGTAAAACCAAATACAAAAACGACAGTAGCACCAATAAAAGCAGGTTCATATAAAGTAACAGTAGATATAACAGAAGGAGATAATTACCTAAGCATAGAAGACTTATATGTTGTAACATTCGAAATAAGCAAAAAGCAAATAACAGAAGCAGATATAGTAATAGAAGTACCAACAGATGCAGAATATGAAGAAGGAATAGGACACCCAGTAGACGTAAAAAATCCAAACGGAGTAACCTATACAAAAACAATAACATATATAAATACAGTTACAGGAGAAAGAAGCACAACACCACCAGTAAATGCAGGAACATATAAAGCAGAAGTAGCAATAACAGGAACAGGAGACTACGCAGGAGAATTTACAATAACATCAGCACCATACACAGTAGAAAAAGCAGAACAAGACATGGAAGGTGTAGCTCTATCAAAAACATCAGTCCTAATGACAGAATCAGCTCCAACAATCAAACTAAACGGAAAAGCAAAAGGAGAAGTAACATATGCATTAGTACCAAATTTCGGAGAAGATACAGTTCAAGAAAATGTAATCCAAATAGATAGTGATGGAAAAATCACACTATTAGGAAAAGGAAAAGTTACAATAGAAGTAAGATATGCAGAAACAGCAAATTATAAACAAGGTGTAGCAAAACTAGAACTAAATGTAGCAAAAGATACACTAAACCTATCAAATATGACAATAGACATAGCATCAAAATACACATATAACGGACAAGCACAAACAGTAGAAGTAACATCAGAACTAGAAGGAATAGGAGAAATAACAGTAACTTACGAACAAAATGGACAAAAAGTAACACCAGTAGATGCAGGAACATATGACATAGTAATAAATGTATCAGAAACAGCAAAATACAATGGAGCAGAACTAAAAGCAACAGGACTACTAGTAATAGACCCAGTAATAATTACAGATGCAAACAAAGACACATACCTAACATACAAAACAGTATATAGTGATAGCGCAAAGAGAGAAGTAAACTATCAAAGAAACTACACACCAGATGTAAATGTAAGCTTAAAACCAGAATACCAAAAAGACGGAGCAAACTCAGATGTAAACATAAGTACACTATACAATAATGGAGCATTTGAACTAAGACTAAATCAAACTTACACAGTAACAGCACATATGGAAGATAGTAAAAACTTCAAATTTGCAAAAGACATAAATATATACACATTCAAGATAGTAGATATAGAAGCACCAACAATAACAACAGTAAATGGTAATGGAAGCAATAAAATGACAATAGACAAAACACCAACAACAACAATATTTGATTATGAAAAATACATCAAAGTAACAGATAACTACAGTGAAAGCGGAAACATAACACTACTACCAATAGAAGGCGACAAAGTAGACACAAGCAAAATAGGAACATACGTAGTAATCTATAAAGCAGTAGATGAAAATGGAAACGTAGCAAGATTTGAACTAGAAGTAGAAGTAATCAATGGACCACCACTAATCTTCTATAGACTACCTGCACAAACAGAATGGTATGAAATGACAAAAGATGTAGCAGAAGGATATGTAAATAAAGAACTAAGAACAATACCAACAATAAACTGGTTACATGGTGAAGTAGTAATAATGAGAAAACACATAGACTCATTAGCAAGCGACCCTTACACAGAGACATACTATGCATCAGCAGGAAAAGCAGAAACAACTAAAATAATAGAACATAGTGGTTGGTATAAAATAACAGTATCAGACGGTGGAAGAAGCACAACAAGAGAAATAAAGGTAGATATAAGAATGGTAGAAGTAATACTAAATAATGCACCAAGAGAAAAAACATACTATGAAGATGTACACTTCGTAATACAAAATGAAAGAGACAGTTATATAACAAAAGTAAAAATAGAAGACATCGACAATCTAGCACCAGAAGAAATTGTAGACCTAAGTAAACACTCAGGAGGAACAATAGAACTAGACTTCAAGCAAGACACAGTAAAAAGAAGATACAGAGTAACAATAGAAGCTAGAAACGGAGAAACAAAAACAGTAACATTCCAAATAATGCCATAATAAGCAAACACCGCCAAATAAAAGCTCCCCAATCAAGGGGAGCTTTTAGAATGCAAGTACGCATCTAGTTCCCTAGAAGATGAAAAATTTGTCGAACGAAAATTCTTGTAGAATATTGACAAAAACTAAAAAGATTAATATAATAAAGTAGAATAATGGTATATAAAGGAGAAAATAGAAGGTATGGAAAGTAAAAAAATGAGATTTATCATAATAGGCATAGTACTAGTAGTAATAATTGCCGTAGCAATATTCTTTGTGATAAATAGAAATCAAGAAAAACCAACAAATCAAAACAACCAAAACATAAATGAAGCACAATCAAATGAACCAACAGATCCAGTACCAGATGATGAACCAATAGAAAGTTTAAAAAATGCGACAATAACCCCAATAATAGAATAAAAAATAGGAAAAAAATACTAAAATTAACATATTATGTTTACAAAACCTAAGAAAAGTGATATAATAGTTATATTAAGGAATACAAAAGGCAAGGAGAGATTTATAAATGAAAATTTTAAAAAACACATTAACTATATTAATAGTTTTCTGTTTATCAATATTAATTTTAGGAGGCAATGTCCAAGCAGCAACAGCAAGTATTAGTGCAGCAAGTAAAGTAGCCGTAGGAGACAAAGTTTCTGTAACAGTTACATTTAGTCAAAAAGTATCTTCAGCAGATTTCAGATTAAACTACGATACCAGCAAATTTGAATATGTATCAGTATCAAAAGGTGGATATGGTACAGGAACAAAGAGATATACATATTTAAACTATGAAGATGTTGAAGACTTAGGTAGTGTAACTTTTTCTTTCAAAGCAAAAGCAACAGGAACAGGAGCATTTAAAATAAGTAATCTAGTATTATCAACAGATACAGCCTCAATAGGCAGATCAGAAGTAAGTGTTACTGTAGAAAAAGCAAAACCAACAAATACTAAACCAAATAAAAAACCAACAACTAATAATAATAACAATAACAACAATAAAAATGAAGAAGAAAAACCAGAAGAGATAGATAAATCAGCACTAGAAGCTGTAAAAGCAGAATTAGCTTTAAAGGTACAAAGCGATTATACAGAAGATAGTTGGAAAGCTCTTCAAGAAGCAATATCAAAAGCAGAAGGGGCTACTAAAAATAGCGAATATGATGAAGTAAAAGACAAGCTTAATATAGAAGGGTTAGTACCAGTAGATTTTGAAAAAGACGAACTATTTAATTTACTAATAGAATTAATGGGAAAATCACAAAAAGACTTCACTGAAGAAAGCTGGCAAGAATTGCAAACAGCAATAGAAACAGCACAAACATCAAAATTAAAAAGTGAATATGACGAAGTAAAAGATAAACTAACAATAAATACACTAGTAGAACAAGAGCCAGAGGAAGAAAAAAATTTTTTCGAAGATATCCTCGAGACATTAAAATCAAAGGATCCATTACTATTAGTACTTATGGCAGGAGTTATCGTACTCACAATATTAGTATTAATACTACTAGTACTATATGGAAAAGCAAAGAAATCAGACTCAAATGGAGCGAGGAGATTAAAATAAGGAATTGGTGGTGAGAAAATGTCAAAAGCAAGAAGGGCCATAAAAACAAAAATGCCCAAAAAAACATTATTGACACTAGCTTTAGTTACAGGAGTAACAGGAACAATGCTAGCATCTAATATGGACATAAGCACAAAAGTATCAAATATATTTAAAACACAAATAGAGACATATGAGGCAAATGATTTTGCAAAAGATATCTACACAGAACAAGCAGGATCGAGAATAGTCCCTATTGTTTATAGTGAACCAAACGAACAAATACCAAGAGACTATGTTATACAAAGACTTAGGGATGTAGGAATAGAACCAGAAAGCATCCCAGACAAAATGGGAACAGGTACACAAATAAAATCAAAAGGCATTACATACACAATCCTTATATATGGAGACGTAGATGGAGATGGTGTAATAAACGTACGTGATGCTCAAAAAATAGTAAGACATCTATTATATGAAGAAAAATATCAACTAAACAAAATAGAAAGACTTGCAGCAAATATAGAAAACCCAAAAGCAGACACACTTAATGTGCGTGATGCTCAAAAAATAGTAAGATTTATCTTAGGAAAAGAAAAGATAATAGACACTATACCAGAATCAGACATCTCAAGAGATAAAGAAAAGCCAGTAATTAAAATTTTAGGAGATAACCCATTAATAGTTAGACTAAATGGAGAATATAAAGATCCAGGAATAGAAGTAACAGACAATCTAGATCCAAACGTAAAATGGACAGCAAATCCTACAACAATAGACACAAGCAAACCAGGAAAATATAATGTCATTTATACAGCAACAGATGCTAGTGGAAACACAGAAACAGCAGTAAGAGTAGTAGAAGTAGAAGATGAATTAGCACCAGAAATAAAACTAAATGACCCAAGAGAAGAAATAGCAATAAATGTATTCGATAAAGAGACATTTGAAAAACTAGACCTAGGAGCAACAGCATCAGACGAAAAAGAAGAAAACATAGAAGTAAAAATAGAAGGTATAGACGAAGTAGATACAGATGTTCCAGGAATATATACAATAACATACACAGCAACAAATAGCCAAGGAAACACATCAGTATTAGAAAGAAAAATAGAAATAGTAAACTATGTTACAGACATGACAATAAGAGGTAATATATCAAAAACACAATATAAAGAAGGAGAAGAAATAGACTTAGAAGGTGTTACAATAGACATAACAAAAGCATATGGAGCACCAGAAACAAAACCAATTTCAGAACTATTATCAGAAGAAATTGCAGAAAACAAACACTATGAAATAAAAATGGATCCATTCAGCACAGGAATTGCAACATACAACGAAACAAACGACGCAGCAAATGGAAACATAGAACTAATGCTAAATTGTGTATTTAACAATCCAGCAGATGGAACAAAAGTAGAATCAAATAATAGAAGAGTAGGTTATGTAACAGTAATAGGACAAATAAGAGAATTTGTAGAAGTTACAGATCCAAGCTTTGTTAAACAAACAACAGGAATAATATATAGTCCAATAAATGTAGTAAAAGTAACAACAAAGAGATATCAAGAAGAACTAAATGATAAAAATTTAGAAGTAAAATTAACATCAAGAGATGGAGATGTTAGTACAGCGCATTCACAAATAAACTTTACAGATAACGGAGCAGAAGTAAAAATATGGGCAGCAGAACCAGGTACATATACAGTAATCTTAGAAGCAGGAAAAGCAGAGAGCTTAAAAATAAATATAACAATTACAGAAAGTAACGCTGTTCATGAAATTACATTTGGAAATAATGGAAAACCATTTGAAGGAGTATTAAAAGCAGGAGGAGACTACAAAGATATAGACTTAAACTTTACACATAACTATGGAACAACTGAAACAGAGGTAGTATCAAGAAAAGTAAATGTTACAGCAAATAGACTAACATTTACAAAAGAAAGTGAAATAGAAAGATACAAATTCCTAGGAATAAAAGATGGAAACTTAGTAGAACTTAGCGACACAGACAAAACAACACCAGTAACAGCTGTTAGAATTTGGGCAAAAGCAGGAGTTGTACCAGAAGGACAAGAGAGAATAACTAGAGTACTTGGAATAGAAGTAGACAAAGGTACAGCAGAAGCTACTAACCAAGAAACAATAAATGTAAACATCTATCAAGATTCTAAATATACAGTTACATTTGCAGAAGATAACCTAAAACTATATTTACAAGACGAAGGTGCAGATAATACATTTATAGACACAGATGGAAAAATATACACATTACTAGAAATACAAAAAGTAGACCAATACAAAGATCAAAATGACCCTAAATACATACCAGCAACAGTAAATGAATTATCAAACTTAGAAGCAACAATAAATAATGGAAACATAGTATTTGTAGATAGTGCTTGCAAATATGATGCAGAGTATTCAGGAAATCCATTCATAAAAATAGCAGGATTTAACGAAAACAAAGGCAGATTTACAAAAGTAACATCAGGAAACATTAAGTATGTAGGAATAGCTTTAGAAGATGTATATAATGGTGTAACAGGAACACAAATAGGAGACGAAGACATACGTCTAGAAGAAAGAGGCGAAATTTACGTATACCATGGAAATAGTACAACACCAGTAATTACATTAACTATAAGTGAAATAGTAAAAAAAGACATAACAAGTCTTAGAATATCAAACCTAGTACAAAAAGAATATTGCTTTGAAGAAGTAAACATAGCAGAACTAAGCTCAGGATTTAAACAAAAACCAATTAATGCAGGAGAGTTAAGATACGAAGTATATAAAAATGGAAGTTCTAGACCAGATACAACAGTTGAAGTAAGAGAAAAAACAGTAGAAAATGGAAAAGTAACACTAGAATTTAAAGCACCAAATGCAGGAAAATATAGAATAAAAGCAACCTTAAATAAAAATGGTAGAGTAATAACTTTAACAACAGATGAAATAACAATAGAAGAAAATCCAATAGTAACAAGTGTAGCATTCAAGACAAAGGGAGGAAATGAAGAACCTTCAACAGACTTTGGACCAGTAAAAATAAATAAAACAGTCAAAAAAGAAATAGTATATATGCATGACTACACAGACAAAAATGGAAATGCTATTGTAGACGAATATGGAAGACAAATTTCAAGACAAATAGAAAAAGCAAACATTCCAATATATGACTATGTTAAACTACCAACAAATAATCCAAGCTACATAGAAATAAATCTATATAATGCAGACTACAACTTAAGTAAAGAGACAGAATGGGGTAGTGCACCAGTAGATGGAATTTCAATAGAAGTAAAATCAGGAGCACCAGTAGGAACAACAGCAACCTTCTCAATGCTAATAGACAATAGTGAGCATGCAATATATGGAGGACAAAAAGACACAGAAGTAAATGCAACAGTAAGAGTAGGAGCAATGTCAGAGATTACTGGAGTAGTATTAAAACCAATAAATGCAAATGGAAGCATAAACTTATATAAGAGAACAGATCCAATATCAGGTTCAAATGACAAAGTAACAGTAGAAGGAGGAGACAAATATACACTATTTGAACTAAAATACATAGATGCAGATGGTGATGAAGTAAAAATATCAGATGCAACTAAAATAGGAGTTGGATTAAAAGGAACATCAAGTAGTGATAAAATATTATTTGCAGACGATGCATATATATTAGATCCAGATTTTGGAGAAGGAATAGAAGTTAAAGCATTTGCTAAAGACAGTGCAGGATATACATCAGTATCATCAGGAAATTTTGATTATGTAGGAATAAATGTAATAGATACAAGTATAACATCAATCACGATATATTATGAAGCAAAAGGTTTTGAAACAGAAATACCAGTAATAATAGACGGAAAAACTTCAAGACAAGCAAGCAAAGCAAAAGCAATCAAAGAAGCGATGAAACCGACTGAACCAGACAATATAAAGACAACAACAAATAATACAGTATCATCAAAAGAAGATAAGGACCAACTAACAGAAAATAATACAAATACAATAACAAACGAAATAATAAATTCTACAACAAATGAGCAAATAACAAACAATACACAAAGTAATCAAACAAACGAAGTAGAAAACACAATAACAGCAACAAATAATACAGTAGAAACAAACAAAGTAGTAGAAAATGTTATAGAACCAAAAAAAGAAGACGAAGAATAGCAAGAAGCACCCCCTATGTAAATAGGGGGTGTTAAATATAAAAAGCTCCTGAGTTAGGAGCTAAATATGTAAAACTAAGTTTTGCATGTTAATTAATCTTCTTTTTTAGCTTTATGTTCAGAGATAAATGCAGCAATTTGATAAATTAACTCTTTATCTTCAGCAGAGCAATCCTTCAAAACTGTACTAAGTTCAGTATCTAAGTAAGTTTTAGAATTACTTGCAGCACCATCTAGTACATAAGACTCTGTTGTATCAAGTACTAAGCAAAGTTGGTTTAAACGTTTAAGATTAACACGAGTTTTACCAGTTTCAATTCTACTAACATAAGCAATAGAAACTTTTAAAGCTTCAGCAAGTTGTTCTTGAGTAAAACCTTTTTTAATTCTAGCCTTTCTCAATCTTTCTCCCATAAGTTTATAATCTAATGCCATAATATATTTCCTCCTATCCAAATAACATATCAGTAAGCATAACCCAAGATGTCAATACAATAATAACACGAAATATGTAAAAAAATAAGACACAGTAAAGTAAAAATAAATCAATAATTTAACGGCATGTAAACTAGTAGAGGCTAAAACCCACTAAACACAAGGGGTTTACATATTCGGTTAAAGATTAAATATTTTTTTCAAAATGTTGGAAATCTTTTGGCCTTAACCAATCGCCGTCCCCAAGACCAGCCATGGCTTGTAAAGATTTTATAAAGCTCATCATCTTTGCTAATTTTATAATTAAAACTTTTCGATCTGTCGACATAACTAGCACTTGAAACAGGTAATACTGCATTACTTGACACATAAGGATTATATAATGGATTAATATCAATGGCAGTACCAGTAGAATGGTTTGAAAAAGTAGAAGAACCAGAAATAACCCTAAAGCAAAAGCAAGAAGTATTATTATCAGTCATAGAAACCTCATCATTCGCATCATATTCGTCAATAAGCCTTATTTTCTCAATAGGATATCTAATTATATATAATTCCTTAAAAATCGAAATAACGTCCTCAGCAAGCTTTTTATTTACAATCATCTCACCAATGTGAGTTTCATCATCAAAACCAATATAAGAAAGTCGTAAATAAGAAAGGCTATTTATATCAACTCTATCCTTATACTTAATAGGAATAGACTTGCCAATCATTCTATTATAAACATCATCAGGGACATCTTGAAAAGAGAATATTGGCACAGTATCACTAGTAATCTCAGAAGAAGTAGTATTATAAATGTTACTATATTCATTCAAATATAATCTTTCAGGAACAGTTATATTTTTATTCATAAATCCTATCAAAGTAAATAGCACAGCAAATACAATAAATTTAAAGAATTTTCTCATAATTAATTCTATTGTATCTAACCATAAAATATACATAAATTATAGTTGTGATATAACTATAATAACTTATTTTAAGTTAAAAATCAAGAGCTAAAAAACGATTTAATAATTTTTATATAGTAGGAATTTTCGCCACGTAAGTAGTGAAAAGCTCCATACTAGATAATTATGCGAAATATTAGTTCCTTTTTTCTAAAAAATGTTATCATTAAGAAACTGTAATACTTGCCATAATTATCTTCACAAATAAAACAGAAAAATAATAAACTAATAAAAAAGGAGGTAAACATGAAATTAGGACTATCACTAGCAGGAGGAGGCGTAAAAGGAGCGGCACATATAGGAGTACTAAAAGCTATAGAAGAAAAAGGAATAAAAATAGATTACATATCAGGAACATCATCAGGAAGTATCGTATCATCCTTATACGCTATGCGGTTACACAGCAGACGAAATATATAAAATATTCAAAAAATATTGTAAAGAAATAAATTATATAAGTATAGTAAACATATTAAAACTAATAGCAGGACTCATTTTCAAAAACAAAATACTAATACAAGGACTAAATAATGGAAACAAAATAGAAAAAATCATGAAAGACTTAAGTGCAAAAAAGAATATACAAACAATGAATCAGATAAAAATGCCATTAATAATACCAAGTGTAGACTTGCAAAACGGAAGAGTATACATATTCACATCAAAAGAAAAAAGAAACACATATAATGATAATGTAGAATACATTGACGATATTTCAGTTGCAACAGCAGTAAGAGCAAGTTGCAGTTACCCAGGTGTATTCAGCCCATGCAAATATAAAGGAAAAGAACTAATAGATGGAGGGATAAGAGAAAATATTCCATGGAAAGAAACAAAACAAATGGGGGCAGATAAAGTAATAAGTGTAGTATTCGAAGAAGAACTAAAAAAAGATGACTATATAAATATAATAGAAGTAATAGGCTCAGCAATAGGAATATTATCACACGAACTATCAAATTATGAATTAATAGGAGCAGACAAATTAATAAAAATAAAAACAGAGCACATGTCATTGCTAGATAGCAGTAAAATAGACTATTTATACGAATTAGGATACAAAAAAGCAAAAAAAACAAATTTTCAGTACTTGTAATTAAAGTATAAAATGATATAATAATATACGTTGTTGAAAGCAGAAGAAAAAGGGGAAAAATAATGAAAGTAATATTTTTAGATATAGATGGAGTACTAAATTCAGCACAATTCTGTGCAGAAATAAAAGATAAAAGACTAACAATGCAAAAAATAGAAAGAGAAATAGACAAAAAACCATTACTAATGCTAAAACGAATAGTAAACGAAACAGGAGCAAGAATAGTAGTAACAAGTTCCATGAGAAAAGAACCAACCTTCAAAGATTTTAAAGAATACGTCTCACACGAAGGAATAAGAATTCACGATGTAACCTTAGACTTTGGAGATTCAGGAATGCATAGAGGCGAAGAAATAAGAGAATGGATACAAAAACACAAAGAAGAACTAGAAGAATATGTAATCTTAGATGATGATACTTTCGAAGACTTTGGAGAAGAACTAATGGCACACCTAGTACAACCAAGCATGTGGACAACAAGAGGACTAGAACAAAACCATGCAGACCAAGCAATAACCTTGCTAGGTAAAATAAAAGAACCAATACGGTATATAAAGATAGGAGGTAGTACCAATGAGTAAAAAAATCCAAATAGGTATATGCGGATATGGTAACCTAGGAAAAGGAGCCCAAAAAGCTATAGCTAAAACAAGAGATATGGAGCTAAAAGTAATCTTCACAAGAAGAAACCCAGAAGAAATAGAAAGAGAAGCAAAAATTTCAGCTTGTAAAATAGAAGATATGACAAAATGGAAAGATAAATTAGATGTAATAATAATGTGTGGAGGCTCAGCAAAAGATTTACCAATCCAAGTTCCGATGTTTGCAAAAGAATTTAACACAGTAGATAGTTTTGATACACATGCAGATATACCAGAATACTTCAAAACAGTAGATGAAAAAGCAAAAGAAGGAGGAAAAATAGCTATAATCTCAGTAGGTTGGGATCCAGGAATGTTCTCAATAAATAGGCTATATGGAGATTCAATTTTGCCAAATGGCCATACATACACTTTTTGGGGAAAAGGAGTAAGCCAAGGACACTCGGATGCAATACGCAGAATAAATGGAGTAAAAGACGCAAGACAATACACCATCCCAATAGAAGAAGCAGTAGAAAAAGTAAGAAAAGGAGAAAACCCTAATCTTTCAACAAGGGAGAAACATAAAAGAGAATGTTATGTAGTACCAGAAGAAGGTGCAAACTTAAGCCAAATAGAACAAGAAATAAAAACAATGCCAAAATACTTTGCAGACTATGACACAGAAGTACACTTCATAACAGAAGAAGAACTAAAACAAAAGCATTTAGGAATGCCACATGGAGGAAGTGTAATCCATATAGGCGAAACAGGAGAAAAAGGAGAACACAAGCAAGTAATAGAATACAAACTAGCCCTAGACTCAAACCCAGAATTCACCTCAAGCATACTAATAGCCTATGCAAGAGCAGCCTACCATTTAAACCAAAAAGGAGAAAAAGGAGCAAAAACCCCATTCCACATTCCACCAATAGCCTTAAGCGAAAAATCAGAAGAAGAAATACTAAAAATGCTATAAAAAACGGAACTAAGATTTTCTAAGCCAATTACACGCTACGCGTATACTTTCCTAGAATATAAAAAAATCGGTCGACAATATCGGCCGATTTTGTGTACTTTATTGACAAATATAAAATAGCATGATAAAATACAAACATAAGTTTCGATTGCTTTAATGAAAAATGATTAAATAAGCCTAAAAAAATAAATAAAACTAAACAAAGAAAAAAGTTTGTGACCCAATTCGTGTAAACTTATTTTTAATGAATGAGTATGAAAAAACTATTTTAAAGATAGTAGAAATTTAATATAATATAAACTAAAAAGAGAGGTGCATAAAATATTGACTAATAAATTAAATTTGTTTGATGAAAATATAAATCCAATATTTGAAGAAATTAGAAATTTAGTAAATAGTAGTAGAAATAGAGTATATAGTGCAGTAAATACAGAAATGTTGAATTTGTATTGGAATATTGGAAAAATTATCATGGAAATTCAACATGGAGATGAAAGGGCAACATATGGTAATGCAGTCTTAGAAAGATTATCAGAAAAACTTACAAATGAATTTGGAAAGGGGTTTTCTGAAAGAAATTTATAGAGAATGCGTAAATTCTATATATGTTTTTCAATTTCGACAACAGTGTCGTCGGAATTAAGTTGGTCTCATTATTTAGAATTAATAAAAATTGATGAAGAACCTAAAAGAAACTTTTATTTAAAAGAAACAATAAATTCTAGATGGAGTGTTAGGGAATTACAAAGACAAAAAAATTCATTATTGTACGAAAGATTAATTTTATCAAAAGATAAAGAAAAAGTAGTGGAATTAGCTGAAAAAGGACAAGTATTAAAAACAGGAAAAGATTTAGTAAAAGATCCATTTGTACTTGAATTTTTAGACATAAAAGAGAATACAAAATACTTAGAATCAGATTTAGAAAAGAATATACTTGAACACTTAAAAGAATTCTTATTAGAACTTGGAAAAGGTTTCATGTTTGTTGGAAGTCAGGTTAGAATCACAATGGAAGAAGACCACTTTTATTCAGATTTAGTATTCTATAATAGACTGCTTAGATGTTTTGTAATTATTGATTTAAAGATTGGAAAGATTACTCATCAGGATATAGGGCAAATGCAAATGTATGTGAATTATTATGATAGAAATATAAAAACCAATGACGAAAATAAAACAGTTGGAATATTATTAAGTACAGAAAAAAACGAAACAGTAGTAAAATATACATTACCAGAAAATAACGACAGTATATTTTCATCAGAATATAAACTTCATTTACCAACTGAGCAAGAATTAATAGAAGCAGTAGAAGAGGAGAAGAAGATTTTAGAATTGGAGGAAAAATGTTTAAATTAATATCAGATTATAAGCCAACAGGCGACCAACCAAAAGCAATAGAATACCTTAGCAAAGGAATAGAAGAAGGTAAGAAATTCCAAACACTTCTAGGAGTTACAGGCTCACGGAAAAACTTTCACAATGGCAAACATAATAGAAAAAGTCCAAAAACCAACTCTAGTTTTAGCCCATAACAAGACACTAGCTCGGACAACTATATAGTGAATTCAAAGAGTTTTTCCCAGAAAACAGTGTTGAATACTTTGTTTCATATTACGACTACTATCAACCAGAAAGCTATGTAGCCTCAACAGACACATACATAGAAAAAGATGCATCAATAAATGATGAAATAGACAAACTAAGGCACTCAGCTACAGCAGCTTTATTTGAGAGAAAAGACGTAATTATAATAGCCTCAGTCTCATGTATATATGGTTTGCGGAGACCCAATAGACTACGAAAACATGATAGTATCGCTAAGACCACGGAACTACAAAATCAAGAGAAGAAATCTTAAAAAAACTAATAAACATGCAATACACAAGGAATGAAATAGATTTCAAAAGAGGCACATTCAGAGCAAAAGGAGACACATTAGAAATATACCCATCAGACCAAAACGAAAAAGCAATAAGAGTAGAATTTTGGGGAGACGAAATAGAAAAAGTAGCAGAAATAAACCCATTAACAGGGAAAACAATAGCATTAAGGCAACATGTAATGATATTTCCAAACTCACACTATGTAACAGAAAGAGAAAAAATGGAAAGAGCATTAGGCACAATAGAAGAAGAATTACAAGAAAGAATAAAATATTTCAAAGAAAATAACAAATTAATAGAAGCACAAAGAATAGAAGAAAGAACAAACTTCGATATGGAAATGTTAAAAGAAACAGGGTTCTGCCAAGGTATAGAAAACTACTCAAGACACATAAGCGGAAGAAAACCACGGAAGCTCTCCATATACTCTGCTAGACTATATTCCAAAAGATTTCTTACTATTCATAGACGAATCACATGCAACAATTCCACAAGTAAGAGCGATGTATAATGGAGATAGAGCTAGAAAAGAGAGTCTAATAAATTACGGCTTCAGACTACCATCAGCCTTAGACAATAGACCATTAAAATTCGAAGAATTTGAAAAAAAGTTAAACCAATGTATATTCGTAAGTGCAACTCCAGCAGATTATGAAGTAGAAAAATCAAAAGAAAACGTAGTAGAACAAATCATAAGACCAACAGGATTACTAGACCCAAAAATCACAGTAAAACCAGTAACAAACCAAGTAGATGACCTAATAGGAGAAATCAGAAAAAGAGCAGAAAAAGAAGAAAGAATATTAGTAACAACATTAACCAAAAAAATGGCAGAAGACCTAACAGCATATCTAGGAAGCTTAGATATAAGAGTAAAATACATGCACTCTGACATAAAAGCACTAGAAAGAATGGAAATAATAAGAGACCTAAGAATACGGAAAATTTGACGTTTTAGTTGGAATAAACTTACTAAGAGAAGGTTTAGACATACCAGAAGTATCACTAGTGGCAATACTAGATGCAGACAAGGAAGGATTTTTACGTTCGGAAAGGTCGCTAATCCAAACTATAGGAAGAGCAGCAAGAAACACAGAAGGCGAAGTAATAATGTACGCAGATGAACTAACAGGAAGCATGGAAAAAGCAATTACAGAAACAAATAGAAGAAGAAAAATCCAACAAGAATATAACGAAAAAAACAGAATAACTCCACAAACAATCAAAAAAAGCGTTAGAGACACAATAAAAGCAACAATAGTTGAAGATATACAAAACGAATACAGAATAAAAGAAGAAGAAGACATAAAAGTCGTAATAGAAAAATTAACTAGCGAAATGTTAACACATGCCCAAAATTTAGAATTCGAAAAAGCAGCAGACCTAAGAGATAAAATAAAGGACTTAGAAAAGTTAATTTAAAATAATATACGAAAAAAACAGATATTAAGCAATATGCCAATCATACATTACATGAATATTATCCTAGAATAAAAAACATCTAAAGCTTGACATAAATTTAAAAACGGTGTATAATGAAAACCAATTGTCATATGGCAATAGTAGAAGAAGCATAAGTAAAAATACAAAAAAACGAAAAGGAGCTATAAATGAGAGATATATTACGGAAGATAATAAGATTATCACTCAAAATAATAGCAAGTATATTGATATTCACATTTGCATTAGAGCTTTTAAACCAATCTCCAATAGAAGAAGGAGAAGGTAGCAGTCGGATTTCGAAGGGAGGAGAACCTACTGTTAAAAAGGAGGTAAGAATTCCAGACAAAGAAGACATAGAAAGTTTAAGGCAAACATGCAACGAAGTTATCGAATACTTGCAAGGACAAGAAGTTGTATTAGATGACATCACAGAGCTTTATAATCAGGTACAAGAAGCAAAAGTATGTAGCAAGGCAAATAAAAGATTCAATGAATTATCAGCAAAATATAACGGATACAAAACACAACTAGATGAAATTCAAGAGCATATTTCCAAATTTGTAGAAGAATACAATACATATATGGAGATGTTAGAATCAATACCAAGCTATGCAAAAACTTTAAAAGAAGAGAAATATGCAGAATTCGAGAGAGAATTAAAAAGTAAATGTGAACCTATCTTAAACGAAAGTCAGAAATATGATGATGACGAAGAATTAATAACCAATATGTATCTAGAAGCAAAAAAAATAGCAGATGACTTTTTCGAAGAATATTATGAACTTATGTGTCAATTGGTCGTAGGAGAAGCAGGAAATGGAGATTTGCAGGAACAATCCAGAATTATCAATGTTGCCGAAAACAGAGTGGAACATCCAGCTTTCAAATATTACACAATTAAAGATGTAATGTTTGCACCAGGACAATATGAATGTACATGGAATGGTGGTATATATAAAACACAATCAGAACAGTTAAGAGAGAATGTGAGAGCATATCTCCGAGGAGAAGTAGAAACAGGAATGCCAGACGATGTAGTTTGGCAAGCAAAATTCCCACAAGGAAGTAGAAAAGATGATCCGTGGTTCTACAACGAAGAGAACGGACATTACTTCTGTTACTATTAATCATAATTGAAATCTCATAAGACCACAAAATCCCCCAGTAGCTATGCTACTGGGGGATTTTGCCTGAAAAACAAAAAGTATAATCAGGAAGCAGGAACCCCTGAAGGAGAGTTTTCTGCCATTGCTATTCCATCTTCAATTGGCTTTGCCTTATTCTTGGACTTTTCTTCTTGAATCTTCACAACCTTTTTAAGGATACCGAGGATAATAGAAGTAGAGACCAGCCAAATAAGCAAAATCATAAGGAATGTGCCAAGAGCTCGCTTAGCGACTGCAACTTTAAAGGTGTTCCAAAAGAAATCCTTATACTCTTCGAAAGAGTTAAAGTTCCTAATGTGGGAACCCTTAAGTGCAAATTCTTTTGTGATTATGGAAGTGCTTACGGCGGTAAAAAGCCCATTCTCTTTTGTGCAAACCATCGTATACTCTTCATTTTCATCATAGCTAATCTCAAATCGAGTGATAAACTCTGGAACGTTTTCCTGCAAAGCGACAATATCAGGACCATCATCGCCTAAGTAATTCTGAACTGCCAATTCGATATTCTCATAGGTTTCTTCAGAATACTTGTAGGCTTCGTTGCTCATGGTAGCCTCAGTGTAATCGAATGCCTCATTGATGCATCCAGCAAACACAAGTACTGCAATGACAGCGGTGATAATCCGAAATGCACGTCCCTTGCTCCAGTTCAGAATGCTCTTGGGCGTAATCGAAGGAATACGCACCGAGAAATTCTTCTTGGTTTTTTCTTGGGGTTTGTCCTGATGGGTCTGCTGATTCTTTTGATTGTTTTTCATGTTTTCTTTTTCACTCCTATAAGTATTTGTGAAAGGTACTGCAGGGGATTTCAATCCCATACAGTAACAATTATACCATGATTTTATGTAAAATGCAAACAAATTTGCATCAAACTATTTGATTTTTCTATAAAATATGATAAAATAGAAACATTAAAACAAAATGGAGGTAAAAATGGGATTTTTTGAAAAACTAAAAACAGGTTTAAACAAGACAAAAACCTCAATAGATGACAAAATAAATGGAGTATTCAGCACATTTAGAAAAGTAGATGAAGAGTTATTAGAAGAATTAGAAGAAGCACTAATCATGTCAGACATAGGAATGAATACATCAGTAGAAATAATATCAAGACTTAGAGAAAAAATAAAAAAACAAAATATAAAAGAAGCAGAAGAAGTAAAACAAGTATTAAGAGAAGAAATAAAAAATATATTAGAAGTATGCGACAGAACACTAACCCTAAATACAACACCATCGGTAATACTAGTTGTAGGAGTAAATGGAGTACGGAAAAACCACATCAATAGGGAAAATAGCAAATAGATTACAGCAAGAAGGAAAAACAGTAATGGTAGTTGCAGCAGATACCTTCAGAGCAGCAGCAGTAGAACAATTAGAAATATGGGCAAAAAGAGCAAATTGCGATATAATAAAAGCAGAAGAAAACTCAGATCCAGCATCAGTAGTATTCGAAGGAGTAAAAATTGCTAAAGAAAAGGGAATAGACGTGGTAATTTGTGATACAGCGGGAAGATTGCACAACAAAAAATACCTAATGGACGAGCTAGAAAAAATACAAAGAGTAATAGAAAAAGAACTACCAGAATCAGACAAAGAAACACTGCTAGTAATAGATGCAAGCACAGGACAAAATGCAATAGAGCAAGTAAAGGCATTCAAAGAAGTAAGTAAAATAACAGGATTAATCTTAACAAAGCTAGATGGTACAGCCAAAGGCGGAGTAGTAATAGGCATAGTACACGAAAATAAAATACCAGTAAAATTCATAGGCGTTGGAGAAAAAATAGATGACATGGAAATTTTCAATTCAGAAGACTTTGCAAAAGCAATAATATAGAGAAAAGCAAGAAAGGAGAGAAGCATATTGTCAGAAGAACTACAGAACCAAGAAACAAAAAACCAAACAATAAAAACAGAAAGTAACAAAAAAGAACCTAAAAAAATGAAAAGGAGAACAATCTTTGTACTAATAATCTTAGCAATATACATAATAGGCTCGCTAATAGTATATAGAGCAGACTACTTAGAAACATTAGAAATAGGGGAAGAATACCTAGAAACTTTCATACAAAACCAAAAATACAAACAAAACATAGCAATAGTAAACTTTGTAATAGTATTTTTAATGGTATATATAACAAACAATCTAATCAAAAAAGGATTAAAACAATTTTTTGACCAAGAAAAAAAAGAAATGCCAAAGCTACCTAATAAATCATTAGCCTTAGCTTTTGCACTAATAACAAGTATTATAGTATCAAGCATGTTTTTACAGAAAGTAATACTATTTACAAACTGTGCTCAATTTGGTATGGACGATCCAACATTTGGCATGGACGTCGGATTTTACATGTTCCAAGCACCACTTATAGGACAGCTTCTATATTATGGAATGACTTTACTAATAATTCTAACAATTTACACAGTAGCATATTACATAATAGTATTTAATAAATACTTTGACGGAATAGATGGTCAAACACTTAGAAAGAATACATTCATAAAACAATTACTATGTAATGCAATGTTAATTGTAATTTTTATGGCAGGAATAGTAATATTTAATATGCAAAATATGGTAATAAACGGTTTCCTAACATTAAAAGAAAGAATAGACACAACACTAATAGGAGCAGGAGCAACAGACAGTATCAAACTATGGGGATATAGAATATTTGCAGTAATAATGATATTAGCTGTATATATAGCAATAAGAGCATTCAAAAAGAACAACACAAAAAAAGTAATAAAATCACTATCAATAGTCCCAATATACTTAGTAGGATTATTCATTGTAATGGTAGGATATAATTTGATATTTGTAAAAGGAAGTGAGCTAGAAAAACAAAAAGACTACATAGGAGCAAATATAGATTTTACAAAAATAGCGTATGATATAAAAATAGAAGAAAAAGATATAATCAGTACAGGTACAATAACAGAAGAAGAAGCGGATAAAAATAAATCAGTAATTACAAATATACCAGTAATAACAGAAGAAGTTGCAAAGAACAACCTATTACAAACACAAACCAGTACAGGTTATTACACCTACAACAAAACAAAAAGCTCAATTTACGAAGATAATCTAACTTATATATCAGCAAGAGAATTAGATGGAAATCATATAACAGAAGAATACACACATGGATACGGAGTAGCAATTATTTCCGCAACAGAAACAGACGAAACAGGAAATGTAAAATACATATCAAGAGACCTAGAAAATCAAAATGTAAAAGAACCAAGAATATACTATGGAGTAGAAAACAGAGGACCAATAACAGTAGGAAATGAAAAAATAGAATTCGATTACCCAAAAGGGGCAACAGGCAGTGCAAAGTATACATATAATGGAGAAGGCGGAATTAATTTAGGAACACTAGACAGACTATGTGTAGCACTAAGAGAAGGCAAATTAAGTATATTACTTGCAAATAGTCAAGACCAAATAATGCTAAATAGAAACATAATAAAAAGAGCAAAAAAAATCTTACCATATCTAATGTATGATGAAAATCCATACTTAATAATATCAGATGATGGTAATTTATACTGGGTATTAGATGCATATACAGTATCAAACGAATATCCATATTCACAAAAAACGAAAATAGAATATGGAAGAGAAACTAAAGAACTAAACTATATCAGAAACTCAGTAAAAGTAGTAATAAATGCTTTTGATGGAGACACAAAATTCTATATAACAGATAAAACAGATCCGATAGCAATGGTATACAACAAAATGTACAAAAACCTATTCAAAGAAGCAAGCCAAATACCAGAAGGAATATCTAAACAATTTACATATTCAGAATTCCTATATGAAATACAATCAGAAATGTTAAACATATACCATGATGTATCGGCAGATGTTTTATATAGAGCAAATGATGTATGGGAGATAGCATCATACTCAAACCTAATCACAAGAACAGCTGCAAAAAAGATGAAACCATACTATACGAGAGTGAAAACAGAAGCAAATGAAAATGGAGAAATAGGATTGGTAATAGCATATAACCAATTAGGTAGAGAGAGTCTAAATGCATATTTGGTAGGGACAGTAGAAGAAGGCAAAAACAAACTATCACTATATAAATTCACAGGAGATAGCACTGTAATAGGACCAATGCAACTAGATAGCTTAATAGAACAAGATGAAACAATTTCAAAAGAAATTTCTAGCTTAAATGTAACAGGAACAAAAATAACAAAAGAAATGATAATAGTACCAATTGAAAATACACTACTATACGTAGTCCCAATTTATCAAACTTCGCTAAACGAAACAAACAGTGTACCAGTACTAAAAAAAGTAGTAGTAGCATCAGGAAACAAAATAGCAATAGGAGATAACCTAATAAAAGCAATCCAAAACCTATTATCCCCAACAGGAAGTGTAAGTGTAAGAGTAGAAGACAATAGCACAATAGAAGGATTACTAGAACAAATAATAAGAGCAAACAATAACTTAACAGAATCAAACGATTCAAACAATTGGGAACAAATAGGAAGAGACATAGAAACATTGCAAAAGCTAATAAAACAACTAGAAGAAACAAAAAAAGAAGAAGACAAAAACAACCAAACAACAAACACAACATTATATACAAACAATACATTGTAGAGGAGCAGAATGTGCTCCTGCTCTCCAAAGGAACACAAAAAAGCAGTAAGCATATAAAAATGCCTACTGCTTTTGCATGCTATAACTCAATAACCTCGATTTTACTTATGCAAAAACGTCTTCTCCACATAAAGCTTACTAGCAAAAGACTGTGCAACTCTCTTAAGTAGAGCATACTCAAAACTCTCATCCTCACCAAAAGAATAAGGCACCCCATCAAAAGTATAAGCAATAGCCTTCTCAATAGCCTCGCAAAACTGGTCATAAGCCTTGTTGAATTTAGCAGTTTTAACTGCAAGAAGCATAAGTTCATTAATATCACTAATACTATAAATTTGTTTTAAAAGGCAAACAACAAATAAAGTAGCAATATGAAGCCTACTATATTTTTTCTTCTTAGGTGGTTTGATAAGTCCCTGTTTAACATAGTTATTAATCATAGTTTTGGTAATAATAGTTTCTTCTTTGTTACCGAATATATTCTTTCAAATTTTTTTCCATAAAAGTAACCAATTGGTCTAAGTATAAATCTAAGCTTGGTAGTTCATTCCATCTAGGAATATGAAAATTAGAAATGGTCAATTTTGTCATGATAATTTCCTCCGAGACCAATATTATACCACACATTAACATAAAAATCAACAAATCGGTAGGATTAAGTGTAAGTTTTGTGAAAAGTGGAAGCTGTTTTGACTAGAATAAATTTTGGTTGGTATCTGTTAAGCAAGCAATGTAGTCAATAGAGGTGTTATAATATTTTGCGTACATAACAATAATATCCAAAGGTGGAACTCTTTCGCCTTTTTCGTATCTGATATATGAATTTTTAGAAATATAAGCGATTTTTGCACATTGTTCTTGTGTTAAGTCGTGGTCTTCTCGCAATTCTTTTAATCTAGTTTTCATAAAAATATACTCCTTATATGATAATTATACAAAAATACTCCAAATGGGGTTGACAAAATGCTCCATATGGGGTATTATTATTTTGAGCGAATACTCCGTTTGGGGTACTGACTTTTATGGGAGGAAATAAGAATAGTTTTGGGTTTGTTTGGTTTTGACTTTGGCTATTTTTGTTTCTTGCCATAAGGGGTAAGGCACGCGTTTGGGTGCGGGAAGGTAAAGAGGTAATATATTTATTTTTTAGTGCCTCCTTGCTGTCACTC
>JAAVZW010000049.1 GCA_022791835.1 Clostridia bacterium | reverse complement strand
AGCAAAATGTAAGGCTGCAAATATGCCAAATGATACAATAAATAATGCAATAAAAAAAGCATCAGGAGCAGGAAACAACGAAAATTATGAAGAGATTACATACGAAGGATATGGACCAAATGGAGTAGCAGTAATAGTAAATGCAACAACAGACAATAGAAACAGAACAGCAGCAGATGTAAGACACGTATTTGATAAAGCAGGAGGAAGCCTAGGAACTACAGGATGTGTATCATATATGTTTAATAGAAAAGGTGTAATAGTAATAGAAAAAGAAACTGCAAACATAACAGAAGACGACTTAATGATGTTAGCACTAGAATGTGGTGCAGAAGATTTTTCAGCAGAAGAAGAAATCTATGAAATAACAACTACACCAGATGACTTTGGAAATGTAAGAGAAGCCTTAGAAGCAAAAGGGCTAATTTTCCTAGAAGCATCAATCCAAATGGTACCTACAACATATGTAGACCTTGATGAAAAAGGTGCAGAAAAAATGGAAAGACTAGTAGAAAGACTTGATGAATTAGACGATGTATCAGAAGTATTTCATAATTGGAACGAATAAACAAATAATAAAAAGAGCATCTTATGGTGCTTTTTTTTGTATTCTAGGAAATTACGTGCGTAGCGTGTAATTGACGTAGAAGATAGTTATGCGAAACTTAGATTTTCTTAGCGAAGTATGAGCTTAGAAAATATTAGTTCCGTTTTTTGTTCTAAAGCAAAAAATAAATCATATAATATTAATAAGAACTAAAACGAAAGAAAAGAGAAAAAGTATGCTAAATATTTTAAGGTATTTCCCAAAAGAAATTGCAGAACAAATAATGGAATATGATTTAAGTAATCTAGAAGAAATAAGAATAAGAACAAACTGCCCAATAATTTTAAAATTCTCAATAGAAGAAAAAATAATACAATATAATCCAAACCAAGAAGAACTGCTAAAGATATTGCAACTCCTATGCGACAATTCAATATATAGCTACCAAAATCAAATATGTAATCGGATACATTACAGTAGAAGGAGGACATAGGGTACGGTATAACAGGAGATGTAGTACTAGAAGAACGGAAAAGTAAAAAACATATCTTACGTATATAGCCTAAACTTTAGAATAGCAAGACAAATTCAAGGAGCTTCAAAATGCATATTACCACACATACTAAAACCAGCACAAAACACAATATATAGCACTTTAATAGTAGGAAGTCCAGGTACAGGTAAAACAACCATATTAAGAGACATAGCAAAAACAATAAGCACAGGAATAAAAATTCCACAATTTCAAGGAATTACAGTACGGAATAGTAGACGAAAGAGGAGAAATTTCAGCAATGCATAAGGGAGTACCACAAAACGACTTAGGAATAAGATCAGACATTCTAAATAATATAAAAAAGAACATAGGAATAGAAATGCTAGTAAGAAGTATGGCACCAAAAGTAATAATAGCAGACGAGATAGGAAACGAAGAAGACATACAAGCAATAAAATATGCACTATGTTCAGGTGTGAAGGGAATATTTACAGCACATGGAAACAGTTACCAAAGCCTAAAGCAAAATCCAATTTTAAGAGAAATGATAAAACAACAACTATTTGAAACAATAATTCTAATAGATGAAAAAGAAAAAGGAAAAATAAATGACATAATAAAACGGAACTAATATTTTCTAAGCTCATCCTTCGCTAAGAAAATCTAAGTTTCGCATAATTATCTAGTACGGAGCTTTTCACTACTTACATAGCGAAAATTCCTACTATATAAGAAAAGTGGCTTCGCCACATGCCACTCACTTCGTTCGGGCGAATCAATGTAACTTAACCTTTTTACTCCAGAAATCACTAGCAAAACTAGTAATTTCCTACGTAATAATAAAAGTCGCTGGGTAAAAATTTTACCCAGCGACTTGGCATTTAGCCGGCATCGCTTGCCTCAGAAGTCTCCGTAGGAGCAACCATAACCACAGTGCAGACAATGATAGGCTGAATCCTCTCAGTGCAAGGTTTCGAATGCCCTTTGCTCCGAGTCAGTTTCCGAAGAAACATGAAAAACATACTTTTCAGAGTCTGCTTGCTATCTGTAAGAGGAATAGCTGTGACGCGGGCAGTGCGACTTTCAACATCTGCAGAGGTAATGCCCTGAATGTCGCCAGAAAAACGGATGTCGATGTGCTTACCAGGGTACTTCTTGGCGATAGCCTTTACCCGATTCTCAAGCAAGATTTGAAGACTGGGGAACAAATTGCTCCAATCCTCAAGGGTTTGGGAATCACAGTTTACAGGCAATTGAGTGTTTAAAGATGCCATTTTCAAAGAACCTCCTTTAAAGTTTATACTTATATTATAACACAAATTTAACATAACGTCAAAACATAAATAAAAATTTTAAAATAATAGTTCTAAAATCAAATAAAACAGCATACATATATTATATGGAGGTAAAACGTGATAATCATAAAATGGACAATACTAATACTAATCATATCAGTAAGTAGCTTCCTAGGAAATACGCTTGCAAACAAATGCAAAGACAGAGTAAAAGAACTAAAACAAGTAAAAAATGCTCTAAACATACTAAAAACAAAAATTACATATACATATGAACCGCTTCCCCAAATCTTTTTACAAATAAGCCAAGAATTCGAAAACAACATAGGCGGAATATTCAAAAAAGCAAGTACAAGCATGGGAGAAAAATCAGCAGGAGAAGCATGGAAAGAAGCAATAGACACCTCAAACACAAACCTGCAAAAAGAAGATTTAAAAATACTAGAAAACTTAGACAAGCTACTAGGAAAAACAAATGCAGAACGGACAAATAAGCGAAATAGAACTAATCTCAAAATTCATAGAAGGACAAATAGAACTAGCAGAAGAAGAGCAAAGAAAAAACACAAAATTATATAAAAGCCTAGGAATAATAGCAGGGCTTGCAATAGCAATAATACTAATTTAAGGGGGGATACTTTTTGAGCATAGACTTATTATTTAAAATTGCAGCAATAGGAATACTAGTTGCAGTATTACATCAAGTCCTAGTAAGAGCAGGACGCGAAGACCAAGCAATGATGACAACACTTGCAGGTCTTGTAATAGTTTTAACTATGGTAATACAAGAAATAAGTAGCCTATTCGACACAGTAAGAACCATGTTCAACCTATAAGAAAAACAAGGAGGCTATCAAAATGGAAATTATAAAAATAATAGGAATAGCCCTAACAGCAGTAGTAATAATAATAATAATAAAACAATACAAACCAGAATTTGCAATCTACATATCACTAATCGCAAGCATACTAATAATGGCACTTTTCATGGACAAACTATCAGGTATAATAACATACATAAGCGACTTTTCAAAAAGAATAAGTCGGAAGCCAAGAATTCATAAAAATACTAATAAAAATCACAGGAATTGCTATTCTAACAGAATTTGCAGTACGGAATATGTAAAGATGTAGGAGAAACAGCAATAGGTTCAAAAGTCGATTTAGGAGGAAAAGTCATCATAATAGCAATGTCAATCCCAATAATCTCATCAATGCTAGAAACAGTTCTGCAAATATTACCATAAACAAAAGAAAAGGAAAAACATATGAAAAAAATAATACTAATCATAATATTTCTTATAACAGCATTAACCAGTAATATAACCAAAGGAACAGAAAACACAGACGAAATCATAAAAGAACAAGAAAAAGACTTAGGTATATCGAGTTTCATAAAAGACTCACAAAAATACACAGAAGATGCTTTTGATGAAATAGATGTAGGCACACTATATAAAGACGCCTTATCAGGAGAAATCAAGGCAGAAGGAATAGCCAAACGGAATTATCAAACTCCTTGGAAAAGAAGTAGCAAAAACTATCACAAGCTTAGGATATATTTTAATAATCATAATAATACATAGCATAATAAAAAGCATAAGCGAAGGAATGGGAAACGAAGGTATATCACAAATAACATATTATGTCCAATACATATTAATAGTAACATTAATAATGACAAACTTTACAGAAACTATAGTATTGCTAAAAGACACAATAAATAACTTAGTAGGCTTCATAAATTGCTTGCTTCCAATACTACTAGCATTAATGATAACCACACGGAAATATAGTTACAGCAGGAGCAGTACAACCAATACTACTATTAATAATAACATTCATAGCAAACTTCATAACCAACTTTTTACTACCACTAATCTTAGTAGGAACAGCACTAGGAATAATATCAAAAATATCAGACAAAATCCAAATAGACAAAATATCAAAATTTTTTAAATCCAGTGTAATTTGGATACTAGGAGTAGTATTAACAATTTTTGTACGGAGTATTATCATTAGAAGGCACATTAACCAGCTCAGTTGATGGACTAACAGTAAAAACAACAAAAGCAGTAGTTACAAGTACAATACCAGTAGTACGGAAAACTCCTAGGAGAAACTGTAGATGCAGTACTAGGATGTGGAAATATACTAAAAAATGCAGTAGGATTTATCGGTATAATAGTAGTACTTGCAATATGTATAATGCCAATAATAAAACTCACAATACTCTCAATTGCCTTTAACCTAACAGCCGCATTAAGCGAACCAATAGCAGACAAAAAAATAGTATCAATATTAGAACAAATAGGAGGCACCTTCAAAATATTGTTAGGAATGATATGTACAATATCAGTAATGCTAATGATAGGATTAACCCTAGTAATAAAAATCACAAATAGTGGGATGATGTATAGATGATAAAATATATAAGTAGCTGGGCACAGCAAATCATAATAGCAGTAATATTTGTGGCAATTCTAGAAATAATACTTCCCAAGCGGAAACAGCAAAAAATACATAAAAACAATCCTAGGAGTATACATATTGTACATAATAGTATCACCAGCAATAACCATGATAACAGGAAAAGACTTGAAAATAGACTATGCAGAATATGAAAAATACTTTAACACATCAGAAATATCACAAGAAGTACAAGTACCAACAGTAGAAGACACATATAAAACAGAATTAAATAAAAAACTAAAAAGAGATATAGAAGAATTAGGCTACAATGTAAGCAAAATAAATGCAGATATAGACTTAGAAAAACGGACAAATAAACAAAGTATCAGTAACAATAAGTAAAGAAAAACAAGCAGAAAACACTATAAATATAGAAATAGACAAAATAGAAATAGGAAATATAACGGAAATAGAAGAAGGCGAAAACACAAAAGTAGCAAAAGAAATAAAACAAATGATAAGTGAAAATTACGGCATAGACAAGCAAAACATTAGTGTAAATTCAAAATGAAGTGGAGGAAAACATACATATGTTTAAAGAACAAATGAATAAGCTTAAGAGCATAATATTAAAAAATCCAGAAGAAAAAGAGAAAACAAATAAGCCAAATAAAACAAACAAAAGAAAAATAGAAAACCTAGTAGTATTTCTAATAATCCTAATAATCACAATAATAGCAATAAATGCTATACTAGGAGGAGAACCAAAAGAAAACAAAAAAGAAGATAGTAGTTATAAAGTATTAGCAGATGTACAAAAAGCAGGAAAAGAAGAAAAAGAAGACGAACTAGAAAAAAGACTAGAAAACATACTAGAAACAATGGTAGGAGTACGGAGAAGTAAAAGTACTAATCACATACACCCAGTCAAGTGAAGTAGTCGCAATGTATAATGAAGAAAGTACAAGCACACATACAACAGAAACAGACTCAGGAGGAGGAACAAGAACAGTAGAAGAACAAGGCAAAAACAAAGAAGTAATATTCACAGAAGAAAATGGCAAAAACGTACCAGCAACACAAACCATAATAAGCCCTAAAATAGAAGGCGTAATAGTAATAGCACAAGGAGCATCCGATCGGTACAACAAAAGCAAATATAATATCAGCAGTAGAAGCAGTAACAGGAGCACAAACACATAAAGTGCAAGTATTTTCAATGAATTAGGAGGAAAAAATGAAAATGAAAATAATCAAAAAAAATCAATTAGCAATTTTAGTAATTGCACTAATGCTAATAACAGCAGGATATTTAAATTATAGTACGAACTATAATGGAGGAGAAACACTAGACACACATGCACCAATAGACAACAGCATGGATTTAGCAGCACTAGGCGATGCAGAACTAGTAAATGCTAACACAGCAGAAGAAAATAAAACAAACAATTTAAATGAAAAAACAGAAGAATCAGTAGAAGAACCAAAAGAAGAAAACAATACTCAAACAGAAGTAAACACAAACGAAAGCAAAGAAACAGTAGCAGTAAATGTAAGCAGTGACTACTTTGTAAAATCAAAGCTAGAAAGAAATGTAATGTATTCACAAATGACAACAAGATACCAAGAAATAATCACAAGCAATTCACAAGCCCAAGAACAAAAAGCAATAGCACAGCAAGAAATAAATAAAATAAATGAACTCCAAAATGCAATAATGATAGCAGAAAACCTATTAACTTCAAAAGGCTTTGAAGAAAACATAATATTTGTAAACGGAACTAGCATAAGCATAATAATAGGCAAAAACCCACTAGCTCCAGAAGAAATAGCCCAAATACAAAACATAGTTTCAAGAGAACTAAAAGCAGAATTAGAAAATATACATATATCAATGAAATAAAACACTTTAGTACAAATGAAATAGATGTATATATACAACTATATATGCAAATTCTGAAATGTTTAATAGAATACAATTGACATTTTACATAAAAAATTATATAATTAACAAGCAAAAACAGCAAACATATTTGTTAAAAGCATAATTGCAAAAACAAAAGGAGGACATAAAATGGAGGAATGGGTAAAATTAAAAGATATCCTAGAGACAAAACCAAGTTTTTGTCGGAGATACATAGACTATGTACCTGATGAAAAATGGACAACATCTCAAACCTGCGAAAACGGACACGACTGGCAATATTTTGAAACAGAATATAACCTTGGTGGATACCATGCATTTTTGTATCAAGAAGAAATATACTTAATTTCTGTATATGCAACAATAGCTACACTCAAAGTAAAGGGAGAGAATGCATATGAAGGAATCTTATCAAGCATAGCAAAAATCCATAGTATCTATGGATGTGAGGAACTGCAAGCCACTGGCAAACCACTAACTAGTAGAATACTAAAAGGAATGCCTAAATTTCTGAGAGAATGTTATAAAAGACCATATTGGCTATGTGAAAGAGTCAAACCTTTCCCAACAGAACCAGGGAGAAAATTACTGAATCATGTAATCACTAGAGGAGAAATCAGAACAAAAAAACTTTTAAGGGATGACTCAAAAAATCCAGAATTTAGGCAATTTTATAGCATTCGCCCACTCATTCATTTGCCATCTGCTACCTATGTAGACATCGGTAGCCAAAAAAAGCAGGGAACATTTAAAAATCAAGCATTCCCAATTTCATTAAACAAGTAAAATCCTCTTGTAGAGAAAATTAAAATTCCACAATATACAAAGAGATCTAAGCATTGCTTAGGTCTTTTTGTATATTATCCTTAAAATTTCTTGACATCATTACATTGGTTTTATATAATAACTTTGAAATAAAGTAATAGGCGAATGATATATAGAATAGAAAACCTTCCAGGAATATTACAAGACATTAACGCAGGAAAAATTGTAGACACAAATAAACTATAAATAAACATTTCTATGCTCTTTATAATATAATATAAAGAAAGGCTTTACCCCACAATTGTGAGGAATCGCCTATATTATTAAACGAGGTATCGTAACATGCTAAAGGTAAAAAAATTTGGAGGAACATCTGTTGCAAATAAAGAAAGGATATATAATGTAGCAAATAGATGTATCGAAGATTACAAAAGAGGAGACAAAATAGTATTAGTACTATCAGCAATGGGGAAACACACAGACGAACTTATATCACTTGCAAATGATATAAGCTCAAATGTACCAAAAAGAGAAATGGATATGCTTTTCACAGTAGGAGAGCAAATCACAGTATCACTAATGGCAATGGCATTTGACAAACTAGGAGTGCCAGCAATATCGTTAAATGCATTCCAAGTAAGAATGCTAACAAACGACAATTATGGAGATGCTAGCATAGAAAAAATCGAAACAGAAAGGATAAAAAAAGAACTAGAAGAAGGCAAAATAGTCATAGTAACAGGTTTCCAAGGAATAGACAAAAACAACAACTACACAACACTAGGAAGAGGAGGCTCAGACACAACAGCAGTAGCATTAGCAGCAACACTAAAAGCAGATACATGTGAAATCTATACAGATGTAGACGGAGTATACACAGCAGACCCAAGAATTGTAGAAAATGCAATAAAATTAGAAAACATATCATATGATGAAATGCTAGAACTATCAAATTTAGGGGCAGGAGTGCTTCATAACAAAAGTGTAAAAATTGCAAAAGAATGTGATATAAAATTAATAGTAAGGTCTAGTCTATCAAAAGCAGAACGGAACAACAGTATCTAACCTTTACAAAAAAAGTTGTAACCTGCCAAAAGTTACAGGAGTTACATCAAATAAAAACATAGTATCAATAGTAGGAAAAGACTTAAATCTAGACACAAAAAATAAAGTCATCGAAATTTTAAATAAAAATAATCTAAAGTTTAATAACTTAGATAAAACAGAAATGCAAATTTCAGTAACAGTAGAAGAAGAGGATGTAAAACCAACAATTCGCTGTATACATGATTTGTTTTTCACAAAACAGGAGGCAAAATAAGCCTATGGAACAAGGAAAAAAATATAAATTAGCACTAGTAGGAGCAACAGGAGTTGTCGGAAGAATGGCAAGAGAAGTGCTAGAAGAAAAAAACTTGCCAATCAAAGAATACGTATTTTTCTCATCAGCAAAATCAGCAGGAACAAAAATAGAATTCATGGGGAAAGAATATGAAGTAAGAGAACTAAAAGAAAACTCATTTGATGAGGGATTTGATTATGCAATATTCTCAGCAGGAGGCGAAACATCAAAAAAATTCGCGCCAATAGCAGCCCAAAAAGGATGTATAGTTGTAGACAATAGTAGTGCATGGAGAATGGATAAAGAAGTACCATTAGTAGTACCAGAAGTAAACAGTAGAGAAATAAAAAACAATAAAGGAATAATAGCAAATCCAAACTGTTCAACAATTCAAGCAGTAGTACCACTAAAAGTACTAGACGATAAATACAAAATAAAGAGAATAATATACTCAACATATCAAGCAGTATCAGGAGCAGGAATAAAAGGAATAAACGACTTAGAAAAAGGAGAAGAACCAAATTATGAACTACAAAAATTTGCTCACCCAATAATAAACAACTGCTTACCACATATAGATGTATTCCTAGAAAATGGTTATACAAAAGAAGAAGAAAAAATGATAAACGAAACAAGAAAAATCCTAGGAAGAGAAAACTTACCAATAACCGCAACAACAGTAAGAGTACCAGTAATAAACTCACACAGTGAATCAATAAACATAGAATTTGAAAACGAATTTGACCTAAACGACTTAAAAGAAAACCTAAGAAACGCAAAAGGAATAATAGTAGAAGATGACCCAATGCATGATATCTATCCATTAGCAACAACCGCTTCTGGACACGATGAAGTATATGTAGGTAGAATAAGAAGAGACTATAGTGTAAAAAACGGAGTAAACATATGGGTAGTAGCAGACAACCTAAGAAAAGGAGCAGCTAGTAACGCAATACAAATAGTCGAAGAAATGATAAAACTTGACAAAAAGGAAAAATAAAGCTAAAATAATAAATAGAGTAACCCAAATAGTCGCGCATACCAAAAGTATGTGAGGAAAGTCCGGGCTCCATAGAGCAAGGATGCTGGATAACGTCCAGTGGGAGAAATCCTAAGGAAAGTGCAACAGAAAATAAACGCCAAAAGAGAAGTGAGATATGAGAAGTGAGAAATGAGACTTAAAATAGAAATTCTCACCTCCCACCTCTCACATCTCACCTCTCTTTCGGTAAGTGTGAAAAGGCGAGGTAAGAGCTCACCGCTCACATGGTGACATGTGGGGACAGTGTAAACCCCATTCGGAGCAACGCAAACTGAGGACATAAGACTGCTCGTCAGTTCCTTAAAACAAGCGGCTAGAGATATGTAGTAATACATATTCGAGATAAATGACTATTCACGACAGAACCCGGCTTATAGGGTTACTTTACTAGAGATTAGAAATGAAAAGTTAGAGACTAGAAGTCTAAAGTTTGACTTCTAGTCTCTAGTTGTATTCACTATACTTTCAATATCTTTAGGACAGTTTAATGTAAATTCCATATATTTTTTGTATATAGGATGAATAAAGCTTATTTTATATGCATGTAAAGCTTGTCTAGAAATAAGAGAAGAAGCTGTACCATATAATGTATCGCCTATAATTGGATGCCCAACATGTTTAGAATGAACACGAATTTGATGAGTTCTTCCAGTCTCAAGCACAAAATGAACTAAGCTCATATTATCAAAAGACTTAATCACATTATAATGAGTAATAGACCTTTGACCACTTTCACACACACATCTTTCAATAATACTCCCATCTTTTCTAGCAATAGGAGCGTCAATAACTCCAGTTTGAGGTGTAAGCTTTCCCTCCAAAACACCAACATACTCCTTCTTAAACAAATTCTCTTTCATTTGCAAAGTAAGAGCGTCTTGCACATATTCATTTTTAGCAAAAAACACAATCCCAGAAGTATCCTTATCAAGGCGAGTAACAATCCTAATCTTCCTATGCAATCCGAATTTGGTCAAAATAAAATCTAACACCATTAGAAAGGCTATTATCAAAATGCCTCATAGAAGGATGTACAGGAATACCAGCAGGCTTATCCAAAATAAGCAAATAATCATCCTCATAAACAATATTAAGCTCCATAGAAGTAGGAACGACACTAGAAGAAACTTCATCAAACCCTAAATTTACTTTAATAACATCAGAAGAGAAAACTCTTTCATCTAGAGAAGAAACCTTGCCATTCAAAAAGACCTTGCCAAAAGATTTAAGCCTACTTAAAAGTCTAGAAGAAACTTTAAACTCTGCACGCAAAACATCCCTAACATTAAAATATTTATCATCAATAACAATATATTCTAAATCCATAAATAGCTCCATATCAAAATAATGTATAAATTATATCACAAACCACTTTATTTTTTCAAAACTTTGTGTTAAAATATTAAAAGAAAAAAGCGAGTGTGCTGGAATTGGCAGACAGGCACGTTTGAGGGGCGTGTGTGCAAAACACGTGTGGGTTCAAATCCCATCACTCGCACCAACGACGTATCTGTTCGAACTTTTTATAGAACAGATAGATACAAAAATCAATCAGAAAAATAAAATCTGGTTGATTTTTTTGTTGTCTAAAAACAACATCAAAGTCATCCAAACGAAAGGATGATGTGTTAAATGCAGATAATTAAGCAAGAACTAGAATTTGAAGAATGTCTAAAACAAAGACTAGAATTTATATGTGAGTTTTCTAAAGTTACTCCTATTTTTGTAAATGGTAGCATTAGAAAATTAGAAAGAACTAATCTTACATATATTGAGCCACATAGAGTGATTATTAAAAATATTACTT
>JAAVZW010000048.1 GCA_022791835.1 Clostridia bacterium | reverse complement strand
CTTAATCAAACAGCTAAAAATGCAGGAGTTAAAAATTTTGATAAATTTCATAATGCTGGGTATAAAGGCTTATATAATGGAGAAACTGCTGATGATATCGCTAAAAGAAAAGAATTAAGATATAGAGAAGATATTTTGGATAATATGGGAAGTGAAGAACTTGCAGCAAATCTCTTTCGCATTACCCAAACTGAATCAAGATTAAAAAAAGACAATATTTGTAGCGAAAAAGAAGCTAATAAAACTCATTATAATATTGGCAAAAATATAAGAGAAGTAATTGCAAAAAATGGTGGTACTATGCCAGAAGAATTACCTACTCCTAAAAAGAGTTTGAAACAATTAGAGAAAGAAAGTAAGAAAAGCTTGAAAAAGAGATAATTATACTTATTATTGTAATACAGTAAACTTTAATTAGCATAAATAATATGTGGGAAAATAAAATAAAAAAATAGACAAGAGAAGCACCAATTTGATATGATGTTTTTGTTAGAAAACAACGTCATACAAAGGAGGTGCTTCTCTATGATAAATAGCATAATACAAAGTATCATAGAAAACAAGGACTTTTTAGAAAAAAGTTTAGAAAAAAGCATAAAAAATAATGAAATAAGCATGTTTAGTAGAGATTTAAGAAAGGTATTTGATGAAGCAGGAAGAAAAACGATTATGGGAATCTTAGAAACAGTAGATAAAATATTGTTTGAGAATCAAAGAAGAAAATTAGAATATGAAACAAAAGATTTAAGAAAAAGAACAATAATAACAGAGTATGGAAATATAGAGTACACAAGAAGATATTACAGAAATAAACAAACGAAAGAATATGTATATTTAGAAGATGAGAAATTAGGAATAGAGAAAAATGAAAGAATAACAAAAGATGTAGAAAGTAAAATAATAGAATTTGCACATGATATGTCATATTCAAAAGCAGGAAAAAAGGTAGTAAATGAAGAAATAATATCTCCCACAACAGTAATGAAAAAGATAAGAAAAGAAGAATTAAAAGTAGAAATACAAGAAGAAAAGAAGCAAATAAAGAGGATTTACATAGAGGCAGACGAAGACCATGTATCAGAAAGAGGAAATAAAGTAGGAATGCCAAAACTAATATATGTGCATGAAGGAAACTATACAAAAGGGAATAGAAATATATTAAAGAATGTGCATTACATAGGTTGTCTAGGAAAGAATAGTGAAGAATTATGGTTAGAAGTAGCAGAATATATAGATAAGAAATACGATGTAAAAAATATAGAAAGAGTATACATAGGAGGAGATGGAGCAAGTTGGATAAAAGAAGGACTAAATTGGATAGAGAAATCAAAATTTGTATTAGATAAATTTCATTTGCTAAAGTATGTAAATCAAGCGACAGTGGATTTCCCACAGTATAGAAGTAAAATATGGTATAACATAAATATATATGACCCAATAAGTTTGGAAAATATATTTAAAGAAATAATAAAAAAGACAACAGATGAGAAACGCAAAGAAAAGGTAAAAGATAGCTGGAAGTATATAAAGAATCAATGGGAAGGAATTGAAATATATGAAACAGAAGGAAAATACTTAAAAGGTTGTAGTGCAGAAGGACATATAAGCCATGTGTATGCTGATAGGATGAGTTCAAGACCTAGAACGTGGTGTGATGAAGGAATAGACAAAATGAGCAGGTTAAGAGTATTTGTAAGTAATAGCGGAAAAATATATGAAGAATTAATAAAAAGGAAAAAAATTAATACAAAACTAAAAAGATATGATAAAATAATAGAGAGAAATATAAAAACGGACGTTGAAGAAGCAAAAACATATACATTTGAAATTGAAAAAACAGGAATGCACAGCAATATAAGAAAAATACTAAGTAGAATAATGTATGGGTAAATATCAGAAGTGGTGTTTCCCACAAAAAGTTTATGCAATGTAAACTTTAATTGAATTTGCATTTTATGTAAAATTGTGTTATAATTAAATTGATGTATGGTTTTATCTCCATTTCATCAGTAGGTATAAACATCAGTAGACGAGTAATTACTCAAGGAGGAAAACATTATGCTCAAGAAATGCAAGGTTTGTAATGGAAAAGGTCATGTCTTTGTGGAAGGATTTGGAATCAATGTCAGCTGTGATGTTTGTCACGGAAAAGGTGGCTTTGATGTTCCTGAAAACAAAGAACTGTGTCCTGAATGCAACGGCAAAGGCAAAGTCACAGTTATGACAGATCTCGGTTTTGGTATCGAGTGCAACTGTGAGAACTGCTTTGGCACAGGTTTCATTGATAAGACTACCGAGTAACTCGGGCATTAAAAAGAAAAATAATTTTCTTTTCCTCGAAAGAGGTTTCTTTTTTTGTCTAAAATATATTTTTATAGCTATTGTAATTTTTATTGTTTTATGTTACATTAAATATAGTCAAAAAGTAAGTTTGCAAATATAATACTTGTAAACTATTGATATGACTACATTTAAGAGTTGAAAATAGATATTTTTTGCCAACTAGATTTCGCAAACGTGTCTAGTTAGGGCACCAGTTTATAAAAACCTTGTATGTATTGAAGAATCAATGTTATACAAGTTTTTTTCATTTATCATACTATAAACTATATTTAAAGAGTGTGCCTATTTTAAAATGTACCCAATGGAGTTGACACTAAAAAAGAGTGTCTTCCCATTGGGTACATTTTATTTCAAAGCACGCTCTTTTGTGTAAAGATTAGTCTGAATCTGGACAATTACCTGCCCAAAGAACTGGGCAGTTTGGCGGGCAGTGAAAAGGATCACAGCACTCGGTTTCTGAAGAATGCAAAGGAGCTTCCATACTTTGGATGATTTCACACGACTTAGTATTACTTCTACGTGCCTGAGATGCAGAACTAGCACCACGTCTGCGATAACGTCCCATAGGTTTCATCTCAAATAATTTGTCTCGTCTCATTATTAGTAAACCTCCTTATTGTAACTTGTGTTGTTTTGGTACTTTTATATATAAAATGCACTTGGCATTGTAATTTAGATTTTATCATAGTTTGCATAAAATTACAATCATTTTTAATAATTTCTAAATGATAAAATAATTAAGAAATTTTAACATTCACCATAATTATCTGCTAAGTCAATTACACACTACGCATGTATTTTCCTAGAATATAAAAAATGAAACACATTAGTTTTATTTTTCATAAGATAGATTAGGTGATTTTATGAATTATATTGGTAAAAATGTATTTGAAAGAGAATTATTTTATGATGGTTCTTTAGTTCTTAAATATCATATTGAATATCCTCGCATTTATGGTTCTTTAAATGAGGATGCTTTGATTAGGTTTAATAGTTATAATCTTAGCTTGGCTTTGAATCTTAAAAATAATGCTGAGAATAATTTATACAAAGAAGCTATTGAAGCTTATAAATATAATAAGGAAAATGGTTACCCTATTATGGTGTTTGAAGTTTATAGGAATTTTGTTGTTACTTATGATTACTTTAATATATTAAGTTTATATTTTGACGAATATACTTTTACTGGTGGTGCTCATGGTTCTACTCTTAGGTCGTCTCAAACTTGGAATTTATTACAAGGTAGAATGCTTACACTGGCTAGTTTCTTCCCTCGCAATCCTTACTTTATGTTAGATATATTAAAAGAAATTAATATGCAGATAGCAAAAGAACCTGATATTTATTTTGATAACATTTGTAATTTAGTTTTAGAGACTTTTAATCCTAAGAGTTTCTATCTTGTTCCTAATGGAATAGTAATTTATTTCAAGCAATATGATATTGCTCCATATTCTTCTGGAATACGTACTTTTACTGTTGCTTATTCTTGAAATATCCTTTCTAATCAAGAGCAAAAACTCGAGTTGGCATTGTCAACTCGAGTTTTTTATTAATACATACCTTCCATTCCAGCTCCCATGTCTGCTCCGTGTCCTCCGCATCCACATTTTTCTTCTTTTTTTTCTGTTACTATGCTTTCTGTTGTAAGTACCATTGACGCAATACTTTCTGCATTTTGAATAGCACTTCTTGTTACTTTTGTTGGGTCTACTATTCCTACTTTTTTCATATCAACATATTCTTCTTTTCCTGCATCAAATCCAAAGCCTTCTGTGCTATTTTTTACTTTTTCTACTACTACTGCTGGTTCTAGTCCTGCATTTATTACTATTTGTCTAATTGGTTCTTCTAATGCTTTTAATACTATGTTTCCGCCTAGTCTCTCGTCTTCTTTTAGTTCTTTAACAACTGCTTCTACTTTTGGAATTATGTTTATATATGCTGTTCCTCCTCCTGCTACTATTCCTTCTTCTACTGCTGCTTTTGTTGCGGCTAGGGCATCTTCTATTCTTAGTTTCTTTTCTTTCATTTCTATTTCTGTTGCTGCTCCAACTTCTATTACGGCTACTCCTCCTGCTATTTTTGCAAGTCTTTCTTGTAGTTTTTCTTTATCAAATTCACTTGTTGTTCCATCTATTTCTTTTCTAATTTGACTAACTCTTTCTGCAAGTGCATTTTTGTCTCCTGCTCCATCTACTATTACTGTATTTTCTTTTTGTACTTTTACTTGTCTTGCTCTTCCTAATTGTTCTACTGTTGTGTCTTTTAGCTCTAATCCTAAGTCTGATGTGATTACTTCTCCTCCTGTTAGTACTGCTATATCTTGTAGCATTTCTTTTCTTCTATCTCCATAGCCTGGAGCTTTTACTGCAACTACATTTAGTACTCCTCTTAATTTATTTAGTACTAATGTTGATAATGCTTCATTTTCTATATCATCTGCTATTATTACTAGTTTTCCTGATAATTGCATTAAATTTTCTAGTAGTGGTAGAATTTCTTGAATATTGCTTATTTTTTTATCTGTAATTAGTATGTATGGGTTATCAAATACTGTTTCCATTTTTTCTGTGTCTGTTACCATATATGGTGATACATAGCCTTTATCAAATTGCATTCCTTCTACTACTTCTACTTTTGTTTCTGATGTTTTGCTTTCTTCTAAAGTTATTACACCATCTTTTGATACTTTTTCCATTGCATCTGCAATTAGTTCTCCTACTTCTAAGTTATTTGCTGATATACTTGCTACTCTTGCAATGTCTTCTTTTCCATTTACTGGACTACTTATTTGTTTTAGGCTTTTTACTGCTACTTCTACGGCTTTATCCATTCCTCTTTTAATTGCCATTGGGTCTCCACCTGCTGCTACATTCTTTACGCCTTCTTTTATCATTTTTTGTGCTAGTACTGTTGCGGTTGTTGTTCCATCTCCAGCTACGTCGTTTGTTTTTGTTGATACTTCTTTTACTAGTCTTGCTCCCATGTTTTCGTATGGATCATCTAGTTCTATTTCTTTTGCTATTGTTACTCCGTCGTTTGTGATTAGTGGAGCTCCAAAGCTTTTATCTAATACTACATTTCTTCCTTTTGGTCCTAAAGTTACTTTTACTGTGTCTGCTAGTTTGTTTACACCTTCTAATAATTTTTTTCTGGCATCTTCGCCATAAAGTATTGTTTTTGCCATTTTTCATTACCTCCTAAAAATTATTCTACTATTGCTAAAATATCTGCTTGCTTAACTATTATGTATTCTTCACCTTCGTATTTTATTTCTGTTCCTGAATATTTGCTAACTATAACTTTGTCTTTTTCTTTAACATACATTTCGACTATTTCTCCGTCTACTTTGCCTCCTGGTCCAACTGCTATTACCTCTGCTATTTGTGGTTTTTCTTTTGAGCTGGCTGATAAAATTATGCCTGATTTTGTCGTGTCTTCGCTTTCACACATTTTAATTAATACTTTGTCACATAATGGTTTTATCATATTTCTTACCTCCTTTTAGCACTCTATATTTCAGACTGCTAATATAGAATATACCCTTTTTACAAAAAAGTCAAGAGTATTTACAAAATTTTCACAAAAAACTGAATAGTCTCTCACAGGCACGCGTTAATTTCAGTACACACTTAAACAATGCAAAAGCCATCATACAAATATATGATAGCTTTTATAATTTTATCTCTTTATTTTCTTAGCTACCTCCACAAGTCCTACGAACAGTGGTGCTGGTCTGTCTGGTCTTGATTTGAATTCTGGGTGGAATTGTCCTGCTATGAAGTATGGATGTTCTGGCATTTCTACTATTTCTACTAGTGACCCATCTGGTGATGTCCCTGATATTTTTAGTCCATTTTCTTCGCATAGTTCTCTATATTTGTTATTGAATTCATATCTATGTCTATGTCTTTCTGAAATTTCTTCTGCTTTGTATAGTTTATGTGCTAAGCTTCCTTCTTGTATTTTACATGGATAGGCTCCAAGTCTCATTGTTCCGCCTTTTTTTGATATATTCTTTTGGTCATCCATTATATGTATTACTGGATTTTCTGCACAATCGTCAAATTCTTCTGAATTTACTCCTTCTAATCCACATACATTTCTTATAAACTCTACTACTACCATTTGCATTCCTAGACATATTCCCAAGAATGGAATTTTGTTTTCTCTTGCGTATTTTATGGTTTCTATTTTTCCTTGTATTCCTCTATTTCCAAATCCACCTGGTACTACTATTCCTTGTACATCTTTCAATTTTTCTTCTACTGTTTCACTTGTTATTTCTTCTGAATCTATATATTTTATTTCTACATTTACTTTGTTTGCATATCCACCATGTCTAAGGCTTTCTGCTACTGATAGGTATGAGTCTTCTAGTCTGACATATTTTCCAACTATTGCTATTTTTACCGTTTCTTCGCCTATATTTCTAATGTCTTTTATCATGTCTTCCCAGTGTTCATTTTTAGGCTCTATATTGTCTAGTTTTAGGTGTTTGCACACTGCTGTTGCTAGTCCTTCTTCTTCTAGCATTAGCGGTACTGCATATAGATTGTCTGCTGTAAGATTTTGAATTACGCATTCTTTTTTTACATTACAAAATAGCGCTATCTTGCCTTTCATCTCGTCTGTCATTGTTTGTTCACTTCTACATACTAGTATGTCTGGCTTTATTCCAAATGATTGTAATTCTTTTACTGAGTGCTGTGTTGGCTTTGATTTTAGCTCATTTGAACCACAAATATATGGAAGTAATGTTACATGTATGTATACTATATCATCTTTTTCTAGTTCTAATCCCATTTGTCTTATTGCTTCTATAAATGCTAGGCTTTCCATATCTCCTACTGTGCCACCTAGTTCTGTAATTACTATATCTATGTCCGTGTCTTCAAAACTATATATTTTCCCTTTTATTTCGTTGGTTATATGTGGGATTACTTGAACTGTTTTACCTAAATAATCTCCTCTTCTTTCTTTGTTTATTACACTTTGATAGATTTTGCCTGAAGTTACTGAAGAGTTTTTTGTTAAATTTTCATCTGTAAATCTTTCATAGTGTCCTAAATCTAAGTCTGTTTCTGCTCCATCGTCTGTTACAAAAACTTCTCCATGTTCATATGGACTCATTGTACCTGGATCTACATTTATATATGGGTCGAATTTCTGGTTTGTTACTTTATATCCTCTATTTTTTAATAATCTACCAAGAGATGCTGCTGTTATTCCCTTTCCTAATCCTGAAACTACTCCTCCTGTTACAAATATATACTTTTTACTCATGTTTTTATCTTTCCTTTCTTTTGACCCAATAAAAATAAAAAAAAGACTAAAACTTTTCCCTAAAAAATGGGTTTTTTTTTAATCTACTTTTATATGATAACATCTTTTTCGACAAAAAGCAAGTGTTTTTATTTTAAAAAATCATTATTTTTATATTGTTCTTTTATAATTATTTAATATCAATAGATACCTTATAAATAATCACATTTGCTTATGGTTATTTATAAGGTACCTATTTTTGATTAACATAGATTTTTTGTCTTGTAAATTTTAATTAACTATGACATAATTGTCTTTTTGATATATGGCTTTGATCTTGACATGTTGTACTTTTTGTGTTTTGAAATCTCTCTTCTATGATACTAATTATTTCTCGATGTGCTTTTTCGTTAACCTTTTCATAGTCCTCTGACTCACGCTCTTTCTTATCTAATATTTTCTCTATGTTGTCTATACTTTTCTGCATTTCTTTTTGCTGTATCTTTATAGCCGTTATTTCTTCTGTAAGAAATACTAGATGTTCTCTATTTGAATTAGCTATTTTTTTAACTTCTACTATTTCTTCTTTCATACTATATTGTTCTACTTTTATCCCAGCTACTTCTTCTTTTGTACTTTCTTGTGCTACTTTTAATCCTGCTACTTCTTCTTTTGTACTTTCTTGTGCTACTTTTAATCCTGCCACTTCTTCTTTTGTACTTTCTTGTGCTACTTTTAGTCCTGCTATTTCTTTTTTTGTACTTTCTTGTGCTACTTTTAATCCTGCCACTTCTTCTTTTGT
>JAAVZW010000047.1 GCA_022791835.1 Clostridia bacterium | reverse complement strand
GATAACATATAAAAGTAAAACAACAAATTCTATAACAGTAACAGCAAAAGCAACAGATGCACAAAACGACAAACTTACATATACACTATATACAAGTACAAACAATTCAACATGGACACAAAAAGCGACAAGTAGCTCAGTATCATCAGGAACAGAAGTAACACTAATAGCAAATGGGTTAACAGAATATACATATTATTATGTGAAAGTACGAGCCACAGAAACTAATTCACGGTAAACTATATAATGAAATGACATATGGAAACTCAACAAGAATTCTAACTTATTGTCCAGGTATACGGTAAAATTTGTCCAGGACCTGAGTGCCCAGATTGTCGGAAAACTTGGAATATGGGGACGTAACTATTGTGGAGTAGAAACACCATGGGAGCCGACAAGTGTATACATGAATGAACCATGCGCCGTGTGCGGAACGGAGCTCGTTGGCGAGCGTGGAATTCACGCGTCCCACCGCCATGGGTCGCATGGGTCCTTCGTAAATTCACACTCGTATTATTGCTCTTTGAAGTGTTACTATTTACACCACCCAGAAGGTTCGACAAGTGAGTGCCCAAGATGCCTCACTTGTTTAGGAGATAGATTTAGCTTAAATATTGAGTGCATACATGGAATTATTGGACAGCATGAGATGTGTAAGCATAGTAAAGTAGGTCAGCATGATTGAACAAAAAGAGATTATGAAATTTGACATTAAATATATTTTAGAAATGTAAGCAATTTTTGAACATTGCTCTTGCGTTAAATCATTGTCTTCTCGCAATTCTTTCAATCTAGTTTTCATAAAAATATACTTCTTGCATGGTGTTGCCAGCCCGCATTTTATATGTTCTGCTGGACAAAATTGCTCAGGGGGACGTCATTAAAAGATGAAAAAGAATGAAATAAAAAGAATTACTTGGAAACAAAACTAAATAAACCAAAAGAGGGTTACTATTTTAGGACACCCTCTTTTAAGGTACAAAAAACATATGAATTTTTCAAACAACCATAAAAAAACACTTGCAAAATTCCGATAAAATGATATAATTTATTTTGACAAATCATAAGACAAAATAAATTAGTGAAAGGAAGAAAAAATGGGAAATATTGTTGTTTTAGATGAATTAACAATAAACAAAATAGCAGCTGGAGAGGTTATAGAAAGACCATCATCAGTAATCAAAGAAATGGTCGAAAACTCTATAGATGCAGGAGCAAAAAATATTAGTGTAGAAATAAAAAACGGACGGAATTTCATATATAAGAATATCAGATGATGGAAAAGGAATAGAAAAAGAAGATCTAGAACTCTCATTTGAAAGACATGCAACTAGTAAAATAAGAAAAGCAGAAGATTTAAGTGAAGTAAAGTCAATGGGATTTAGAGGCGAGGCATTAGCAAGTATAGCAGCAGTTTCAAAAGTTGAAATGATATCAAAAACAGAAAATGCAGATATAGGAAATAAAATAGTAATAGAAGGCGGAGATATTAAAGAAATAACAGAAACAGGAGCTCCAAAAGGAACAACAATAACGGTAAAAGAACTATTCTTCAATACTCCAGTAAGATATAAATTTCTAAAAAAAGACTACACAGAAGCAGGATATATAGAAGATGTAATTACAAGAATAGCCTTAGTTCACCCAGAAATTTCACTAAAACTAATAAGCTCAGGAAAAACAATAATCCAAACTACAGGAGATCGGAAATATAAAGAATGTAATATATAGCATATATGGAAAAAGCGTAGCAAGTGCTTGCTTGAATGTAAACTATGAATTTGAGGGCATAAATATTACAGGAGTAGTAGGAAAACCAGAAATAGCACGTTCAAACAGAGCAAACCAAATCTTCTTTGTAAATAAGAGATACATAAGAGACAGAATTTTATCAAATGCAGCAGAGAAAGCATTTAAAGGAATGATACCAATAGGAAAATTTGGTTTCCTAGTATTAAATATAGAAATGGCACCAAGTTTAGTAGATGTAAATGTACATCCAGCAAAATTAGAAGTAAGATTTCAAGAGGAACAAAAAGTATTCAAATCAGTATACTGTGGCATACAAGATACTTTGTTAAAAGCAGAACTAATAGCAAACTCAGAAACACAAATTACTGGAAAACTAGAAAAAGATAAAATAGAAGGAGAAACAATGGAAAACGAAGAAGAAACAAAATCATCAATATCAGGATTATTCAGAAGGATTGCAAAAAATGCAAACAATAATGAAGAAATGACACTAGTAGAAAGCATATATAATAGCAAAAATGCAAAAGCAGTAGAAGAAAAAAAAGAAGAACCACTAGTAGAAAAGTTTAATTCAGAACCTAAGCCATTAGAAATACCACAAATAGATATAGGAAAATCAGAACTATTAGACGAAATAAAAGCAAAATCAGAAAGTATTAGAGCATCATTATTTAGTAAGCCACAAAACGCAGAAACAAGTCAAACAGAAACACCAAAAGTAAATGTGGAAAATGTAGAAAATAAAGATGAAATAAAAGAAACAATAAATGAGTTTATGCAAATGGGAAGTAACTTAACAGCAGAACAAATAAGAGAAAAAATCGCAAAGATAGCATCAAACAATTCACAAAAGGTAGCAGAACAAGCATCAGAAGAAAAAACAAACACACATATAAACATAGAACCAGAAACTACTCCAATGCTTGGAGAAACACCAAAACCAGAAGCATTAAATAGTCCAGCAGAAACACCTTTATTTACACTAACAAAACCAACAGAACTATTAGGCACATATGGAGAAAGCTTTGAAAGTATAGAAAGTGAAGAGAATAGAGGAAATCTAATAGAAGAAATATATGCAAGTAGAAACAACCTAGTATCAGAAGACGAAGAGAAATATGAAACTAAAACAATAAATACAAACGAGATAGACAAGCTATCAAATCAAAGCTCAAATGAAAATGAAGAAACAAAAACAATAGAAACATTTGGAACATTAGGAATATCAGAAGAAAGCAAACCAGGAGATATATTACTTAGTATATTACAAGAGAACAGTAGAAAAGGACTAACAACCGAAGAGGTTTTACCAGAACAGTTTGATGACATGTATGCACAAATCTTTGGAGGATCATCAAAAGATAAAGAAAAAGAACAAACAGAAGAAGAAAAAACAAATGCGAACGATATTGTAGATAGCAATATGAGCATATTTGACGAAACAGAAGAAGGAGAAATACTTCCATATAAACTAGTTGGAATAGCCTTTAAAACATATATAATATTAGAAATAGAACAAGAACTATATATTCTAGACCAACATGCAGCACATGAAAGAATAATGTATGAAAAAGTAAAAGCAAACTATTACTCAGATGAAGACAAAGATTCACAATTAATGCTATTACCAGATGTAATAACACTAACACACAAAGAAATGGACATAGCTAGAGACAATATGGACAAATTTGAAAAAGCAGGATTTGTACTAGAAGAATTTGGAGAAAATACAATAAAATTAACAGGAGTGCCAAATATCTGCTTAGACTTAGATACAAAAGAACTATTCTTAGAAACACTTGACGAAATAAATACAGTAGCAAGAACAGCAAAACAAGAAATAGAAGAAAAATTCATAGCAACAATAGCTTGTAAAGCTGCAGTAAAAGCAAATATGGCACTAACAACAGAAGAAGTAGAAGCATTACTAGAAAAATTATTAGCACTTCCAAATCCATTCACATGTCCACATGGAAGACCAACAGCTATAAAACTTAGCAAAACAGACATAGAAAAGAAATTCGCAAGAAGAAAATAAAGATAGGAGAGTAAAATATATGGAGATAACCACAATAATAACAGGCATAAAGGTTATTGCATTTATAATATTTGGAATAGCATGTGTTGCAATATATCACAATACAAACTCATTCGAACCGGCAAAAAGAATAGGATATATAGTAGTACGGAACATTCATAATGTATCTAATAAGCATAGCAATTTCAGGACTAAACACATCAGATATAACAGTAACAAATCCATCAGCTATACAAGATGTAAAATCAGTAATACAAACAATAACAAAATTCATATTCACCCCAATAAATGCGATGCTAGTATTAAGTGTATTGGGTAATACTTTTGGAAAAGTAAAAGATAGGGTAATACGGAACAGATAAAGCAGGGAAAAGAATAATAATACTTGCAGCAGTATTCATAGTACTATTAATTATAGAAGCAAATTACGTAGGAAACTTCACAAAGACTTTACTAGGCTAAAAATGAAAAAACAAAAAGTGATAGTAATAGCAGGTCCAACAGCCTCACGGAAAAACGTCCCTATCAATCGAACTAGCAAAAAAAATTAATGGAGAAATAATTTCAGCAGACTCTATGCAAATCTATAAAGATATGGATATAGGAAGTGCTAAACCAACAAAAGAAGAAATGCAAGGAATAAAGCACTATATGCTAGGTATAGTAGAGCCTAATCAAAGATATAGTGTAGCAGAATACAAAAATCAAGCTATACAAAATATAAAAGAAATCCTTCAAAAGGGGAAAGTGCCGATAGTAGTGGGAGGTACAGGCTTATACATAAATTCTCTTGTAAATGGAATAGATTACATAGATACAAAACTAGATGAAGAATATAGAAAATACCTAGAAGAAAGAGCGGAGAGAGAAGGGCTAGAAGAATTATATAAAGAAGCGGAAACAATAGACAAAGAAGCAACAGCAAAAATTTCACAAAATGATAGAAAAAGAATAATTAGAATATTAGAAATTTACAAACAAACAGGAAAAACAAAAACAGAACTAGACAAACTTTCAAGACAAAACGGAATAGAATTTGATTATCAACTATATATAACAAATATGGAAAGAGAAAAACTCTACGAAAGAATAAATAAGAGAGTAGATTTAATGCTAGAACAAGGCTTAGTAGAAGAAGTAAAACAAATGCTAGAAAAATATAATAATTTTCCAACAGCAATGCAAGCATTAGGATATAAAGAAACCAAAGAATACCTAGAAGGAACTATTTCAAAAGAAGAAATGGTAGAAAAAATTAAAATGGAAACAAGAAGATATGCCAAGAGACAACTAACATGGTTTAGGAAGAATGAAAATACCACATGGTTAAATATGGAAAAATCACAAGAAGAAAATATAAACATAATAATAGAAAAATATAATAATACATAAGAAAGGATGAGAGGTAATATATGAGTAACACAAAAAGAGCAAACCAAAAAACACTTATAATATTATCTCTCATTTTTGTAGTATCAATAATAGTAACACTATTATCAGGATTTATTGGGTTAGTAATAGCCCCAGGAAATATTTGTGTAGTAGAACATGGCAGAATATATCAAGAAGAAACAACATATGGATATATAGTAAGAGAAGAAAAAACGTTATATGGTCAAAACTATAAAAATGGCTTAGTAGAAATAAAATCAGAAGGAACCAAAGTATCAAAAGGAGAAAATGTTTTTAGATATTATAGTAATAATGAAGACGACTTAAAATCAAAAATAGCAGATTTAGATAAAAAAATACAAGAAGCACTTGAGGGGCAGACAGAAGCATTTTCAGCAGATATACAAGTTTTAGACAAACAAATAGAAGTATACATAGAAAAACTATTACAAACAAACAATATCAAAGATGTAGAAGAATACAAAACAAACATATCAGATGCACTAATAAAAAAAGCAAAAATAGCAGGAAGCTTGAGTCCATCAGGCTCAAGAATAAATAGCTTAATAGAACAAAGAAGAAAATATGAAGAAGAATTAAACAATCGGTCAAGAATACATAAAAGCAGATATGAGTCGGAGTAGTATCATATAAAGTAGATGGATTAGAAGAAGAACTAACAATAGAAAACCTTAAAAACTTAAATAAAGAACTACTAGAAGGATTCAACCTGAAGACAGGACAAATGGTATCAACAAGTAAAGATGGAGGAAAAATAGTAAACAATTATGAATGTTATATAGTAGTATTTTTAGATTCAGAAGAAGCACACAATGCAACAGTAGGAAGCAAAATAAATCTTAGATTATCAGATACAAGAGAAATAGATGCTACAATAGAGCAAATAATACAACAAGAAAGTGGAGAAGCAATGATAATCTTTAGAACAAATAAGGCAGTAGAAGAGCTAATATCATATAGAAAAATATCAGTAGATGTAATATGGTGGAGCGACGAAGGACTAAAAGTACCAAACTCAGCAATAATAGAAGAAGGCGCAGAAAATTACATAATAAGAAACAGAGCAGGATATAACGACAAAATTCTAATAAATATAATAAATCAAAATGAAAAATATGCCATAATAGACAATTATACGACAACAGAACTAAGAGAATTAGGACATGATGACGATGATATTAGAACAAGAAAAAGCATAAGCCTTTACGATGAAGTAGTAATACAGCCTAAAAAATAAATATTACAAAAACATTACAGAATTATTAAAAAAGCATTACAATACAAAAAAAGCTTGACAAATAACTCTAAAAGTAAGATACTATATATAGAAAAAAACACAAAGGAAAAATTAGGAGGTTTTTAACAATGGCTGGAAATTTAGCGAGCAAATTATGGGGTTTCTTTGGAGTAGAACAAGAAGAAGACGATGAAGAAGAATTAGAAAATTATGATTACGAATATGAAGATGAAGAAGACGACGAAGAGGAAGATGATAGAAGACTTTTCGGAAGAAGAAATAAAGAAAAAATTGTAAGCATGCCACAAGGCAATCAAGTAAAAATGGTAATTTCACAACCAACAACATTTGAACAATCAGAAGAAATATGCCAATACCTAAAAGAAAGAAAATCATGTATTGTTAATCTTGAATATGTAAATAAAGATGTTGCTAGAAGAATAGTAGACTTCATAAGTGGTGGAGTATATGCATTAAATGGCCATATTCAAAAAATATCAAACTCAATCTTCCTAATTGCACCAGCAAACTATGATATAGACAATGAAATGGGAAGAGAAGAAGTAAAATCAAAACTTTCAGTATCATGGCTTAAATAATTAAATATAGTCAATAATAATAACAAGAAGGGAGAAAAAATATGATAACACCATTAGACATTGAAAACAAAAAATTCTCAAAAAGGGCATTAAACGGCTATAGCACAGAAGAAGTAGATGATTTCTTAGATGAACTAACAATTGATTATGAAAAACTATATAAAGAAGTCGGAGAATATAAACAAACAGTAGATAAACAAAATGTAGAATTAGAAAAATACAAACAAATGGAATCAACATTACAAAATACATTACTTATGGCACAAAATGCAGCGGAAGAGATAAAAAATGTAGCAAGGCAACAAGCAGATGCAATTTTAAATGAAGCACAAACAGCTGCAAGAGACCAGTTAACAAGTATAGATACAAATATGGAAGCAAAACAAAGAGAACTAGAAGAATTACAAAGAAGAATAGATGAATACAAATCACAAGCAGAAGCATTGCTTATTTCGCAATTAGAATTACTAAAAGGCAATGCAAATAATTTCAACGCAATATAATATGAAATATAACCTTTCTTATTATATTTATCTAAAATATGAAAGATTAGTAGCACGTATACTAATCTTTTTTATATTCTAGGAAAGTACGTGCGTAGTGTGTAATTGATGTAGAAGATAAGAAAAGTTCAAACCTATATATTTAGGTTTGAACTTTTAAACATTTAGAAGAAAATTACTCTTGTTCCTTAGACTTAGGATAAGGCTCTGGATTATCTGTTCTATAAAGCAAATAATCTACGCTAGTACCGTAAAAATCTGCAATTTTGCAGATAGTATCAACCGGGATATTTCTTCTACCAAGTTCATAATAAGAATAAGCAACTTGAGAAATGTTTAAAACTTCACTCAAATTTTTTTGCCCTAAGTCTTTATCTTCTCTTAAATCTTTAATTCTAGTTTTCATAAAAATAGGTCCTTTCTTAAAATTGAATAGTTTCACTTTATAACTCAAAAGATAAAACATCCTAAATATATTATCTTAAGAAAAACATATAATAAACAAAAAAAATAGTTGACTTTTAAAACGTTTTGTTTTAAATATAGATATGAAAACAAATTGTTTTAAAAAAGTGAGCTTTTATGGGAGGAAATAAGAATAGTTTTGGGTTTGTTTGGTTTTGACTTTGGCTATTTTTGTTTCTTGCCATAAGGGGTAAGGCGCGTTTTAGTTCGGGAAGGTAAAGAGGTAATATATTTATTTTTTAGTGCCTCCTTGCTGTCACTCCGCTACGCTCCGCTTCATTCGCAACGGGTCTCTCCCACTCGGGGAGCTTCCCTGCGCGTCGGCACTAAAAAATAAATATATTACCTCTTTACCGGGAAGTACGAGACGCTTTAAGTATAGTATACTCCAGTTTAAGTATGTTATCCATAATTTAAAGTATATACTAAAATAAAAAAACAACAAATGTAGGGGCGCCGTCCTCGGCGTCCGTTCTACGAAGGAATATCCAATAAAAATCAAAAGAAAGGAAGAAAAACAAAAGCGACACAACAACCAAACCAGCATTTACAAGAGATGCTACACCACCAAGTGCAAGTTTAGCAGTAGGAACACCTGGAACAACAACAATTCCAGTAACCGCATATGGTTCAGATAATACATCAGGAGTACAAAGTTATAAATTCGAATACAAAAAAACAT
>JAAVZW010000046.1 GCA_022791835.1 Clostridia bacterium | reverse complement strand
TTAATTCTTTCAAGTAATTTCTTTCTATTATTTTCATATAAAATCACCTCGAAATTATTATAGCATTCATTTCGCAAAAAGTAAATATTTTTAATTTTGCGAAATGTTAACTTGTATTATTGTATTCACTTTATTTTATTATATACAAAAATCCCAGTGTTTTCTCACTGGAATTTTTACTTTGGGATTTACATTTTAGCATACCCTTTTTATACTAGCTCTCAAAGTCTTCTCTTATTTTGTTTAGTTCTTCTTTTCCGTATACATATATTCCGTTTTTTAAAATTATCTTATCTGTTTCTGGTACATATTCGAAGGCTATTTCTGTTGTTTCTAGTAGTGTTTTGCTTCCTGCTTCGTCTATTGCATATATTATTACTTTTCCATTTTCTTCTATTAGCAAATAGTGTTCTCCACAAAAGCTTTCTAATTCTTTTGATAATACTATTTCTTCTTTTGAAAAGTAGTCTAAATTCCATGTTTTATAGTTTTCTTTTACTTGTTCTTCTGTTAGGTTTACCATTTCTTCTGGTACTTCTGCTGAGTCTTTTATGATATGACCACAGTCTTTATAATATTTTTTTAATGTAAGTATTGTGTTTGGAGTTACTTTTACTTCTTCTGCACTTGCTGTTACTGTTTCATTAGTTACTATATTATTATCTTCTATTTCATTTTTTTCTTCTATACTTACTGGTGTTTCGTTTTGTATGATGTCTTCTGGTTTTACTTCTCCCATTTTTGTTGTAACATATGCACTTCCTACAAATAGTGTTATTAAACCTAAAAATATAATAGCTCGTTTGACCATAATACTTTTCTCCATTCTTTCCATTTTTTAGTATTATTTACAAACTGAGCCATTCTTATACTTAATTATCTTAAAAAACCAATTTCTTTACACTCTACACACGATTTCCTAGAATATTAAAAATCTCCTATTGATAGTGTTGGTAGTGAGAAAATCCTTCCACTTTGTGATATTGTTAGTTTTTCTGTGTGATTTTTGAAAAATTCTGCACTTCCTTTTAAGAAATATCTATGTTTCGTTGCTTCGCTTAGTGTGCCTCCTCCTATTACTATCGGGTCATCCCATGTTACATCTACTGCATACCATTTATCGTTTAGTTTAATGTAGTTCCACATGTGGTCTTCTGTTTGTCCAGTAGAGTTTGTTGCTGTTCCTGTTACTAGTATGTTTTCTATTCCTATGTCGTCTAGTATATATTTATATGTTCTTGCATATGCTTCACATACACCTTTTTTTTCTATTAATGCTCCATATATTGATGCTTTTTGTAGGTTGCTTGAATCATATTCCATATATTCTATTAACCAGTCATGAAGTTTTCTTGCTTTGAAGTAATCACTTCCTGTAAGTCCTATTTTAGCTTGATTTTTTGCACTTTCTAATTGGCTTATTGCTACATTTACTTGTGCTGTTGTTGTAAAATCATTTGTAAAATAGTTTGGATTGTGGTTTCCGTCTATATATAACTTGTAACTTGTTGATAATAGTGTTTTTGATGTTTCTATTGTTAAATACATTTTTCCAAAGTCTATATAAAATAAGTTCGGAATGTCTAGGTTTATTGCATTTATAGCATCGTCATAATATGTTTTTAATTCTTTTTCTCCACTTGCTCCACTTAATATGTTGCTAAAGTCATGGTCTATATTTATTCTAAAGTTTTCTACTACAAGATTATCCATGTTGTCTGCAATTGCATCATATATTATTTTTGCTTCTAGACATAGGTTGTTATAGTAGTGTCTATTGTTATGTTTATACCCCTTTTTTTGCTCATATACAGTTGAGCTTCCAGTTACTCCCCCTATTTCTGGTCTTTCGCTTTCCTCTACTGTGTTTGCATTAGCTGTTTCGGCTTTTCCTTCTATTTCTTCTGCATATGCTATGCTATTTCCGAATGGAATGTTATAATTTCCAACACTTTTTACATAGTATATTCCGCCTAGGGCTACTATAACTATCATTATAAATATTATCAATGCATTTGCAAATTTCTCTCCCATGATTTCTCCTTTTTAACTTAATTATATATATGATATCATATTTGAGTAAATTTTTCAAGATATATCTTGTTTTTTTAGCAATATTTTTATGTTTACTTATATTGCCTGTTTAATATGTTCTACTATGATTATATCATCTATCATATAAACTTCTACTACATCTATTCTTACATATGCACTTTCTTTTTTATTCATATAAAGATAATATTTTGCTGCATCTAGGATATGTTTTTGTTTTATTTTGTTTACCGCTTCTCTTGCCTCTCCATATTTTGTACTTGTTCTTGTTTTTACTTCTACAAATACTATTTCTTCATTGTCTTTTGCGATTATATCTATTTCTCCTTGTTTACATCTAAAGTTCGTATATAATATTTCATATCCTAGTTCTTTTAGATATTCTACTGCTTCCTGTTCTCCTATTTTTCCTTCTATTTGTTTCGTGTTCATTTTTCTTCCCTCTCTTATTGCTTAATCTTATATTTATTTTGATTGCTTTCTATTAGTCCTTCTATTTCCATTGTAAATAATACTTCATATAGCTCTGAAATGTCTATTTTAGTTTCCTTGCTTATTTCATTTACGCTTAGTTCTTCGTGTAATATTTTATATATTTTTCTAAATTGTTTTGGCATGCTTTTTATATTTACTTTTGGTTTTATTCTAGCTTCTATTTCTTCTATTGTTATTTGTGATATTTTCTTTTTTGTGTATGTTTCTACTATTTCACTAGGGTCTAAGACTAGTTTTGCTCCTTTTTTAATCAATATATTTGTTCCCATTCCTTTTGTGTTTTCTCTATCACTTGGTATTGCAAATACTTCTCTTCCCTGTTCTTTTGCGTATCTTGCTGTTATTGATGTTCCGCTTCTAAATTCTGCTTCTACTACTAGTATTCCAAGTGATAATCCGCTTACTATTCTATTTCTTTTTCTAAATTTTTCTGAAATTGGTGGTGTATCTTCTGGGTATTCACTAATTATAGCTCCTCCACTATTTAATATTTTTTTATAGATTTCTTCATTTGATGGCGGAAATATGTATTTAGGACCATTTCCTAACACTGCTATTGTTTGTCCGTTTTACTTCTAATGCTCCTTTGTGCGCTTCTGCATCTATCCCTTTTGCCATTCCACTTACTATTGTAAATCCTGCTTTTGCTATGTTGGCTGAAAAAAATCTTGCGTTTTTTGCTCCTTGTTCTGTGCAATCTCTTGAGCCTACTATTGCTACTGCTTCATTATTTAAAATTTCTTTGTTTCCTAATATATATAACTTCTGTGGTGGATTTTTTATTGTTCTTAGTTTTTTTGGATAATATCTATTTTCTATTCCTATTTCTTCTATTTCCATTTATCTAATTCCCCCAATACTTTCTGTCTAGGTCTCTGTATTTTATAGCTTCTGCTATATGCTTTAGTTCTATATTTTCTTTTTCGTCTAAGTCTGCTATTGTTCTTGCAACTTTCAATATTCTCGTATATGCTCTAGCACTAAATCCTAGCTTTTCGAAAGCATTTTTTAGTACTTCTCTTTCCTTTTTTCCTAATTTACAGTGTTCTTCAATTAATTTGGGTGTAAGTTCTGAGTTTGAATATATTCCATATTCTTTGTATCTTTCTTTTCCTATTTCTCTTGCTTTGTTTACTCTTTTTCTTATTTTTTCTGATGTTTCGTTTTTTTCTTTCTCTTCTAGTTTTTTGTATTCTACTGCTTCTACTTCTATGTGTATATCAATTCTATCTAGTAATGGTCCACTTATTTTGTTTATGTATTTGCTTATCTGATTTTTTGTACAATTGCAGTTTTTATCTTTTGCGCCATAGTATCCACAGGGGCATGGGTTCATTGATGCTATTAACATGAAATTGCAGGGATATGTTAGGTTCGCATTTACTCTGCTGATACTAATTTTTCTATCTTCTAGTGGTCCTCTCATTAGTTCTATTGTGTGTTTGTTGAATTCGGTTAATTCGTCTAGGAAAAGTACTCCGATTATGTGATAAGCTTATTTCTCCGTGGTCTTGGTATTCTGCCTCCTCCGTACTAGTGATGCATTAGATATTGTGTGATGTGGACTTCTGAATGGTCTTTGGGTAATTATTGGTGTATCTTTTTCAATTAGTCCTGCTACACTATGGATTTTTGTAATTTCTAAGGCTTCATCTAGGGTTAAATCTGGTAAAATTGATGGAAAGCATTTTGATAACATTGTTTTGCCTGAACCAGGCGAACCAATGAGGAGTACATTATGATTTCCGTGCTGCTGCTACTTCTAAAGCTCTTTTGACATTTTTCTGACCTTTTACATCACTAAAGTCTATGTTGTATTTTGTATTGTTTGCAAAGATGTCTTTTAGGATTATTTTTTCTGATAATATGTTTTTTTCTTTTCTTAAGTATTTTATTACTTCTTCTAGTGTTTCTACTCCGATTACTTCTATATCTTGTACTATAGCTGCTTCTTTTGCATTTTCTTTTGGGAGTATAATTCTTTTTATCCCTTTTTTGGAGGCTTCTAGAGATATTGGAAATGCTCCATTTATTTTGTTTATTTTTCCATCTAGGGATAGTTCTCCTACTAGTATAGTTTTACTTAGGTCTTTTACTTCTAAATCTCCGTTTGCGATTAATATGCTTATCGCCATTGGCAGGTCATATATTGCGCCTTCCTTTTTTGTGTCTGCTGGTGAAAGGTTTATTACTATTCTTCGGCTTTCTAGTTTTAACCCTGTGTTTTTTATGGCTGCTTTTATTCTTTCTTTTGATTCTTTTACACTTGCGTCTGGCAAACCGTACAATTTCCCAGACCGGCAAACCACCGTGATATGTCGACTTCTACGTTTAATAATTCTCCTTCTAGTCCATGAAGTGACATTGATTTTACTATTGACCATTTTATTCATTCCTTTTTTTGGATTGTTTTAGACGAATGTCTAAAGACATTTTTGTCGTACTCAAGGTGTCTTTGATTTTTTCTATGCATAAAAATTTTATGGGTTTAGTATATGATTTTAATCGAATTTTGTCAAGAAAAATCATTCGACAAAATTCGACATTTCGTGTTGTAAGCCTTTAGTTGTATTACTTCTAGCTTCTATATTTTTTTATTATCTCTTCTGTTATCTTTTGCAACTTTTGACCTACTGATGGATTATATGGTTCTTCTAATAATTCGTTATTTGAGATTATTTTTATTGATATCGCTGGAATTTTGTATTGGTTTGATACTGTGTATATTGCAACACTTTCCATGTCTTCGCAAATTGCTTTGTGTTTTTCTGCTATTGTTTGAATTATTTTTTTGTTTTTATTCCAAATGTCTCCACTTGCTATTCTTCCGATATTGTGGATTGTATGGTTCTAATATTGGTTTTATTTTTTCTAATATATTTTTGTCTACTTTTTGTGTGATTAGTTTGTTTGGCTCATTTTCTATGAAGGTTGTTATTTCAAAGTCTTCAAAAGTTTCTCCGTATTCCTTTGTATTCTAGTGATGTGATGTTTATTGCTTCTTCTCCTACTATTATTTCTCCTGTTTTTAGTTCTTTTGTATATCCTCCTGCTAAACCTTCATTTATTATAACCATTGGGTTATAAAATTCTATTGCTATTGTTAGTGCCATACTTGCTTTTATTAGTCCTATACCTGATGTACAAAGGATTACTTCTTTTTCATATAGTGTGCCTTCATAAAAAGTTATTCCTCTATGTAATACTTTTTTAGAATTTTTTAGTTTTGTTTTTAGATAGTCTAGTTCTGTGTTTTCCATTGCTGATATTACTAATATTCTTTCTTGCATTTTTATTTATTTCTCCTTATTTTTGCTATGTAAAATCCTTCGTAGTTTTCACTTGGTTTAATGCATAAAGTTCCTTCTATTGTTACTGGCAATAGGTCTACTCCGTTTTGGTGGGTCTATTTTTATTATTTCTACTTTTCCTGTTTTCAAGATTTTATTTATTATGCCTTCATTTTCTTGTTTTAAGATTGAGCAAGTTGAATATGTGAGTTCTCCATTTGGTTTTAGAATTTGTACTGCTTTTTTTAGTAGTTCTTCTTGGGTTTTTACTGACTTTGCTATTAGCTCTTTGCTGAATTTTTCTTCATAAATGTTTTCTGTCCCACTACCACTACATGGTGCATCTAATAAAATTTTGTCAAATGAGAAATATTCGTCTAGTTTCCTTGCGTCTTGCTCTATTACTGTTACTCTTGCTCCTTGTTTTTCTATATTGTATTTTAGTCTTTCTAATCTTATCTTGTTTTTTTCACAGGCTGTTATCATTGCTTCGTTGTTTGAAAGTGCTGAAAGTTCTGTTGTTTTACCTCCTGGAGCTGCTGTCATGTCTAGAATAGTTTCGTCCGATTTTGGAGTTAAAATTATTGGTGGTAGCATTGAGGATAGGCTTTGCAAATAGATTTCTCCGTTTTTTGTATATATCTAAATTTCTTATTTGGTCTTCTATTACGTTTTCTAAGATTAGTGCTTCTTTACTCCATTTTACTTCTTTATATTTTATTTCTGCTTTTTCTAGTTCTTGTTTTATTTTTTCTGCATTTGTTTTAAGTAGATTTATTCTTAGAGTTACTTTTTGGTTTGCTGTATAGCCTTTGATTATTTTCTCTGTAATTTCTTCTCCATAATCTTTTAATAGTAAGTCTTTTAAGAAATTGGGGAATTCTTTATTCATCGTTTACTCCTATTTTTTATTCATAGTAGGAATTTTCGCTACAAATGCAGTGAAATTCTTCTTACTAGATAATTATGTGGAATTAAGATTTTCTTAGCGAAGAATTGGCTTTGAAAGTCTTAGTTCAGTTTTTCTATGAATTTTTCGAAAATTTTGTTACTATATTCATCTTTTGGCAGTGTTTCTGGATGCCATTGTACTCCTATGAAGAATTTTTTTGTTTTGTCTTCTATTGCTTCTATTATTCCATCTTCACTATATGCTACGCAGTCTAATTTTGTATGTGGTACGCATTTTCCGTGTCTGCTGTTTACTTTTATTTTTTCCATGCCTATTATTTCGTATAATCTGCTATTTTTATCTATTATAATTTCGTGTACGTATTCTTTTTCACTGTTGTGATTTTTGTCTTTTATAGTTTCTCTTATTCCTCCATTAAAGGTTGCTCCCATAATTTGCATTCCTAAACATATGCCAAAGGTCGGTTTATCTTGCTCATAGAGGTATTTCATTATTTTAAGGTCTATTTCTTTTATGTATTTTCCTCCTGGGAAGATTATTCCATCACAAAAGTCTATTATTTCTTTGATTTTTTCAAATTCATTCTTGCTATCGTAGATTACTGGAATGGCAATTGCATTTATTTTGTATTTTCTTAGGAATACTATTAGGTCAGTTCTGACTGCATATAATGGAATTTCTCTTACATCTGCTCTCCATTCTCTTAGGACTATCCCTATTGTTTTCACGGGTACCTCCTTTTAATTGTTTTTTCCTTTATATCATTTTATTTTTTAATTTTGTTCACACATTTTTTTCAATAGTTCATAGCGTTTTTGCAATATTGTTATATAAAATTCTTTTCTTATTTCACTTATTGGCATTTCGTTTATTAATTTTTTTATATATTCCATATTCATTTTTGGTACTAGTTTTTTTATAGCTTTATTACAGTATTCATTTTTGTTTGATTTTAAGTATTCATATGAGTGTATTTTTTTGCCTACTTCCATTATTGCTGAATATGCATTTTTTACATAATTTTCTAGTTCACCTTTGCTTTTTAATATTTCTTCCATTTGTTCGTCTGTTAGCACTGGTGTTAGTGAACTTCCGCAGTCGAATATTGGTGCAAATTCCATATTTACAAAATATGTATCTAGCTGATTTTCGTAATAAATAAACCCCCAATTATTATTATGTCTGTCTGTATTTCCTATAAAAAAGTCTATTACAAACATTTCCCAAAATTTTTCTTTTATATTTTCTACATTTATATGGTTTGGAACATATTTATAAACATTTTCTAATGATTGATATATACTTTTTATATCCATTGTCAGTGTATTATCTAATTCATACGCTTTGCTCCATTCTTCAAATTCAATCAATTTAGCTTCTCCGACTTCTGACTCTATATTAGTATTTTTTTCTTTTAAAAAGTCTTTACATGCACATACTATTCTACCTTCATAGGTTCCTATCACTACTTCTTGTGTCTCAATTCCAACGCTTTCAAATATTTTACTGCCTATATACTCTGAGTATACACTGTTTACATATGATACTTGTATGTTTTTTCCTTTTTTTCTAACAGGGTTTTGGAATTTGACTAAGTATTGAACTCCATTTAGTATAAGTGTTTTTTTCTTACCTGCTCCTCCATATTTTTGATATATCTCTTTTGCTTTGCTAAAATCTATTATTTCCATGTTTTACCTCTCTGTTTTTTATTGTACCATATTGCTTATAAAACTTCAAGCAAAGTAATATTATTTCAATATAAAACGTATGATGGATTATCAAAAAGACACATGCTTAAATTACATGTGCCTTTTTGTCAATAACCGAAATTCTAAATTATATTATTGTTAATTTGAATTTCCTTTTTATCCATTTTGTTATTTCTACCATAATTAATGGCAATATTGATAGAACTATTACTATTGCCCATTCTTTTGCTGTTAAGATTGTTAGACTAAATATTGTTCTTAGGCCTGGTATGAATAATATTGCAAATATTACTGCGAAGGATGCTACAAATGCTAGTAATAATTGGTTATTACGTCCATTACCTGATGTAAATATTGATTCTGTGTTTGAGCGTTGGTTGAAGGCATGGAACATCTGCGAGATGCTTAGTACTATAAATGCCATTGTTTGACCTACTATATGACTGTCTGTTTGTAAGCCTATTTGGTATGCTATTATTGTAACTAGTGTTATGAATAATCCGTGTAAAATTACTCTTGCTATTAGTGCTTTTTCAAATAGCGTTCCTGATTTTACTGGTTTTTCTTTCATTATGTCTTTGCTGGCTGGGTCTACTCCTAATGCTAGTGCTGGAAGGGTATCTGTTGCTAGGTTTATACATAGTATGTGTACTGCTAGAATTGGTGCTTCCCAGTTTAATAATGTTGCTATAAATAGAGTTAGTACTTCTGCTATATTTCCTGCAAGCAAAAATTGGATTACTTTCTGTATGTTTCTGTATACTCTTCTTCCTTCTTTTACTGCATATATTATTGTTGTGAAGTCGTCGTCTAGAAGTATCATGTCTGCTGAGTCTTTTGCTACATCTGTTCCATTTAATCCCATTGCTATTCCGATGTCTGCATTTTTTAAGGCTGGTGCGTCATTTACTCCGTCTCCTGTCATTGCTGCTATTTCGCCTATTCTTTTTAGTGATTGTATTATTCTTAATTTGTGGTTTGGTGATACTCTCGCAAATACTGCTGTATTTTTTACTGTTTCGTCTAGTTCTTTGTCTGTCATTTGGTCTAATTCTTCGCCTAGTATTCCATTACTTCCTTCTTTCCATATGCCTAGTTCTTTAGCTATTGCTGTAGCTGTGATTAAGTGGTCTCCTGTTATCATTACTGTTCTTATTCCTGCTTTTTTACAGGTTTTGATTGCTTCTATTACTTCTGGCCTTGGTGGGTCTATCATTCCACACATTCCTATGAAAGTTAGGTCATATTCTACGTCTATATCATCTTCTTCTGGAATTTTTTCTATTTCTTTTTTAGCAAAGCCTAATACTCTTAATGCTTTTTTTGACATTGTTATTGATAGTTCTAAGATGTTCTCTTTGTCTTCGTCTGTTATTTCCCTTTCTCCTTCTGGTGTTAGGATTTTAGTGCATAGTTCTAACATTTCATCTACTGCACCTTTTGTGTACACTATGTTTTTTCCATCTATTTTTTGAATTGTTGACATTCTTTTTCTGTCTGAGTCAAAAGGTTCTTCATATTCTCTTTCGTATTTTTCCTCTAATTCTTCTTGGTCAAATCCAAAGTCTCGTGCTAAAAATATCAATGCTCCTTCTGTTGGGTCGCCTAGGATTTCATCTTTTTTGTCTGGGTCTAACGCTGCATCATTGCACAATGCTCCTGCATATATTAGTTCTTTATATTTTTCTTTGTCTTCTTTTTCTATTTCTTCTACTTTTATTGTACTTTTGTTTTTTATATTTTCTTCTATTACTAGTTCTTTTACTGTCATTCTGTTTTGAGTGAGTGTTCCTGTTTTGTCTGAGCATATTACTGTACTACTTCCTAGTGTTTCTACTGCTGGTAGTTTTCTTACTAATGCATTTTCTTTTACCATTCTTTTTACGCCTAGTGCCATTACTATTGTTGCTGTTGCTGGTAATCCTTCTGGGATTATTGATATTGCTAGACTTATGGCTGTCATTAGCAATGGTATCCATGGTCTTTGGTATATTAATCCTATTACAAATATTACTATACAGATTATTATTCCTGCTATACTAAGAGTTTTCCCTACTGCTGCTAATTTTCTTTTTATTGGTGTGTCGAATTCGTCTTCTTCGTTTAGCATTTCTGCTATGTTTCCCACTTCTGTATTCATTCCTGTTGCTACAACTACTCCTTCTGCTCTACCATATGTTACGATTGATGAGGAGTATGCCATATTCGTCCTATCTCCTAATGGACTTCCTACTTTTACTTTTTCATCTGCGTCTTTTTCTACTGGTACTGATTCGCCTGTTAATGAGGCTTCTTGTATTTTTAGGTTTGAACTTTCTATTAGTCTTATGTCGGCTGGCACCATATTTCCCGCTTCTAGGATTACTATGTCTCCGTACTACTAGCTCTTTTGAACTTACTAGGCTTTCTTCTCCTTGTCTATATGCCCTTGCTTGTGGTGTACTTATGCTTTTTAATGCTTCAATTGATGCTTCTGCCTTTTTTTCTTGCACTACACTGATTATTGTGTTTACACATATTATTACTAATACTACTGCTGCTTCTAGCCATTCTTTTAGTATGGCTGATAGTAGTACTGCTCCTAGTAGTATTAGTATCATTGGGTCTGTGAGTTCTTTCCATATTAATTCTAATATGGTTTTTGTTTTTTTGTTTCTTAGCTCGTTATAGCCATTTTCTTTTAGTCTCTTTTCTGCTTCTTTATCACTTAGTCCTTCTCTTGTTGTGTTAAATTCTTTTAATATTTCGTCAATTTCTTTGGAGTAATAGTCTTTTGTTTCTTGATTTGTTTCCAAGTTGAAATTGCACTCTCCTTTCAATTTTTGTTTGTATTTTATCTTATTATAATGAATTTTCTGTGAATTTTGTGTTAATATTCTTTTATTTTATATTCTATTAATGTGTCTCCTTCATATCTCATCTTCATTGTGAAGAAGTTACTTTTATTTTTTATTTTCTCTAGGAATATTTTATCGCCTTCCCATGTATTTAGTGTTGGCACTTTTTCTTTTTCTATCCATGCTAGTTCGCCTTCGTTACATTCTATTAGTTCGCCTTCGAAATCATCTGATGTAAATATATACATGTATTCTATTTGATTTTCTCCAAAATTGTATGTTATTAAACCTCTTAGGTCATAGTTTTTCAGTGTTAGTCCTGTTTCTTCTTTTACTTCTCTAATTATGCATTCTTCTGGACTTTCTCCTTCTTCAAATTTTCCGCCTACTCCTATCCATTTTCCTTTGTTTATGTCTTTTTCTTTTTTTGTTCTGTGTAGCATTAAATATTTCTCATCTTTTTCTATATAGCATATTGTGGTTAACATGTTTTTTTCTCCTATTTTATGAAGTTTAGTTTTTTTATTGTTTCTTCCCCTATTACTTGGTTTGCATATTTTATTAATTCTGGAAATAGTAGAATTTGTCCTTTATAGTGTGCATCTATTCCATATAGTACTTTTATATTGTATTTTGATACTGTCTCCCAGAAACCTCTACATGGGTATGTTATTTCTTTTAGTTTTTCTTGTCTTTCTTTTTCCGGAATATTTATTACTGTTTTATGTGGTGCAAATAAGTTTCTAAATATTCTACATAGATTTATTTCTAGTGGTATTTGGTATTTTTCTGCTGATTTACCTATTATTTCTGCTACTTCTTGTTCTACTTTTCCAAATTCTTTTCTTCTATACATATATATGTCTGGATGTGCTATTATATTTGGTATTTTTAATTCCATTGCTTTTTCTATGTACTTTCCATATCTTATTAATTCTTTATCTTCAAAGTCATCTTCTCCAAATATTTTTAGATTTTTGTTGTCGTTATAGATAAAGTGTTGTCCTATAATCAGTTTGTCTGTTTCTTGTTTTAATTCTTGTATATTTTCTTCTTCTCCAGGTAAGTATTCTATTTCATAGCCTACCTCTATTTGGATTTTTTCTTTGTATTCTTCTTTTAGTTTTTCTATGGATTTTTTATACTCATCTTTTTGACTGTAATCCATTCTCATATCTGTTCTTTTGTCTATTTTATTTTTTTGTGGAGCATGGTCTGTAAATGCTATTTTTTTGATTCCTAGATTTATATATTCTTTTATATAGTCTTCGTCGTGCATTCCTAAGTCTGCATGCCCACATCTATATGTGTGTCCATGATAATTAAAGTTCTGTATTTTATCCATTTTTCATTGCTCCTTATTTATTATATTTTATTATTCCTCCTGCTTCGTTTTGGTATACTATTTCTGAGTTTACAAATAAGTCATTTTCTAGTATTTTATAACTTGTGCTTTTCTTAAAATATACCATATAGTCTGCTGTACCTATTTTGTCTGGTAATCTTGTATATTTTAAGTTTAATAGTTTTTCGCCTCCATGTTTTTCTGTTAGGTCATCTTGGTTTACATATCTAAGCATTGAACTTGCCCAGTATAGTTGTTCTGGGTCTCCTACTATTTCTACATGGCTATTTGGTAAGTTGCAGTTTTTGTATACATATCTTAGTATGTCTATTTCTTTTGGTGTTAAGTCTTCTTTAATGTTACATATTATATTTTTGTTTACGTTGAATATTTCTGTTACACTTAGCAGATTTTCATGTTCTCCTAATATCTGTTTTTTTGTTACTGGCACTTTTATAAATAATAGATTTGATAGTATTAATAACATGTATACTCCTATTATTAAATATGCTTTTATTTTGCTTTTTTGGAATATATACATTAGTGCTTTGAAGTTTATATATATTAGTATTATCCAAAGTGCATAATAATTTTTCATATAGTAATATTCTGATACTTTGTGGAAGCCTATTCCTATTAGTAGTATTTCCATAAATACTAGTGTGCTTATTAGTAGTATTGTATCAAATGATATTAGCTTTTTTTCTTTTCTCTTTTTTAATATATAGTATAATGTAAGTGGTATTAGTGGTAACATATTTGAGTAATAGTTTTCATATATATATCCTTCTGTCGCAAAACCTCCATTTAACATTTTTGTAGAATAGTTTATTGATGATTTTATTGCTCCTGTTTCTACATTAAATATGTCAAATACAGTCGGCATAAAATAATATATGAAACATAATATAAATGGAATTAGAAGTGTTACTGCAAGTGTGATTATATTTTCTTTACATATTATTTTTTTGTTTTTTCTGTAACTATGTATGCAAAAGTATATCCATAATGCACTGTATGTGAATGGTACAAACATATAATATGAACAAAATTGTCCGAAGTTTAGTAGTGCAAATATTATTAAGCTATATATGAATTTTAGTTCTTCTTTTTCAAAGTAGTATATTACATGTATTATTGTGCACAGGATTAATATTCCTAAGCTTAAATATTCAAAGCCGAATAATAGACTATTGAATGGATATCCTATCATAAATATGATGCTTACTATTAATGCTAGTATTTTTGATTTTGTGTCTTTTGCAAGTTTTTCTAAGGTAAGATACATCATAGTTCCTGTCATGAATAATACAAATATTCCAAATGCTATGAATATTTTGTAAAAGTCTACTTTCTCAGTTATCTCAGAACAGCATTTCATTATTATACCTGAGTTAACATATGAGGCTGTTTTTCTTGTTCTAAAACCTCTATTTAGTTGGTCTTTTTCGGTTGTTAATAGGGAATCGTTTTCTTCGAATAGCACTGAAGTTACATAGTGTGTTGCTGGGTCTCCTGTTTCGTATTTTATACTGAATGGTATCCCAAAGTTTGCATATGATGCTACTAGTGTTACTATAAGTATTATACTTATGCTTATTAGGTTTATTTTGTTTAGTGTGTATTTTTGTATTTCCTTTTTCTTTACCATTATTGTTACTATTATTGCTGTTATTATTAAGTTTGTTATTGATAGACTAAGTAGTGTTATTGGTATTCTTACAAAGGTAAATATATATGCTACAAATGCATTATAGCATAATGTTAATACGATTGTTATTGCTGCAAAACTTATAATTTCTATTTTTTTCCCAGTTTTTTTGATTAAAATAAATGCTATTATTAGTGCAAGTAATGTTATTAAATATAGTATCCCCATGTTTTCCCCCTATTTTTTTGCAATATTGTTATTATATTACCATAATTTATAATTTTTATCAATGCATTAATTGCAAAAAATATAGGACGATTTTTTTCATTTTCGTCCTTTAATTTTATTTCCATTTATTTTGATTTATATATTTGGTTAGTGCCATTATAATAGCTATTTCTGTCATGTCTATCCTTGATATTTTGTTATGTGTTAATAATTGTATCGCTCCTCCTTTATTGTGTCTTTCTTCATCTACTGTGAATATTTTATTCATTACTTGGCTTAAGTCTGTATTTATTATTTCTTCTACATATTTGTCTGGTACGGGAAACGATGGGCTAGCACCATGGCTTTCTAATCCTTCGTTATCTTCTATTACTGCTATATTTATAATCATCCAATTTCCTAATTTATTACTTATTCCACTTTCTATGGCTAGATAAAAATCTGCTTTTATGTTGTTTTCTTTTGCATATTTTTTTAGATTATTTAGTCTATTTTTTGCTCCTTTGTATGTCTCTTCGTTCACTGGTTGTTCACTTACATTTGACGGAACTGGTATTCCTTCTATCTCTACATGTTCAAAGTAATTTAATAGGGCTTTTTTCGCTCCTTCTATTTTTCCTTGATTTTTTGTTGCTATTAGTGCTTTCATTTTTTCTCCTTATTTTTTTATCTTGATAACCTTGCAATTTTCTTTTATACTTTTTTCTCCAAGTATAGAATTATATATTTTAAATATTTCTTTGATTACTTCTTCTTCATCGAATATATTTTTTTTGCATGGTAGTATATATGCAGAATATATTACTTTGTATAATTCTAAATCAAAGTTCATTTTGCTAAATCCTAATCTTTCATAAAAATCTGCTCGTCTTTGTCGTATTTTTCTTTCTTCATCTGTATTTGCTGAATATATTTGTTCAATTTCTATAAATATACCAGCATAGTTTTTATAGTATTCTTTTAATTTCTTTATCGCTTCTGTTCCATAACCTTTATTTTGATATTCTTGTATTATAGCAAAATAATCTAGTTGTAAATATTGATTATTTTTTAAATGATTCGCTATAAAAAAACCTATACATTGTTCTTCTACAATAATTTTAATTATCGTAGTGATATCATTATAATATCCTCTTTTTAATTCCCTATATGTTTTTCTTTCTTTTTTGGGGAAATATTTTTTATATTCTTTATATATTGTTTTTTTAAATTCTTTTATATCAATTTCTTTTAGATACATTTATCATTTTTCCTTTTATATTTTAATTTTCATATATATTATCATTTATTTTTAATACCATTCTTGTCCAATGTTTTTTGAAACCTAATCTTTCATATAAGTCTTTTGCAATATTCTCTCCTACTACTTCTAATGATATATCTTTGTTCTCTTCCTTCGCCATGTCTATTAATTTGTTTAATGCTATTGTTCCTATTCCTTTATTTCTATATTTCTCTTCTATAAAAAATCTGTATAAATATATCTCCTTTTTATAATTTTTTATTCCTATAAATCCAACCATTGTTTTGTTAAAAATAATCTTATAATATTCCTCATTATTTTCAAAAGTTAATTCTTCTGGTTCTATAATTTTTAATTGGTATACTTCATCTACTGTATTATGATGCTTCCATTCCTCTATAATCCATTTTCTAAAATAATCATTATTTTCTTTTTCTAATTTTATATCTAATTTTTCCATTTTTTCTCCTATATAATTTTTTATCATTATATAATAACAAAAATATTTTGTAAATAAATGTATTTAAATTTTGTTGTATTCTAAAAGCTACTAAAAATAGTAGCTCTCGGAATTTTTATTTTTCTACTTTTAATGCTCTCAATGCATTTATTATTGCTATTACAGAAACGCCTACGTCTGCGAATACAGCTTCCCACATTGTTGAAATTCCTAATGCACTTAATATTAAGACTAGTATTTTTACGAAAATAGCAAATATTATATTTTCTTTTACAATTCTCATTGTTCTTTTTGATAGATGTATTGCATCTACTATTTTTGATGGTTCGTCTGTCATAAGCACAACATCCGCTGCCTCTATTGCTGCGTCTGAGCCAAGCCCTCCCATTGCTATTCCTATATCTGCTAGTGCTAAAACTGGTGCATCATTTATTCCATCTCCTACAAATGCAAGCTTACCTTTTTTACTTTTTTCTTTTAATAAGTTTTCTACTTTCTCTACTTTTCCATCTGGTAATAGCTCTGTATACACTTTATCTAATCCTAATTCTTTTGCTACATTTTCTCCTACGTTTTTTCTATCTCCTGTTAGCATTACTGTTTGCTTAATATTATTTTTCTTTAGATTCTTGATTGCTTTTTCTACATCTTTTTTTATTTTATCAGCTATTAATATATATCCTACATATTTTCTTTCTATTGCTACATATAAAACTGTGCCTATACCATCACATTTTGTAAATTGAATCTGTTTTTCATACATTAGTTTTTCGTTTCCTACTAATATATTCTGCTCTCCTATTTTTGCTATAATTCCTAATCCTGATATTTCTTCTGTTTTTATAATTTGTTTTTGGTCAATTTCTTTTCCATATGCTTTTTTTACTGATAAAGCTATTGGATGGTTTGAATAGTTTTCGCTATATGCTGTTATTTTTAGTAATTCTTCTTCACTTATACCAACAGCCTCAACCTTTTGCACTTCAAAGCTTCCTTCTGTCAGTGTCCCTGTTTTATCAAATACTATTATTTCGGTATTTGATAATCCTTCTAGATAGTTACTTCCTTTTATTAAGATTCCAATTCTAGATGCTCCTCCTATTCCACTAAAGAAACTTAATGGTATTGAAATGACTAATGCACAAGGACATGACACTACTAAGAAAGATAACGCTCTATATAGCCAATCTGAAAATGTTGCATTTGCTATTACAAGTGGAGGTATAATTGCAATTATTAGTGCAATTATTACAACTGCTGGTGTATAGTATTTTGCAAATTTTGTGATAAAGTTTTCTGATTTTGATTTTTTACTGCTTGCATTTTCAACTAAGTCTAATATTTTGCTTACTGTGGATTCTCCATATTCTTTCGTAACTTTTATTTTTATTACACCATTTAAATTTATACATCCACTTAGAACCTCTTCTCCTTCTGTTAGTTCTCGTGGTAAACTTTCTCCTGTTAGAGCTTTAGTATCAAGGCTTGACTTCCCTTCTATTACATATCCATCTAATGGAATTTTTTCTCCTGGTTTTATTACGATTAATTCTCCTATTTTTACTTCTTCTGGTTCTACTTTTTGAATTTCTCCATCTCTTTCTACATTTGCAAAGTCTGGTCTAATATCCATTAGATTTGAAATTGATTTTCTTGATTTATCTACTGCATAGCTTTGAAACAATTCTCCTATTTGGTAAAATAGCATGACTGCTACTGCTTCTGGAAATTCTTTAATTCCAAATGCTCCGATTGTTGCAATTGTCATTAGAAAGTTTTCGTCAAAAACTTTTCCTCTTATAATATTTCTTAATGCCTTTCTTACAATTTCTAATCCGACTATGATATAAGAGGCAAAATATATTATATTATTTATTAGTTCGTTATTAAAATTTATTATTAATGCTGTTAAAAATAATATAGTAGCTATTATTATTTTAATCACTTTTTTCTTCATGATAATAGCCTCCTACACCTCTTCTATTGTTACATCTGGTTCTTCTTTTTTTACAACTTTTTTTACATTTTTTATAATTTCTTCTCTTTTTTCTTCGTCATATTCTAAGTCCATTTTTTGTGTTATAAAGTTTATATTAGCATTTTCTATTCCATCTAACTTTTGTATTGCTCTTTCTAAGTCATTAGCACAGTTTGCACAATCTAATCCTTTTATTTTAAATTTACTTTTCATATTTTCTCCTCCTCATTTTTATTTTTTGTGTTCGATATGTTCTGCACCTATTTCAAATACTTCTTTTACATGATTGTCATCTAACATGTAAAATACTTCTTTACCAGATTTTCTGCATTTAACAATTCCGCTTCTTCTTAAAGTTCCTAGCTGGTGTGAGATTGATGATTTGCTCATTCTTAGAACATTTGCTATATCACATACACACATTTCATTTTTGTCTAAAGCACATAGTATTTTTACTCTGGTTGTGTCTCCAAGGATTTTGAAAAATTCTGCTAATTTATTAAATGTATCTTCTTCTGGCATATTTTTTATTGTGCTATTAACTACATCTTGATGGATTACACTACAATCACATATAAATTCGTTCCTAGACATTTGATTTCCTCCTTGGTTTCTTTTGCATTTTCACATATAGTTGAGTATTTATTCAACTCTTTCTATATTATATGTGAATGTGTGCTCAACTGTCAATAGTTTTATAAAAATTTTTCATTTTACATTTCTTTTATCTTAAAAATATTATTAATTTCTGTTGCATATCCCTTTCGTCTTTCAGATGGTCTAACTTTATTTCCAATAGGATAATATAACATAACAGCTAGATAATTCGTTAAAAATTATCTAGCTGTTTGTTTTAAATTCTATTTTTGAACTATTTCTAATCCACACATACTACTTGTACCATTAAAAATAATTTCTTTTTCCTTTTTTAAAGTTACAGTAACTGAATCACAAATACTTTCAAAAATATCTTTTTTCATTTTTCCTTTAACTGGTGCTGATAGTTTAAGACCTTTATTATATTTTGATTTTATATTCAAAATATATAATCCTCTCCTTAATGTTATATTGAACGAATCTTCTTTAATATCGCATTCTATTAATTTAGTATTATTATAAGTAGTAAATTTAAATTCTTCATTGTCAATTAATAAAACTATGTTCCTTCGAAAAACTATTATTGCCAATCTTAATGCCAAATGGCTTATAATCAAATTTAAATTCTTTAATATTATAGTTTACAAAGTAAGACATATTGTTGGTAATTATTTGTATAAACGCTTTAGCTCCTACATCACTAATATTAATTCCTGGAATAAAAGAAATTCCTTTTTGAGAATTTACATTTTTAAAGTACCAACCTTCAAAATAATTCTTTTTTTATTCAGATATTTTTCACCCTGAAATAATTCAGCATTTTTTATTAATAATAATTTATTCATATTTATATTATTTCCAAAATATACAATAGTAATCTGTTTAAATAGATCTTTCCTAATATTGTGTTCTAAATTTATAATGTCTTGAATTACAACTAATGATAACTATGGAATGAAATATTGCTATTTCATTTTTTTGCCTAATACTAAGACTACTTCCACATGGCTCACACATGGGCTGTAGATAGTTTTGGCTTACCTCGTATGATGACTGTTGATTTGCAAGCCTAATTTTTTTAAATAATAAGTTCACTCGGTGTACTTTTCTTTTAAATTTTAGCCGAATACAAGTACACTTAGTGAACTAAGCTCCATATTTTTATAAAATTTAGTGAACTTTAGTACTCTAATAGGCATTTTTTAGTGGTTCATTCGGTGAATTTTTACATCAAATTCGCTTAAATTTTTGTTCTTTTATTAACTCTTGAAGGTTTCTCCTTCAATGTATGTAGCTTTCCTGCCTTTAGTTCAACTAGCTTTAATCACTTATTATTTATTACTTATATTATAATATTCTAATTGTTTTTTCATAAAAAGATCATCTAAAATTACTATTTTACTTTGAGTGTATTTTGCTAAAGTTTTATCTTTTATAAAGATGCTTAAAAGCCTTCTATCAAAAGAAGGCTTTACTATATAAACTATAAATAACTTACTATATCTTCAAACGTATCATAT
>JAAVZW010000045.1 GCA_022791835.1 Clostridia bacterium | reverse complement strand
TGGCATTCCAACAAATATTTGGAAAAGTAGGAAACGAAAGAATAACAAAAGCACTATTAGAAAAAGTATTAAATATAGATATAGACGATATAACATTAGATGTAAATAAACAAATATTAGGAGACTTCTGGGGAGATAAAGTAGGAATAGTAGATATAAAAGCGAAGCTAAAAGATGGAACAAAAGTAATAATAGAAATGCAAGTGGCGAAGTACAAATATATAACACAAAGGTTACTATACTATTGGGCAAAGAACTATGTAGAAGATTTAAGAAAAGGAGACCACTATAAAAAACTAGATAAAGTAATAGCAATATTAATACTAGCAAAGAATCTAGAAGAATTAGACGGCATAGACAATTATCATACAAAATGGCAGATAAGAGAGGAGGATGAGAAAGAAAGAAAACTTTTAGACGATTTAGAGATACATATAATAGAACTAGCAAAATTTAATGAAAAAAGTAAAAGACCAGAAAATGACTGGATAAAATTTATAAAGGAGGGTACAAATATGGGGTGGAAAGAGGACTTTGATAAAGAAATACAAGCAGCAATGGAAGAACTAGATAAAATAGCCTTAGATCCAACAAGAAGAGCAGAATACGAAGCAAAAGATCAATACTTAAGAGATAAGATAGCATTTACAATGGGAGAAATAGAAGACGCAAGAGAAAATGGCAGAGAAGAAGGCAGACAAGCAGGTATAAAGGAAGGTAGAGAAGTAGGCATAAAAGAAGGAAAACGAGAAGGAAAAAGAGAAGGAAAAAGAGAAGGAAAAAGAGAAGGAATTGAAATAGCTAAACAAGAAACAGTAATGAAATTATTTTCAAAAAAATATACATCTAAACAAATTGCTGATATGCTAGATATAAGCGAAGACAAAATTAAAAAAATTATTGAAAAATCAACACTTGTATATACATAAAAAAGACATCACAAACAAGCCCATAAAATAGGGCTTGTTGTAATGTTAAATTAAGCACGCTTATAAGGTTTCATATCATCGGTCATATTAAGCAAATAATCAACTGAAACATTATAAAAACGAGCTAACATTATTAATACTCTAGTAGGTACATCATTTTTACCAATTTCATATTGTGAATATCCAGTTTGAGACATGTTAAGTAATTTTGCTACTTGAGACTGAGTTAAATCTTTATCTTCACGCAATTCTCTAAGACGAGTAAACATATAATTAACCCTCCATATAAGTTACATATAAATATATTTTAAAACAAGTTAAAAAGTGTTATTATAAAATACCATGAAACAAGTTAGAAAAAATGAAAAAAACTACTAAATTAACTGATATATCTTATATTTAATTATATATAAACACACCGAATTTTAATAAAAAAATTAAATACTTAAGATTTTTACTGGAATTTACTTTTATATTTAAGTTTTTCATCAAAAATTCTGCAAAACCCCTTGACAAATGCAAAAAAATGGTGTAAAGTATAATAGCATTACACATGAAGAGGTAAAAAAGTATGGATAAAAATGTTCAAATCGGGTTGCTATGTGATATTTATGGTGAATTGCTTACAGAAAAACAGCAAGATATATTAGATTTATATTACAATGAAAATCTATCTCTTGCAGAAGTGGCAGAAGAACTAGGTATCACAAGGCAAGCAGTGAAGGATAGTATTTTGAAAGGAGAGAAGAAACTTTTTCGGATTAGAAGAAAAGTTAGGTATTATGAAGAAGACAGACAAACAAGAAAAACAAATACAAAAGATATTATCTGAGCTTACAAAAATCCAAACTAAGTATACTGATGAAGAGATAGCAAATATCCTAGCAAATGTTATGCAAGAATTAAGATGCATAGTTTAATCATAGGAGGTAGAAAATGGCTTTTGAAGGGTTATCGTCAAGACTACAAAGTATAACAAGAAAACTTAGAGGAAAAGCAAGAATTACAGAAAGCGATTTAAAAGAAATTCTAAGAGAAGTAAAACTTGCATTACTAGAAGCAGACGTAAACTACAAAATAGTTAAAGAATTTATAGCAGAAGTAGAGAAAAAGGCACTTGGTCAAGATGTACTTAAATCACTTACACCAGGTCAACAAGTTATAAAAATAGTTAAAGACGAATTAGTAGAACTACTAGGAGGAGAAGAAAGTAAAATAGCATTTACTCCAAACCCACCAACTGTAATTATGTTAGTAGGACTTCAAGGGTCAGGTAAAACTACAACTTGTGGAAAACTTGCAAATCTATTAAGAAAGCAAGGCAAAAATCCATTACTAGTAGCATGTGATATATATAGGCCAGCAGCAATCAAACAGTTACAAGTAGTTGGAGCAAACCTAAATATACCAGTATTTGCAAATGAAAATTCAAAAGATGTAGTACACATTGCAAAACAAGCAATGAATGTGGCAATTTCAAAACTAAATGATGTTGTAATCCTAGACACAGCAGGAAGACTACACATAGATGAGGAATTAATGGACGAATTACAAAACGTCAAGAAAAATGTAAAGCCTCATGAAATCTTACTTGTAGTAGATAGTATGACAGGTCAAGATGCAGTAAATGTCGGAGAAGTTTTTAACGAAAAACTAGGGATAGATGGTGTAATTCTTACAAAACTTGATGGTGATACCCGTGGTGGTGCAGCACTTTCAGTAAAAAAAGTCACTGGAAGACCAATAAAATTTGCAGCAGTAGGAGAAAAATTGAGTGATATCGAAGTATTCCACCCAAACAGAATGGCAGAGAGAATACTTGGAATGGGAGATGTACTATCAATAATAGAAAAAGCAGAAGAAGCTTTTGATGAAGAAGAAGCGATAGCACTCGAGAAACAGCTAAGAAAGCAAGAATTCGACTTAGACGATTACCTAGCACAACTTAGACAAATAAAAAAAATGGGTTCATTCTCATCAATATTAAAAATGATTCCAGGTATGAACAAACTAGGAGATGTGAAAGTAGACGACAACGAATTCGTAAAAATAGAAGCTATGATTTGTTCAATGACAAAAAAAGAAAGAAGAAATCCTAAAATTCTAAATGGTAGTAGAAGACAAAGAATAGCAATAGGTTCAGGAACAACAGTTCAAGACATAAACAAATTCATGAAATCTTTTGAAATGACACAAAAAATGATGAAACAAATGAAGAGCAAAAAAGGTGGAATGAAAAATATGATGAAAAACTTAAACATGGATGACATAAAGAACCTTAAAATATAGTCATTAACTTTTTAAATATATTTAAATATAAATTAATTAGAAGTTAGAATTTAGAAAATAAGAGTTAGAAAACATCTAACATATATCATCTAAACTCTAGCCTCTAGAAAACAAGGAGGAAAAAGCAAAATGGTAAAAATCAGATTACAAAGAATAGGGAAGAAGAAAGCACCATTTTATCACATTGTAGTTGCAGACTCAAGAAGTCCAAGAGACGGCAAAATAATCGAACAAATAGGAACATATGACCCAATGAAAAATCCAGCCGTTATAACTCTAGACAAAGAAAAATGCACAGAATGGATGAAAAATGGAGCAAGACCAACAGACACAGTTAAAGCACTAATCGAAAAAGCTTAAGGAGGAAATGACAATGAAAGAAATCTTACAAACGATTATTGAAGCTCTAGTAGAAGAAAAAGCAGAAATCAAAATAAATGAAATTGAAAAAGGCAAAGAAATTGTTTTTGAAGTGAGAGTAGCAGATAAGGATATGGGCAGAGTGATTGGAAAAGAAGGTAGAATTGCGAAATCAATTAGAACAATATTCAAAGCAGTTGGTACCAAAGAACAAAAAAGAGTTACAATTGAGTTTATAGATTAATATAAGGAGAAATCATTTAATGAATAACTTATTAGAAATAGGTCAAATAGTAAACTCATATGGAATAAAAGGTTTCCTAAAAGTTGTACCATTTACAGATGATGTGCATAGATACGAGGACTTGACAACAATATATATTGAAAAAAATAAAAGACTAAAAGAAATGGAAATAGAAGAAGTAAAGTATCACAAAAATTTAGTTTTATTAAAATTAAAGGGGATAGATGATATAAACGATACTTTAGAATACAAAAACTGCTATATAAAAATAAGCAGAGAAGACGCAGTAAAACTTCCAGAAGATACTTATTTTATAGTAGACTTAATAGGCTTAGAAGTAATAACAGAAGAAGGAGATGTCTTAGGAGAGATAACTGATGTATTTCCAACCGGCAGTAATGATGTATATGTTGTAAAAGATAATCTTGGAAAGCAAACTTTACTCCCAGCAATAGGAGAGGTAGTCAAAAATGTGGACATAGAAAATGGGAAAATGATAGTACATCTTTTAGAAGGTTTAGTACGGAGGAGACAAAGAAAATGAAGTTTAGTGTACTAACACTTTTTCCAGAAATGTTTGAAAGTTTAAAGTCTAGCATAATTGGCAGAGCTATTGAAAAAGAGCTAATAGATATTGAACTAATTAATATCAGAGACTTTTCAAAAAGCAAGCACAAAAAGGTAGACGACACCCCATATCGGTGGAGGAGCAGGCATGGTAATAATGCCAGATGTAGTATATGATGCATACAAATCTGTTTATACAGAAGGTGCAAAAGTAATATATCTTACTCCTCAAGGTAAAACTCTAAAACAGGGAAAAGTAAAAGAACTAAGCAAAGAAAAACATATTATTTTACTTTGTGGGCATTATGAAGGAATTGACCAAAGAGTTATAGATGAAATTGTAGACGAGGAAATTTCCATAGGAGACTATGTTTTAACAGGTGGAGAAATTCCAGCTATGGTACTAGTAGATAGTATATCAAGATATATTGAAGGAGTTCTAGCAAAAGAATCAATAGAAGAAGAAAGTTTTTCAAATGAGAATTTGCTTGAATATCCACAGTATACTAGACCAGAAGAATTTCATGGAGCAAAAGTTCCAGAAATACTTATCAGTCGGACACCATGAAAATATAGCAAAATGGAGAAAAGAGAAAGCTTTAGAAATCACAAGGCAAAAAAGACCAGATTTATTAAAAAAGCAATAATGTTATTAAATAGAAAGGAGAAATAACAATGGACATTATTAAATCAATTGAACATGAACAACTAAAAGAAAAAGTTCCAGTACTAGATGTTGGAAATACAGTAAGAGTTCATGCAAAGATTAAAGAAGGAAATCGTGAAAGAATACAGGTTTTCGAAGGTATTATAATCAAAAAACAAGGTGGAGGAGTTAACGAAACATTTACAGTAAGAAAGATTTCTTATGGAGTAGGTGTTGAAAAAACATTTTTACTACACTCACCAAACGTAGAGAAGGTAGAAGTAGTCAGAGTAGGTAAAGCAAGACGTGCTAAACTATACTACCTAAGAGACAGAATAGGAAAATCTGCAAGAACTAAAGAAAAAGTTGGAGCAAGAATAGAAACAAAGGAAATTACACTAAAAGAGAATCTAGCTGAAGAAGAAGCACCAGTAGAAGAAGTAGTAGAGACACCAGTAGAAACTGTAGAAGCACCAGCAGTAACAACAGAAACACCAGTTGTAGAAGAAACTGTTGATACTGTTTCTGAAGAAAAAGTAGAAGAAGTAAAAGAGGAACCAGTAAAAGAAGAAGCTAAAACAGAAGAATAATTGTAGGGGAGACGTCCCGTCATCCGCGACAACAAAGAAATATCTTATATAGCTCTCCAAAGGCTTTGCTTAATAAATATTACCTCTCATAAAAGAGAAAAACAATATTACAAAATTATTACAATTGGTCGAAAAAGATTGACAGTTCATTATATATTCTATATAATGAGAAAGTAAAAAGGAAACAAAAGAAATGAAAAAACACAAGCTAAAAGCCTACATCCAGTATACGCACGATAATTTTAGAGGTTATATAAGATACAATAAAACAAATCAAGCCGATATAAATACACATAAAAACCATATGCTAGATTAGCATATGGTTTTTATGTGTATTTTATTATATAAAAAACAAATAATAATAAAAAAGGAAGGAAAGCGTGAAAATGAAACAAAAAGAACAAGGAATAACGCTAGTAGCGTTGATAGTTACGATAATTATACTAATCATTTTAGCAGCAGTGACAATATATGCAGTAACAAAAAATAACTTTCTAGGATTGGCAACAGCAGGCACTCAAAATTATGCAGGAGCCCAAGTAGACGAAAGCACAAAAATGGACGACTTAGTAGATAAATTAGAAGAAACATTAAGCAATATAGAATCAATTCAAACCGCAGACGGAGAACCAGGAGGAAATACACCAGAAGAACCAGAAAAACCGCCAGTAGAATTACCAGAAGCTGGAACAGCAGTACCAGCAGAAGGATGGAGTGTAGAAGTAGCAAAAGGATTAGTTGCAAGAGACGGATTAGTAGCACACTTAGGAGAAAAAGTAGACTATAATCCACCAGCAGGTGGAACTTGGAGAATCTTCTATTATGATAATGAAGACCAAGGAAACGGTAAAGGATACTTTGGTGACCCAGTAGGGACTGTGTATTTGAGACGAAATTTTGAGAACAGTATGCAAGTAGATTTGACAGGAAAAGAAACTTATTCACCAACAGATAATGGAGCAATGTTTTATCAGCATAACCCACTCTATGCAGTATCGGATGACGGGGAGATAAACTTGGAGAAAGAGCATTTTTGCTCTTTCTTGACTGATACTACGCAGTGGACCGAATTTGTTGTTGAACGGAGAAGCTCAATATGCAATAGCTGGGACTCGGTTGTGAGATGCTAGATGCAGCTCTTCATGTGGCCGGTATGACTGACCCAAAAGACGGTCCGACTATCTCTACTGAGAACGGGTACGCTTACAATGGTAGTCCTTTCATGAATCTAGACAATGGCGTCGGGTCAAAGTTTGCGTATGGCATTGACATGAGTAAGTTTGACTTCAAATCGTCTGGAACGTTGGCTTGTTCACCGGGAGGAAAAAACAGCTGGGCAGTATGGTCGGTCAAACGCGCCGATATCGTTATCTTCAACTTGGTCACCGCGAAACAGTACCCTGCTCAAAGGATGCAGCCAATAGTGGCACTTCATGTTTAGGTTGTTCTAACTGTCACAGGGACGGGGCATTTGACAGAGAGAAGAATGTCAGATGGAGAATACCAAATAGCTCAAGCATGATTGCTTGGGCTTTTTGTGATAATTGAAGATTTTGGTAAGAAATTTTATAAAAATATAGTAAATTAATAAAAAATGTGATAAAATAATAATATAAATAATAGGAATGGATAGGAAGAAATTTATGAAACAACTGGATATGAATAAAATAAAACAGATGATAGAAAGTAAAAGGATAAGATGGACAGAGCATATTGTTATTAGATTGCTTCAAAGAAATATAAAACAAGAAGATGTTGAAAAAGCTATTTTAAATGGTGAAATAATAGAAGAATATGCAGATGATTATCCTTATCCAAGTTGTCTAATATATGGAGTAAATACTAATAATCAAGTATTACATGTAGTATGCGGAACAAATGGAGAAGAATTGTGGCTAATTACGGCATATTATCCAAATAATACAGAATGGCAGGAAGATTTAAAAATTAGAAAGGAGAAAAAATAAAATGAAATGTTTTATGTGTAAAGGCAATTTAGAAGAACAAAAAACAACATTTATGACAGAATTTGAAAATTGCATTGTTATTATAAAGAATGTGCCATCACTAGTCTGCAAACAATGTGGAGAGGTATCATATAGTGATGAAGTAGCAAAAAAAATAGAAGAGCTTGTAAATTCAGTGAAGAATACAATCACAGAAATAACAGTAATAAACTATGTAGAAAAAGTAGCATAGCTGTCTAGCTGTTACAGGGACGGGAAATCTGACATGGTAGAAACTAATAGAAATTAAAAGAAATTTATGATTTTATGGAGACAAATCATAAATACTATGATATAATTAATGAAAATTAAATTATTTCATAGTATTTTTTTATATTCTAGGAAAGTACGTGAGTAGCGTGTAATTGACTTAGCAGATAATTATGGCGAGTGTTACAATTTCTTAATGATTTTATAATTTAGAAATTGTTAAATCGGTTTTTTACTATCATAATTATTTTATTTCCAGGAGGTTATTTTTATTCCAAGAGTTGCTCGAAGTGATTTTAATACAACTTTTTTTCATGTTATCATGCAAGGAATTAACAAAAATTATATTTTTGAAAATGTAAATGATATTAAGTATTATATAAAAATATGTATGAATTATTGGTTGAGTCTGTCAAATTCCCCCATTTTGATAGACATGTTAATAAAAAATTAATCTTTCCTCTATTTTTTATTAATATAAAATGTGATATAATATATGCATACCAAAAGAGAAGGGGAATTGAAACATGTATAATATTTTAGTATGTGATGATGACAAAGAGATTGTAAAAGCTATTGAAATATACCTAGTAAAGGAAAACTATAATGTGTTAAAAGCCTATAATGGCGAAGAATGTATCAAAATTTTAAATGAAAATAAAGTGCATCTAATAATCTTAGACATTATGATGCCTAAAAAGGACGGTATAGAAACGCTAGAAGAAATTAGAAAAGACAGAACAATACCAGTTATAATGCTTTCTGCTAAGTCTGAGGATGAAGATAAAATAAAAGGATTAAATATAGGTGCAGACGACTATGTTACAAAACCTTTTAATCCATTAGAACTGATCGCAAGAGTAAATTCAGGTATTAGGAGATATACACAGCTTGGAACAATTACAGAAGAAGAAAATAAAAAAATATACAAATCAGGAGATTTGATAATTGATGATGACCTAAAGAAAGTCACAGTAGAAGGGCGAGAAGTAAAATTAACTCCAACCGAATTTAATATATTAAAATTCCTTACAAAAAACAAAGGAATTGTCTATTCAATAGACCAAATATACGAAAATGTTTGGGAAGATGAAGCATATGGAGCAGATAACATTATTGCAGTACATATAAGGCACATAAGAGAAAAAATCGAGATTAACCCTAAAGAGCCTAAATATCTAAAAGTCATATGGGGAATTGGTTATAAAATAGAGAATATTTAAAGTAAGGAAGGTTATTAATGAAAGAAAGTAAAATTTTAAAAGTAATAAGTTTTATACTTCTTCCAATACTTATACGGAACTATCATACTATCAATATTTTATAGTGTAAATAAAGAACATTATAGAATACAATTAGATGAGGGCTATTTTGAAAGTCAAGAATTTGCAGAAACATATATGTATGCATTGAAAGATGAAATTCATTCGCTAATACATAACACAAACGAAGCACATATTATAAATGAAGAAGGAACAAGAATATTTTATAGACCACAGTATATGACTAGTTTTGGAAACATAAAAAACTGTAAATTTTTCATTATGCATTATCCAAGTAATAAGATATACACAAATACTGATAATATATATGAAGAACCAAATATAGAAAAAATGCAAAAACAAATTGAAGAATTAGATGGCAAAAAAGTATGTATAATAAATGGAATAATAAAAACAGATTCAAAAATAATACAAGAAAACTGGGAAACATATAAAGGATTATTTAAAGGTTCATATTATTACACAAAGAACCAAGACGATTATTATAGTAAAATAGAAGATTACGAAAAAGCTGTACTAGAAGAAACCTATATTAATTTGAACAAGAAAATAGAAGAACTACAAAAAGAAGATAGTTATGAAAGTACTGACTACAAAACAAGTGTAAATATTGCAAGCGAGATTGAAAATGCTAAAAAAGAGGCAGCAGAGAATATTGTATATGTAGATTATAATATCAATGATTTTGCAATCGTAATGTCATACCAAGAAGAACTTAATAATGATGTATATGATACATATATGCTAAACATCCTAAAAATGGTACAAAACCATGAAGACTTACTGTATGCATCTGTGCCAGTATGTGGGATTTTAGTAGTTGCAATTATTGCATACTTAATTTTATCAATAGGCTACAAAAAAGGAAAAGATAAAATAGAACTAAATGATATAGACAAAATTCCAATAGAAATAATAATGATAGTATTATTATTTCTAGAAATATTTGTTGGATATATGATAACTACATTTAATCACACGATGGTGTATGATTACTATAAATTATTCATAAGTGCATCAGTTACAGCTTATTTAGTAACCTATGCATTAGTAGCAATAATATTTTCTACTATAGTAAAAAGAATAAAAACAAAAACACTTATTAAAAATAGTATAACTTGGAAAATGCGGTAAACTACTAAAAAAATTTTTAGAAGCAATAAGTAAACATATTGGAGTTTTAACAGAAAGAATAAATACAACCACAAAAACAGTTACATTTGCTATTTTATACACTATTCTAATGATAGCGATTCTTACAGGATATGGTGACAATGGTGAAATTGAAACTGGAATCATGATAGATGTAATAATCAATATATTGTTAACATATTGGATCATAAAGAGGTTAAATTGTTATAAAAAAATAGAAGAACACCTTGCTAAAATTTATCAAGGAGATAATACTGAAAAATTAAATCCAGACGAGTTCACAAAAGAATTCAAAAAAGTAGTAGATTATATAAATGACATATCGAATGGATTTGAAAATGCTGTACAAGAAGGAATAAGGAGTGAAAGACTTAAAACAGAGCTTATAACAAATGTATCTCATGACATAAAAACTCCACTTACATCAATCATTAACTATGCAGACTTAATAAAAAGAGAAAATGTAGAAAATGAAAAAGTTAAGGAATATATAGAAATATTACTTAATAAATCTCATAGACTTAAGAGACTAACAGAAGACTTAGTAGAAGCATCTAAAGTATCATCTGGAAATGTTAAATTAAATTTAGAAAAACTTAATTTAGGAGAGCTTATTAATCAGACTACTGGAGAGTTCGAAGATAAGTTAAAAGAAAAGAATTTAGAAGTAAATGTAGATATGCCAGATACAGATATCTTTATTGAAGCTGATAGTAGATACATGTATAGGATTATTGAGAATATATTTAGTAATATTTCGAAATATGCATTAAGCTGTTCTAGAGTATATGTAGATATTATTAAAATTGGAGATAGAGTTAGAATTGAAGCTAAGAATATATCAGAAGCAAAGCTTAATATAAGCGAAGACGAACTTATGCAAAGATTTGTTAGAGGAGATAAATCAAGAACAACAGAAGGAAGTGGACTTCGGACTTTCAATCTCAAGAAGTCTTGCAGAATTGCAAAATGGAACATTTAATATAAAGATAGATGGAGACCTATTTAAAGTTGAACTAGAGTTTGACATAAAAGAATAAAAGTGCTATAATTATTAAACCAGCAAATAAGCTGAAAAAAAGTAATATAAGGGAGAACACACAATGACAGACCAAAACAAGGTGGCTCAAATGTTAGAAGTACTTGCAGATAATGGTTTTGGAATGTACGATTTGGCAATGCTTTTTCGGAGCCTTGATAGTAATGCTACGGAAAAAGGCAATGAGCAACTACTGTCAGACGAACAGCTTGAACTAAGAATAAAGAAGGTGCTTGACAATATACCTATCATCCATAACAAAGGATATGAACTCCTAGTAACAGCTATAAGGCTTGCATATAAATGCAAGTTAGAAACAGGGCAAAACATTTGCTACTTAGAAAAAAAAGTAGCTAGTATGTATAACGTAGAACCTAAAGCGGTAGAACGCACTATACGAAATACTTTGGAAACTTCGTGGAGATACGTAGATGAGGAAGTAGCAAAAAAATATGGAATATATAGAACACATAAAATAAAACAATGTGATACTGGAGAAATGTGCAATCCTTCAAACGGAATGTTTGCTATAGCCATAGCTAATTATCTTTTGAAGGAGGATAGAATAGAAGCAGAGTGAGTTTGACCTAATCAAAGGAGTGCAGTTATGCACTCCTTTGATTTAGAAAAGTTTAAAGTTGTTCTTGCAATGTAAAACAAAATTAATATCAACATTTTCATACAAACTATTGTTTTTTATAATTGTTTGTAGTATAATAAATAATCATAAAAAATGGAGGAACTATATGAATGATAAAATAATTATCAAAGGTGCAAAAGAACATAACTTAAAAAATATAAATTTGGAAATCCCTAGAGACAAGCTAGTTGTAATTACGGGACTATCTGGATCTGGAAAATCTTCTCTAGCATTTGATACTTTGTATGCCGAAGGACAAAGAAGATATGTAGAAAGTCTATCTTCATACGCACGTCAATTTCTTGGTATTATGGAAAAGCCAAATGTAGAATCTATAGATGGACTTTCTCCAGCTATATCAATAGACCAAAAAACAACTTCAAAAAATCCACGTTCTACTGTTGGAACAGTCACAGAAATATATGACTATATACGTTTATTATATGCAAGAATAGGTACAGCATATTGTCCAAACTGCGGAAAAAAGATAGAAAAGCAAACTTTAGACCAAATAGTAGATAACATTCTAGAATTAGACGAAGGAACCAAAATCCAAGTACTTGCTCCAATAGTAAGAGGGAGAAAAGGAGAATTTGTTAAACAACTAGAGGGTTACCAAAAAGAAGGTTTTGTACGTGCTAGAATAGATGGAGAAGTCGTAGAACTTACAGATGACATTGACTTAGACAGAAAGAAAAAACATAATATAGAACTAATTATAGATAGATTAGTTATTAAAGAAGGAATAAGAAATAGACTTGCAGAATCAGTAGAAGTAGCATTAAAACATGCAGAAAATTTAGTTTTAATTGATATAAATGGAAAAGAAAACAGAATGTATAGTGCAAACTATGCTTGTCCAGATTGTGGAATAAGCTTAGGAGAATTATCACCAAGAATGTTCTCATTCAACAATCCATTTGGAGCATGCCCTACATGTACAGGAATAGGTTACCTTATGAGGATGGATGAAGAACTAATAATTCCTGATAAAGATAAAACATTATATGATGGAGTAAAAGCATTTGGTTCTAGTACTATGAAAAAAGGCGAAACGATGGCAAAGATGTACTTTGAAAGTATTGCAAAACATTATGGTGTAGATATCTCAAAGCCGATAAAAAATCTACCAAGAGACTTCTTAGACAAGATTTTATATGGAACAGGAACAGAAAGCATAGATTTCGAATATGAATCTCCTATTGGAATTAGAAAGTTCAAAGCACCTTTCGAAGGCGTAATTCCTACTCTAGAAAGGAGACACAATGAGACAAAATCTCAAGGAATGAGAGACTTTTACGAAATGTATATGAGTAATAGCGACTGCCCAACTTGTAACGGAGCAAGACTTAGAAAAGAAAGTTTATCAGTAAAAGTAGGAGACAAAAATATTAATGAACTTACAGAAATGTCTATATGTGACATTAAAGATTATATAAACACACTAAACCTAACACAAAAAGAAAAAATGATAGCAGACCAAATTTTTAAAGAGCTAAATAAAAGATTGCAATTCCTAATAGATGTAGGTCTAGAATACTTAACATTATCAAGAGGTGCAGGTACATTATCAGGAGGAGAAGCACAAAGAATAAGACTTGCAACACAAATTGGTTCTAGTCTAACAGGAGTGCTATATATCCTAGACGAACCAAGTATAGGTTTACACCAACGAGACAATGACAAGTTAATTGCAACTTTAAAAAAACTAAGAGACCTAGGAAATACAGTACTTGTAGTAGAACATGATGAGGACACGATGTATGCAGCAGACCAAATCATAGACATAGGGCCAGGGCCACGGAGTACATGGTGGAAAAGTAATAGCTCAAGGCACAGCAGAAGAAGTAAAGCTAGTAGAAGGTTCCGCAACAGGAGATTATCTAAGTGGAAGAAAAAGAATAAAATTACCAGAAAAACGCAGAAAATCAAATGGAAAATCAATAGAAATATTAGGAGCAACACAAAACAATTTAAAAAATATCAATGTAAAAATTCCACTAGGAGTATTTACATGCATAACAGGAGTTTCAGGATCAGGTAAATCAACACTTATTAACGAAGTCCTATATAAAAGTGTAGCAAAAGAATTAAACGGCTCTAATGAGAAACCAGGCAAATGTAAAGGCATTAAAGGAATAGAAAATATTGACAAAATAATCAATATAGACCAATCTCCAATAGGAAGAACTCCACGTTCTAACCCAGCAACTTATACAGGAGTTTTTGATATAATTCGTGATTTATTTGCAACAACTAATGAAGCAAAAATGAGAGGATATCAAAAAGGCAGATTTAGTTTCAATGTACCAGGAGGAAGATGTGAAGCATGCCAAGGAGATGGTGTACTAAAAATAGAAATGCACTTTTTGCCAGATATATATGTACCCTGTGAAGTATGTAAGGGGCAAAGATATAACCAAGAGACTTTAGAAGTAAAATACAAAGGAAAAACAATAGCAGATGTGCTAGACATGACAGTAGAAGAAGGACTAGAATTTTTTGCAAATGTACCAAAAATTAAGCAAAAAATCCAAACACTATATGATGTAGGATTAGGATATATAAAGCTAGGACAACCATCAACAACACTATCAGGAGGAGAAGCACAAAGAGTTAAACTTGCAACAGAACTATCCAAAAAAGCCACAGGAAAAACTTTATATATCCTAGACGAACCAACAACAGGTCTTCATATAGCAGACGTACATAGGTTAGTAGATATATTACAAAGACTAGTAGATACAGGCAATAGCATAGTAGTAATTGAGCATAACTTAGACCTAATAAAAACTGCAGATCACATTATAGACTTAGGTCCAGAAGGCGGAGAAAAGGGAGGAACAATAGTGCAAATAGGAACCCCAGAGCAAATTGTAAAAAATGAAAAAAGTCACACTGGAAATTTTTTGAAGAAGTATTTAGAAAGATAGGCACAAAATTAAAGAGGAGCTTTTGCTCCTCTTTAATTTTGTTAATGATTGTTTTGGTTATTTTGATTGTTGTTATTGTTATTTCCATTGCTGTTGTTATTTCCTTTATTTTTCTTTTCCATAATAAGCACCTCCATATAAAATCTATTTATATTATTGTCTAGTATTTGAAAATTTATACAATTGGTGCAAATATTTATAAAACAACACTGAAATTAGGTTGATTTTTAAGCAAAAGAATGATAAAATATTCATATTAATATTTTAGAAAAAGGATGTAATAAATATGTTAAATACAATTTTCCTAGTTTTGGGGCTGATTTTGAGTACTAGCGGAGTAATTTTGATTTACGATGCAAGAAGTATTACAAAGAAAATGTTTGGATTTGGAGATCAAAACGAAGCAACAGCAGGACTTAAGATTGTTGGATTTATTATGTCTATAATTGGAAGTTTATTAATATATTTTAATATTTAAAAGGAAAAACTATGAGCTCAAAAAATGAAGTTATAAAAAAGAAAAAAATTATAATAATCCTTCTAGCAGTGATTATAACACTATTAATAATAATAGGAGTAATAGGAGGACTTTTAATTTACAAGAATAGTCAAAAGGATAAAGATAACTTTTCTGGAGATGTAAATATTTTAGATATTGGTAATAATGTTCAAGAAGAAGAACAAAATATTTTAAATGTAGAACTTGAAGGAGAAGAACCAATAAATCAAGTAAATAATCAAGACGAAAATTCAGAAAACAATAATACAGAAACAACAACTAAACCAAAACCAGTAGATGCTCCATATTACATAAAAGTAAACTATGGAGCCAATACAGTTACAGTATATAAAAAGGACAAGCATGGAAAATATAATAATCCAATAAAAGCATTTATTTGTTCTGTTGGCACTTCTACACCTACGTCAGGAGTATATAGCATATCAGACAAATATACATGGAGATTGCTAGTACGGAAATGTATATGGACAATACGCATGTAGAATCACAGGATCAATACTATTTCATTCAGTACCATATCAACAGAAAGATAAATCAACACTTGAATGGTGGGAATATGACAAACTAGGGACAAAAGCATCTTTAGGTTGCATTAGACTAAAAGTTGAAGATGCAAAATGGATATATGATAACTGTATACCAGGTACAAAAGTAGAATTCTACTCGTCAGCTACCCCAGGTCCACTAGGAAAACCAAATGCAAGAAAAATATCAGGAGATGAAGCAGTTAGAAATTGGGATCCAACTGATCCAGATAAAAACAATCCATGGAAAGAATACCTAAAAAATCAATCAGCAGAAACAAATACAAAACCTACAACTGAAAATAACACAGTACAAAATAATAATACACAAAACAATACAAATACACAAAATAAAGTAGAAAACACTCAAAACAAAAATGAAAGTATAAATAACAACACCACAACAGGCACAACTATACCAGATAATAATATAAAAAATGAAAGCACTACTGACAAAAAACAACAAAACACAAACAGCCAAAGCAAGGTGAAAAGGGACAACAATACCATATAGCAAAATATAAAGGAGGAGCGACAATGTTAAATAGATATGAGCCAAGTGAATTTGAAGAAGAACTGTATAAAAATTGGAATGAAAAAGGATATTTTACTCCAGTAGTAGATAAAACTAAAACTCCATATACAATAGTTATTCCACCACCAAATGTTACAGGAAAGCTACATATGGGGCATGCATTAGTTATGACATTGCAAGATATTTTAATAAGATACAAAAAACTAAGAGGTTTCAATACTTTATGGATACCAGGTACAGATCATTCAGCTATTGCAACTGAAGTAAAAGTAGTAGAAAAACTAAAAAAAGAAGGTAAAACAAAAGAAAATATAGGAAGAGAAGAATTTCTAAAAGAAGCATGGGATTGGACACATGAATATGGTGGCACAATTATAAATCAATTAAAAACTTTAGGATGTAGCTGTGATTGGACAAGAGAAAGATTTACAATGGATGAAGGACTCTCAAAAGCTGTGGAGTATGTTTTTATAAAAATGTATGAAAAAGGAGCTATATATAGAGGAAATAGAATGATAAATTGGTGTCCAACCTGCAAAACCTCACTTTCAGACGCAGAAGTAGAACCAGAAGAAGAAGCATCACACTTGTGGCATATAAGATATTATACAAAAGATAAAAAAGAATATGTAACAGTTGCAACAACAAGACCAGAAACAATGTTAGGAGACACAGCAGTAGCAGTTTCGCCAGAGGACGATAGATACAAAGATATAATAGGCAAAAAAGTTATAGTCCCACTTGTAAATAGAGAAATACCAATAATAGCAGACGAATTTGTAGAAAAAGAATTTGGTACAGGTGCAGTAAAACTGACACCTGCACATGATTTCAATGACTATGAAGCAGGACAAAGACACTCTTTAGAAGCAATAGAAGTATTTGATGAAAAAGGAATAATGTTAAACCTTGTACCAAAGTATGAAGGGATGGACTTAGTGCAAGCAAGAAAAGAAATAGTAAAAGATTTGCAAGAATTAGGACTACTAGAAAAAATCGAAAATTACACTCATAATGTAGGCAAATGTTATAGATGCCACAATACAGTAGAACCAAGAATTTCAATGCAATGGTTTATGAAAATGGATGAACTTGCAAAACCTGCAATAGATGTAGTTAAATCAGGTAAAGTTAAATTCGTACCAAATAGATTTGACAGAACATACTTGCATTGGATGGAAAATATTAAAGACTGGTGTATATCAAGGCAAATTTGGTGGGGACATAGGATACCAGCATATCATTGTGAAGATTGTGGAGAAATAACAGTTGCAAAAGAAGCGCCAAGCAAATGTAGAAAATGCGAATCAACAAAGATACATCAAGATACAGATACTTTAGACACATGGTTTAGTTCTGCACTATGGCCATTTTCAACTATGGGTTGGCCAGAAGAAACAGAAGATTTAAAATATTTTTACCCAACAAATACATTAGTTACCGCCTATGATATAATCTTCTTCTGGGTTGCAAGAATGATATTTTCTGGTTTAGAGCATACTGGAAAAGTACCATTTGATACAGTTTTTATGCATGGTCTAGTAAGAGATGCACAAGGCAGAAAGATGTCAAAAAGTTTAGGTAACGGAATTGATCCAGTAGATATAATAAATGACTATGGAGCAGACTCTTTAAGATTTTCGCTAGTACAGAATATGACATTGGGAAATGACGTAAAGTATTCAGCAGAAAAAGCATCCTCAGCAAAGAACTTTGCAAATAAAATATGGAATGCAGCCAAATTTGTAATTTCAAATACCGATAAACAAAATCTAAAAGATTTAAAATTAGAAAAATTAACATTAGAAGATAAATGGCTTTTGAACAAACTAGATAAATTAGTATATGAAGTTACAAATCATATAGAAAAATATGAAGTAGGAATAGCAAGTACAAAAATATACGATTTCATATGGAGTGAATATTGTGATTGGTACATAGAAATGTGTAAATCAAGATTATATAGTGAAGATAGCACGACAAAAGAAACTTGTATATATGTATTAAATCATGCACTTACAACATTCTTAAAATTATTGCATCCATTTATGCCATTTATAACAGAAAGAATATACAAAGAACTCAATACAGATGTTGAAAGCATAATGCTAGAGCAATGGCCAAATGTTAAAGAAAAATATGATTATGAAGAAGAAGAAAAATCAATTGAATTAATAAAAAGTATAATAGTAAATATAAGAAACATAAGAGCAAATATGAACGTAGTACCAAGTAAAAAGACCAATTTAATATTTGTAACAAAAAAATACAAAAATATAATACAAGAATCAGAAGAATTCCTAAAGAAATTAGGATTTGCAGAAAATATAAAAGTACAAGAAGAAAAAGTAGGAATACCAAATAATGCAATTTCAATTGTAAATGATGGTGTAGAGGTATTTATACCTTTTGAAGAATTAGTAGATGTACAAAAAGAATTAGAAAGATTAGCAGAAGAAAAAACTAAACTCGAAGCAGAAGTAGCAAGAGCCAGTAAAATGCTATCAAACAAAGGATTTGTAGAAAAAGCACCAAAAGTAAAAATAGAAGAAGAAGAAGCAAAACTTGCTAAATATAAAGAAATGCTAGAAACAGTAGAAAATAGAATTAAAGAATTAAAATAGAAAAAGTTTAAACAAAAGAAAAAATGGCAATAATTGAAATGGTGATAAAATGGAATTAATATTTGAAGTACTAAAATTTATAATCTGTTCATTAGCAATAGTATTAATATCAAAGCAGATATTAGTAAAACTATTAAGAAAGATAGCAGAAATACTAGATTTAAGCCCAAAAGCAGTAGGTAATGTCGCAGGAGTTGCAACATCTATGCCAGAGCTTCTGACAGTATTTTTCTCATCAATACAAGGGCTATATGGAACAAGCATATATAATATTATTAGCTCAAATGTAATAAATTTTATACAATACATATGGTCAATAACTATAAATAAAAATTGGAAAATACTTAAAAATAAAGCTCTAAAAATAGAAATAGGAATAGTTGTATTTACAATACTAATTCCAATAGCAATGTTAGCTATTGGAATGGAAGATAACATTGAAATTGTACCAATATTTATATTATTGTTCATACTGTTATATTATATTAAGGGGAATGCATATAAACTATATAAGATAAATGCGATGAGTAGCAAGGAAGAAGAAGAAATACAAAAAGAGAAAAAGTGGGTAAAAAACAAAAAAAAATTAGCAGTAATAACAATTTTGCAACTATTAGGAGTAGGAATAATTCTATTTTTCATAGGAAATATTTTAGGAAATACATTAGACACTTTAAGTACAGCTTTTGGAGTGCCACAAGCTGTAATAGGAATAATATTAGGTTTTGTAACAAGCATTCCAGAATTAATAACATTCATAGAAGCACAAAAACACCATAGTAAAGCAACAGACAATACACAAGGCGTGATAGAAGCTACAAGCAATTTATTTGCCTCAAATATGTTAAATTTATTTGTAATAGAAAGTATAGGAATTTTAACATATATGATTGTAAAATTATTCTGAAAATTGAATTTTTTAGTTGACAATGCTAAGAAAACGTTGTATAATAATTCTAGTTAGATATAAATTAAATAAAAATATTTGAAAGAATTGGGGGCTTTTATAGGCTCTCTTTTTGTATTTTTTTTAATTCATATTGACTACTTTTTTATCTTATGGTAAAATTATAACAATAAAGAAAGGAGGCGAGCAATATGGAAATAGAAAAAAGTCAGATTAACATGATTATAGATGAATTAAAGAAATTCGATATAATTATGAAAGAACTAAAGAGATTTGATGCAATAGAGAAAGAACTAAAGAGATTTGATACAATAGAGAAAGACATTAGAGACATTAAAGAAGAGCAAAAACAAATGAAAGAAGAACAAAAACAAATGAAAGAAATGCAACAAAAAATGACAATACAGATGATGGAAAGCTTTGGAAAACTAAATGAAAGACTAGAAGACAATATAGCAATTGTACAAAGACAACTAGATGAGAATAATCTAAAAGGAGAAAGAAGATATCAAGAACAACATAAGTTAAGTGAAATATTAAAATCAGATGTTGTTAGACTAGACAATTTGTCAATTCAAAATATGTACCAACATGAAATTTATGACGAAATACTTCATATAGAACGTAAGCCACAATGTGTTTAGATCAAACTCAATTAAAATAAGTAAAAATCTTACGAATATAAGAAAAGTGGCTTCGCCACATGCCACTCACTTCGTTCGGGAGAATCAATGTAACTTAACCTTTTTACTCCAGAAATTACTAGTAAAACTAGTAATTTCCTACGTAATGAAAAATAGATGCCTTATAAATGAACACCAATAGATGTTTGTTTATAAGGCATCTATTAATAGTTGATTTTTAATGAGAAATATAGTAAAATAAATAAACTAAGAACCATAAAATAAAGGAGAAAATAATGTTAGATATATTAGTAGACACTATCATAGACAGCTTAAAACTACTGCCATTTTTATTTGTAGCATATCTCATAATGGAATACATAGAACATAAGATAAGTAGCAAATCAAAAGAGAAAATAAAAAAATCAGGTAAAATAGGTCCAATTATACGGTAGCTTATTTGGAATATTCCCACAATGTGGATTCTCAGTAGCAGCAACTAATTTTTATGCGGCTAGAATAATTACATTAGGAACCCTGATAGCAGTTTACTTATCTACATCAGATGAAATGTTAGCAATATTAATATCAGAATCAGCTCCAATAGATACTATAATAAAGATACTAGTAGTAAAATTCATTTTAGGTATGATTTATGGTTTCGTAATTGATTTTATATTAAAAATGAAGAATAAAAATAAGCAAGAAGAAAAGATAATAGACATATGTGAAGAAGAACATTGTCATTGCGAGAAAGGAATACTAAAATCAGCTCTAAAACATACAATAAACATATTTCTATACATATTTGTACTAACATTAATATTAAATATAGTAGTAGAAATAATTGGAGAAGAGACTTTAAGTAATATATTATCAAAGGGAAGCATATTTGCACCAATTCTAGCATCATTTATAGGATTAATTCCAAATTGTGCATCTTCAGTTATAATAACAGAACTATACTTGAGCAATATAGTAAGCTTTGGTTCACTTATAGCGGGCCTTTTAGTAAACTCAGGTACACGGATTATTAATGCTATTTAGAATTAACAAAAACATTAAAGAAAATATTAGTATAGTAGTAATATTGTATCTAATTGGAACAATAACAGGTATAGCCATTAATTTAGTAGGAGTAACCATATAGGAGGACAAAATGAAATTAAATATAGTAATGTGTGAACCAGAAATACCACAAAATACAGGAAACATAGCAAGAACATGTGCAGCAACTGGAGCAAAATTGCACTTAATACATCCACTTGGATTTAGTATATCAGACAGATACTTAAAAAGAGCAGGATTAGACTATTGGGATAAATTAGAAATAGAAGAACATAATTCCTTAAAGGCTTTTTTAGAAAAATATAATCCAGAAAAACATAATATATTTTTTGCAACAACTAAAGCTAAACATTGTTATACAGAAGTAGACTTCAGCAAATTTGAAGAAATATTTGTGATGTTTGGAAAAGAAACAAAAGGATTACCAGAGGATTTACTTGAAAAATACATAGATAATACAATAAGAATACCTATGATAGGAGAATTGCGTTCATTAAACCTCTCTAATTCAGTAGCAATTGTAGCATATGAAATATTAAGACAAGTTGGCTTCAAAGATATGAAACAAATCAGTCAATATTTTGATTAGAGTTTTTACAATTTTGCTCAAATAAATCTTCATTAGCCAAATAAGTAGCTAGACTATCTCCAAGCTGAACAAAAATAGCAGCAAGCAACGCTATTTCATTTTCATCATAGTTTTGGACAATTAGACAAGTAAGCATAGATATTAAATTAATTAATTCACATGAGTTCATAGTAATATAATATGATAGAAAATAAAAAAAGAGCTTGCTTTTTTTTAAAATTATGATAAAATAAAAGAAAATTTGTTTGATTAAGGAGAAGATAGATTATGTTTGCATATATAAAAGGAACACTAGAAATGAAACTAAATGATTCAGTAATTGTAGAAACAAATGGAGTTGGATATAAAATATTTATGGCACAAAATGCCATAGAAAAAGCAGGAAATATTGGCGAAATTGTAAAAATTCATACACATTATCATGTTAGAGAAGATAATATTAGTTTGTATGGATTTTTGAGCAGTGAAGAACTTATGATGTTTGAACTGTTAATTTCAGTCAGTGGAATAGGAGCAAAATCAGCACTTACCATTTTAGCTAACATAGAGCCGCACAACTTTGCATTAGCAATTATCACAAATGATGAAGCTAGGCTCACAAAGATACCAGGTTTAGGAAAGAAAACCGTAGCAAGACTTATAATAGAGCTTAGAGACAAAATGAAGAAAATAGATATAGACGAAGTCGTAGGAGAAGAAAATGCTCCAGTATTCGAAGCTAATGATAATATACAAGAGGCGATTTCTGCACTTCAAGTATTGGGATACAATAAAAAAGAAATAGAAAAAGCACTCGGAAAAGAAAACATTGCTTCATTAAGTGTAGAAGATATAATAAGAAAAGGATTAACTATTTTAAGTAGAGATTAGAATGTTAATAAAGGAAGTAATATATGGATATTAACAAACCATTAGCATATAGAATGATGCCAAAGACATTAGAAGATTATGTTGGACAAGAGCATATTTTAGGAAAAGACAAAATTTTATATAGAACAATTAAAGCAGATAGACTATCTAGTATAATTCTATGGGGACCACCAGGATGTGGAAAAACATCACTTGCAAAAGTTATTAGTAACACAACAAAAACGAAGTTTTATAGGATAAATGCAGTTACATCAGGAGTAGGGGATATTAAGAAAGTTGTAGAAGAAGCACAAAATCTTTTACTAAATCCATCAGGAAAATGTATACTTTTTATTGATGAGATACATAGGTTTAATAAATTACAACAAGATGCGTTGTTACCATTCGTAGAAAACGGAACTGTTATACTAATTGGAGCTACAACAGAAAATCCATATTTTGAAGTAAATAAGGCTCTTATTTCTAGATCAATGGTGTGTAGATTAGAGCCATTATCTATACAAGATGTATATAAGGTTTTAAAAAAATCTTTAGACAGTGAAGAAGGACTAAATAGTTTCAATGTTAAAATTACAGATGAAACACTTATGAAGATTGCAGAAACTTCTGATGGAGACGTAAGAAATGCCTTAAATGGGCTAGAAGTTGCAGTACTTACTACTAAAATGGATGAGAATGGACAAATTATTATAACAGATGAAATTGCAAAGCAAAGTGTACAAAAAAGAAAAGTTATATTTGATAAAAATGGTGATAGTCATTATGATAATATAAGCGCATTTATCAAATCAATGAGAGGCAGTGATCCAGATGCTGCTGTGTTTTATTTAGCAAGAGCAATTGTTGGAGGAGAAGACCCTGTATTTTTAGCTAGAAGAATTGTTATAGCTGCAGCAGAAGATGTAGGGATGGCTAATCCTAATGCACTTGTTGTTGCAACTTCTGCTATGCAAGCTGTCACTATGGTTGGGATGCCAGAAGCAAGGATTATTCTTTCTGAGGCAGCAGTTTATGTAGCTACTTCTAAAAAATCTAATGCAGCTTATTTAGCTATTGATAAAGCTATTGAAGATGTTAATTCTAAGGATACTGGGGAGATACCTATGCATATTCGTAATGCTCCTGCTAGTGGAATGAGTGAGTTTGGATATGGACAGGGCTATAAGTATCCTCATGATTACCCTGGACATGTAATAGAACAGCAGTATTTGCCAGATGTGATGGTTGGAACTAAGTACTATATTAAGGATGATACTGTTGAATAAAATTTGAGCTGTGAAAAATGGTGGATAAAAATATTTATATCTACCATTTTTCGCTATACTATTGTTCTAGAAGAAAAATCTTTTTTGTATAGTAGGAATTGTTTTTTTTGTTATTCCACTCGTCTATTGTCTCGTGAAGTTAATTTTTCATATTCTTTGCATTTTATTTTATATTCCATTTGCATTGTTAAATATCTATAATACATGTAAGCTTGCTCGTATTGCATCATAGGGTTAAACATTGGGTCATTCATACTTGAATCTGGGCCTTGCATATCGTAAGGGGAGAAACCGACCAAAATCCATGTTTTTATCCATAATATACCTCCTAAATATTTAATGTTTTTATAAATCCTATTCTAAATACTAGGTTTTTATGAATAATTAATAGACTAAGGAATAAGTATATATAAAGAATTAGAGATGGAGGGGATTGTTTTGAAAGATATTATGGGTATGAATTCTATGAAAATATTAAAAGGACTACTTATTTCTTGTGTAGTAACCTTAATGCTACTTTTTATATATGCAATAGTTCTTACTTATACTAAAATAGGAGAAAATACTATGGCTCCAGTAATTATTTTAATAACAGCAGTTAGTATTTTAATACGGAAGCTCAATTCGGAGCAGGTTCTATTAAGAAAAATGGAATTATAAATGGAGGAATAATAGGTTTAGTATATATTCTGTTAATATATTTACTTTCAAGCCTAACAGGAACAGGATTTAACTTAAATATTTACTCAATAATAATGATGTTAATATGTATATCATCAGGAGCAATAGGAGGAGTAGTAGGAGTAAATTTGAAATAAAAAAACCGACTTCGCCACATGCCACTCACTTCGTTCAGGCGAATCAATGTAACTTAACCTTTTTACTCCAGAAATTACTAGCAAAACTAGTAATTTCCTACGTAAAAAAATAAGCACGCATTTGTGCTTATTTTTTACAACTTTAAGCGTTTTTAGCTGTATCAGCTAATTTTGCAAAAGCTTCACTATCGGTTACAGCAAGTTCAGCAAGCATTTTTCTATTAATAGAAATATTAGCTTTTTTAAGACCTGCAATTAATTTACTATAAGTAAGACCATTTTGTCTAGCAGCAGCGTTAATTCTTGTAATCCATAATTTTCTAAAGTTGCTTTTCTTATCTTTTCTTCCAATGTAGGCATACATACCAGATTTCATAACAGCTTGTTTAGCCATTCTAAATCTGTAATGTTTTGCTCCATAATAACCTTTAGCTTGTTTCAATACTTTTTTATGTTTTTTACGTGTTATTCTAGCAGTTTTAACTCTTGCCATTTTAAAATTCCTCCTTCAAACCTAATTATCATATGGTAATAATCTCTTAATTCCATGTACGCAAGTCTTATCAGCGTAAGCATCTTGGATTTTACCAGTTTTTCTTTGTCTACTTGTTTTATTAGCAAGTAAATGTCTTCTATTAGCTTTAGTTCTTTTAACTTTACCTGTTGCTGTCATACTATATCTTTTTTTGGCAGCTTTGTTAGTTTTTAGTTTTGGCATAAAAAATTCCTCCTTTAAAAATTAATAAAATTATAATTTCTATTTATTAAGTGAAAAAATTATAAACATATTTTTACCTTCTAAGAAAGGTCTCTTTTCAGGGGTAGCGATATCAGAAAGCTCTTCAGTAAATCTATTCAAAATATCTTCACCTTGCTTAACATAGTTAAGTTCTCTACCTCTAAAGCGTACAGTTATTTTAACTTTAGAACCACCTTCTAAGAATTTTCTAGCATTTTTAAGTTTGAAATTAAAATCGTGTTCTTCTGTATTTGGAGTAAGACGTAACTCTTTAATTTCAAAAGTTTTTTGCTTCTTTTTAGCCTCTTTCTCACGTTTAGCTTGTTCAAATTTGTACTTTCCATAGTTCATCACTTTACAAACTGGTGGATTAGCATTTGGTGAAACTAATACTAAGTCTAATTCTTTTTCAAGAGCTAGGTTAATGGCATCTTTTGAAGACATAGTGCCAAGTTTTTCACCAGAATCGCTAATGACTTGAACTTCATTACAACGTATTTGCTCGTTAATTAGTAATTCTTGTTTTATAATTAAAACCTCCCTTATATAACTTATTTGTAGCAGTATTTTAAGACTTTGCCTTAAATCTCTACAATAAAGAAAAAAGATTTGTCAAAAAACAAATCTATCCACAACTTAAAATATTTATAAAAAATACATAAATAACCTTTTCCTGTAACCTAGGTAAGGTGAGAAGTGGATGACTTCTTCTTTAAACTATATAAACTATTATACACTTTTTTTCAGAAAAGTCAATAAAAATTTGAAAATTTACTAGACTTAATTGAAAAAAAGTAGTAAAATATATATTAAAATTAATAAAAGGGAGTAAAAAATGCAATTCATTAATATAGGATATGGAAATATAATCGCAGCAACTAGAATAATAGCAATAATAGCACCAACTGCAGCACCAACAAAAAGGATGGTACAAGAAGCAAGAGAACATCGACTTGTAATAGATGCAACAACAGGTAGAAAAACACGTGCAGTAATAGTAATGGACACAGGACACATAATACTCTCAGCAGTACAACCAGAAACAGTAATCAGCAGATTAAGTAAAGATGGTTTAAATAAGGAGGATGATTTATTATGATGGTAAAACCAACAGTACAAGAACTTCTAAAAAAAGTAGACAACAGATATGAGCTAGTTATAGCAACAGCAAAAAGAGCTAGACAACTTGCAAATGGCGCAGAACCATGTACAACTAAAAAAGAAGCATCAGTAGTAACACTTGCTGCAACAGAAATAGCAGAAGGAACAATCTACACAATGCCAAAAACTAATGAACAATCTGCTTAGGAGGTGGAAAATGTTACTTATAATATCAGGAGTTGCAGGAGCAGGCAAAGATACTGTAAAAAAAGAAATAGTCAAAAGAATGGAAAATGTAGAAACCATTCCGTCAATTACAGACAGACCAATGAGACCACGGAGATATAGCAGGTGAAACATATATATTTGTTGATAATGACGAATTTAAAAGACTAATCAAAGAAAATGCATTATATGAGTTTGACATACATCACAATCATTATTATGGAGTTCCTAAAAAACAACTAAATGATAAAATAAAGCAAGGAAAAGTAGTAATAAAAGATGTAGATGTAAATGGAACGGAAAATCTAGTCAGAATTTTAAAAAATGATATGAAAGTAGTAACTATATTTTTAAGAGTTCCTAAAGAAGAACTTAGAAAAAGGCTAGAAGCAAGAGTAGACAGACCGGATGAGAAAGAAATAGAACTACGTCTAAGTAGATTTGATTTTGAAGAATCAAAAATAGGTATATATGATTATGTAATAGATAATCTAGACCAAGAAGTAACTATACAAAAGGTTATGGAGATAATTGAAGAAAATAAATAAATTAAAAACACTTTGAGTAAATTTAAGATACTTAAAGTGTTTTGTTTTGGTTTTGTATAGGTTTTGACTTTTTAGCTCCTTGGATATGGATTAAGCTCATTTGTTAAACCTACAAGATAATCGATAGAAGTATTGTAGAAAGTAGCGAGTTGTATTAGACTTTCAATATCAATAGTAATTTCTCCTGTTTCATATCTTGAGTAGGTTTGCTGAGTGCAATTTAAAAGTTCAGCAAGCTTCTTTTGTTTTAGGTCTCTATCTTCTCTAATATCTCTAATTTTTAGGTTCATAGCTTCCTCCTATAAATATTATAAAATATTCGTGATACGTGTATTGACAAATACACGTATTGCGTGTATAATAATATCGAATACACGTAATACGTGTAAAATATTTGAGCTTTATGGGAGGAAATAAGAATAGTTTTGGGTTTGTTTGGTTTTGACTTTGGCTATTTTTGTTTCTTGCCATAAGGGGGTAATTGGCGTTTGAGTGTGAGACGCTTTAAGTACAGTATACCCCAGTTTAAGTATGCTATCCATAATTTAAATGACATGCTAAATAAAAAACAACAAATGTAGGGGCGCCGTCCTCGGAGTCCGTTCTACGAAGGAATACCCAATAAAAATCAAAAGAAAGGAAGAGAAAACAAATGCAAACCAATCAATCAAGCGAAAGAGGCATAACTCTAATCGCTCTATTAATCATGATTATTATTATAGTAATCATAACAGCAGTGGTAATACGAAATATTACAGGAGATGAACCACTAATAGGAACAACAGC